>JAFDLS010000102.1 GCA_019306365.1 Deltaproteobacteria bacterium
AGTAAATCAGTCTCCATGGCCTGCCTTCTTTGTTGTGGCTCTGAGTTATGAAGTTTTTCCCTTCGCCTCACAGCTTAACCCACGTTCGCAAAGGGCAGGCCAAATACTTTCAACTATTATGTCTTAATCGTGTCTTAAAACCGGTATTTGCCTTCTATTACGGCCTCATAGATTTCTTTGGTCAAGGGTTCGTATTCCAGGTTGTCTGGCAGGATGGTGTAAAGCGGATCGCTAATCCTATTAGGATCATAACCCTCCTCGCGCAGGATGCTTTTTTTGATTTTATGTGTCCCGGTGGTCTCGAATTTAGTCATAAACCGCACAAATTTGGGCTGGGCGTAATGGGGCAGAGACTTTTGAATCAGTTCGGCCAGAGTTTTCAGATCAAATTCCTCAACGCTGGTAAAGGGAATAATGGCCAACATCCCGGCCCGCCCGTCCGTGCCCGGGATTTTGACCCCGTAAGCCGTGCACTCGGAGATCTGAGGCATGCTGACCACCGCCTTTTCCACTTCACCGGTGGATACATTCTCGCCCTTCCAGCGGAAGGTGTCACCCAGACGATCAATGAATTGAATGTGTTTGTAACCCTGGTTCAGAACCAGGTCCCCAAAGTTGAACCAGGAATCTCCTTTAGTAAAGACGTCACGGAAAATTTTCGCTTCAGTCGCATTTTTATCCGTATACCCGGCAAAAGGCAAAACCTCCGTAACCTCGCCCAATATCAAACCAGTCTCGCCTGGAGGCACCTTGACCATAAATCCACTTTCATCCCGGACAGGTTCATCCGCGTCGATGTCGTATTTGACGATGGCAAAAGGGGTCAGGCATGTCCCCACCGTGCAGTCGACGTTGAGCAGATTGGTGAAGATCAACGTCCCTTCAGCCGCGCCGTAAAGCTCAAAAACCTTTTTAATGCCGAAACGCTTCTTGAAGGCTTTCCAGATATCCGGCCTCAATCCGTTGCCCACGCAGGCAACCAGGGGGTTATCCGCGTCATCAGGCTTCTCAGGCTGGTTCATCAGATACCGGCAGAGTTCCCCTATATAGATAAAGGAGTTTGCCTTATACTTCCGCACATCACTCAGGAAATTACTGGCTGAAAACTTTCGCCTGATAGCCATGGCCGTACCCTTGCTGGAACAGGCCCCCCAGGCTACATTCAAGGCATTCGTGTGGCAGAACGGCAGCGGGCAATAATAAACGTCTTTAGGCTTGAGGTTCATGACGACCTTACCGAACCAGTATTGACCGGTAAACCATCGGCGGTGCGTCTGGATTGAGGCCTTGGGCAGCCCTGTCGTCCCGGAGGTGAAGACATAGGCAAAAGGGTCCTGAAGAGTAACCTGGGAAACCGTTAAAGGGTTAGTCCTGGGCATATCTTTGACCTCCTCACTCAGGTCCAGATATCCATCCGGGACGGCTACTCGGCCCTTTTCAGGCAGAAACAAAAGCAAGTTTTCGCCGCTGAGATCAAGGTCAGCCTTAATTTCCTCAAAGGGGCTGAACAATTCCTCTCCAATAATAAAGATTTTTCCGTGCGAGAGGTTTATGCTGTACTGCAAGACCTCTCCCCGCTGGTTAGGGTTTATCAGGGACGAGACGGCGCCGATCTTTGACATGGCGCCGATAGTAATTAAAAGCTCCGGTCGGTTGTCGACCAGGACAACAGCAACATCCCCTTTTTTCACCCCTTGAGAAATAAAGTAATGGGCATACTGATTGATCGCCTCATTGAATTCCCTGTGGGTCAGGCGAACGTCCTCATACAGTATGGCCGTGTTGTCCCCATATTTCTCGGCGTTACGTTCCAGGACGGTCCCCATGGACATCGGGGTATCGGCCTCAAAACCCACGGCCTTTTTCAGAGCCATGAAAATAAAGGGCAACCGCCAGGAAATTGATAGAAGCCCTGGAATAAGGTCACGAAATTTCAGAACATCGGCACGACTTGGTTTTGCGTTGTCAACCATGATTCACCTCCGGGGATGCTTAATACGAGACCTCTGCAAAACTTCGGCTAAAGGACGAAGTTTTGCAGAGGTTTCCAAATACATTCTTTCACTTATTCCAGGCGGTTTAACTCCGCTTGGCTGAGAACGACTTTCGCCTCAGCGAGTCTCTTGTAATACTTCTTTATCTTCAAGGCGTCGTGCGCGACAATCGCTTTGACCAGATCCCCTTCCAATTCAGCGACCTCGAGAAGTTTGTAATAATCAAGAGATTCCTTGAAATGAGCCAGAACAATAAGACCGGTTAAAATCGGATGATTATTGGTGACGTTGGCGTCCTTGAAGGTCAGGCCATGCTCAAGCTCCACTTCGAGTCCCGTGCGGAATTCCTCGAGGTCGATCTCCATGCCTTCCACATTCACCTCTGACAAAACCACCTCAGCCTCTTCAGATGAGATTTGAGGTTCTTTCATCTTGGTCCAGTCACTGATACTTAGTTCCCGGCAAACCCTTTTGACCTCTTCAACCGTTACGTATTCTGGAAGCTTCATGATACATCCTTCCTTAATTTGTAAAATATTTCTAAAAGGTTATCCCCTTCAGTTTCATTCGAACCAATTTCTTTTTCTGAATATTCTTTTTTTATTTTATGTTAAAAGTGAATAGGTTTTTATTCTACTAAAATGCCTTTAGGAAAGCTATAACTTTTTGTTGACCTCTCAGATCGGGTCTCACCATGCCGCAAGCTTAACCCTTATCAAATTAAGGGTTTTAAAAAAAATAAGCTAACCATTGAAAGCCGGTACCGATAATTATAAATTTTTATTAACACAAGCTTTGCAAGAGGAGATAACAATGTCTAAGACAGAAGAAAATTTGAAAGAGGCCTTTGCCGGTGAATCTCAAGCGAATAGAAAATACCTTGCCTTTGCCAAACAAGCTGAAAGGGACGGATATCCACAGGCGGCGAAACTGTTCAGGGCTGCGGCTGAGGCCGAAACGGTTCACGCGCATTCCCATCTGCGAACCCTGGGTGGAGTCAGGAGCACCGCTGATAATCTAGCCGAAGCCGTTGATGGTGAAACCCATGAGTTCAAGAAGATGTATCCAGCCATGATAGAAACGGCTAAGGCCGAGGGCGAGAAATCGGCGGAACGAAGTTTCACCTATGCCAATAAGGTGGAGGAAGTGCACGCCGCGCTTTACCAAAAAGCCTTGGATAACCTGGAAGACTTGACGGAGGCGGATTATTACGTTTGCTCGGTCTGCGGGTACACCTGCGAGAACGAACCCCCGAAAAAATGTCCGGTTTGCGGCTCGAAACCCCAGGCCTTTTTCAAGGTGGATTGATTTCACATAGTTGTTTATTAAATCAGTTCACAAAGTTTTTATTTTAAAAAATAAACATAGCATTACTTATACGCTAGCTATGAGGTGGATGGGTAAAGTTACGTGCTGAAAAAAATTTTTCTTCTCAGCCCTTTCATGGGAATAATTGAGAGGAGGGATTGTTGTGTCTTAAAGGTAATAACTTGATTTTATTATAAAATAAAACAGGGAACCTCAGTTATTAAAATTAATTCGTTTTCTCAAATCAAACTGACCGAAACCGGCCTTATTATCACACCGCGATTCTCAAATGGATGGGAGATTAAAAAAACCTTTAACAAGATAGGAGACTTAAATGGCTAAGAAAAAAAACACGTTAACTACCGCCTTTGGAATTCCTGTCGCTGATGATCTAAACAGTCAGACAGCCGGCGAGCGTGGACCGGTACTCATGCAGGATGTTCACCTGTTAGAAAAGTTAGGACACTTTGATCGCGAACGAATTCCCGAACGCGTGGTACATGCCAAAGGCGCCGGCGCCTGGGGTTATTTTGAGGTTACCGCGGACGTAACTAACTACACAAAAGCCAATTTCCTTTCCAAAATTGGCAAAAAAACAGAGGTATTTGTGCGCTTTTCCACGGTAGGCGGAGAAAAGGGGTCGGCTGACGCCGCGCGCGACCCCCGAGGTTTCGCCGTGAAGTTTTACACCGAGGAAGGCAACTACGACCTGGTAGGCAATAACACCCCGGTCTTCTTCATTCGCGATCCCCTAAAATTTCCTGACTTTATACATACCCAAAAGCGGCACCCGGCCACGAATTGTAAGGACCCGGATATGTTCTGGGATTTCCTGTCGTTGACTCCGGAATCAATCCATCAAGTTACCGTCCTGTTTTCCGATAGAGGCACACCGGCCACCCATCGCAATATGAACGGTTATAGCAGTCATACTTTCAAATGGTACAACGACAAGGGTGAATACCACTGGGTGCAGTATCATTTCAAAACCGACCAGGGCATAAAAAGCCTAACCCGTCAGGAGGCCGAAACTTTAAGCGGCAAAGACCCGGACCATGCCACGCGCGACCTCTATGAGGCTATTCAGCGAGGCGATTATCCTTCCTGGACGCTTGAAATGCAGATCATGACGCCGGAGCAGGCCAAAGACTACCGGTTCGATATTTTTGATATCACCAAGGTTTGGCCTCATAGCGACATTCCTCCAACTACAATCGGTAAGCTGGTATTAAACCGCAATCCTGAGAATTACTTCGCGGAGGTGGAACAGGCTGCCTTCTGTCCTGGCAACCTGGTACCGGGCATAGCCGCCTCGCCGGATAAAATGCTGCAGGCCAGGCTATTTTCTTATCATGACACACACCTCCATCGCCTTGGACCAAATTATCACCTGCTGCCGGTGAATGCCCCCAAGAATGCCCCTGAGAACAGCTACCAGCGAGACGGGTTCATGCGTTTTGACGCCAACGGCGGCGATGGACCCAATTACTGGCCCAACAGCTTTGAAGGTCCAACCCCAAACCCCCAGGCAGCAGAACCTCCCTTTGAGGTTTCAGGAGAAGCGGCACGCCATCCATACGGTCACCCTAACGATGACTTTGTGCAGGCAGGCAACCTTTACCGCGATGTTATGAGTGACCAGGATCGCGAAAACCTTATAGGGAACATCGTGGATCACCTGGGCGGCGCGCAGAAGCGAATTAAGCTTCGCCAGACCGCTCTGTTTTTCAAGGCGGACCAGGATTATGGCCGGCGCGTGGCCGAAGGTCTGGGCCTGGATACGGGGGAAGTCGAACGCTTGGCGGAAATGACTGATAAAGAGCGGGCAGAGGCCACCGCATAAAAAAACTACACTCAGAAGCTTGCAGCTTTTAAGAAAAAGGCTATATAAAAATGCCTGGCAGGGATTCGCAACTGCCAGGCATAATTTCATGAGCCGGTCTTTCTTGTTTTAGCCGTCAACCCACTTCTGTAACGTGGTAATTTCTTTAGAAAGATCTTGAACCCGGGGGTTGACTTCTATTGAGAGGCTGCCCTTATAGTTAAGTTTGCGCAGACGTTCTATACAGGATTTCAGGTCAATGGTCCCGTCCGTCAGGCCTAGATGCTGGTCAGAGGAACCATAATTATTGTGCAGATGAATGTTATCGAGATGTTCGATACATCCCTCAAGTGCGCCAGCCATGTCCCCAAATTGCTTATAAGGCGCGTCCTGCGGTGATACTCTGGGGAAGTTCGCGTGCCCCGTATCGAAAGTCATGGACACTGGCAGGCCCTCATCCTTCAGTGAGTTTATCATCTCCACGCATTGCTTGATGTCGTGAAGATTGCTGGCGTTCTCTATGGATAACTTGAGAGAAGACCCTTCACAAAGACGAGCCAGACGGCTGAAGGCCAGGAACTGTCTTCGAGGTTCTCGATCGCTTGCCAACCCTTCAGTGGTGCCGGTGGCGTGCACGACCGCGTAATCCAGCTTGAGCCGCATAGCGATTTCAATAGCCATCCGCATTTGTTCCATGGCGTCCTCGCGAACTCTGGGATTCACTGAAATCACGTTCATGTTATAGAAAGGCAGATGAGCTCCCTTGCGCGGAAAATGTTCCAGGAAGTCTTCGAGTTCCCTCAGGACCTCCTCTGTATACTCCCAGGGATACGGAGCATGACGCCGTCCAACGCCTTCCAAAATGATCTCAATACTTGTCAGGCCGAATTGCTCTTTAAGCTGCAAGGCCAACTGTCTCGCTTCGCTTCTTGTATTACCCTCATGATCAATACAGCTCATACTAAAACCGATATGCATTGTTTCCTCCATCTAAGGTTTCGGCTATCATTATTTTGCTTTTAACCTGGGAAGTTCGAAACTTACCATGTCTTAAAACAAACCACAATTATTTTTAGAAACCTCAACTACAAATTCCCAGGTCATACAAACCCTAATTTTTCCCCCTGCATGCGCATTAAATTTGTTATTTCGAAAAAAGAATCCCTGGCTGGGGCTTTTATGCCCCGACCGCCTTGACTGTAAAAGTATGAAGGGGTAATATTTTCTTCCCCACCTGTGATTGAAAAAAACGTAAGGAGGCGTTCTTGATGTCAACCCATCCCTTAGAAGAAATTTTGCATCCGCGATCGATCGCCGTGATTGGAGCCTCGGGGAACAATAATGTGCCTGGCTACCAGTTTACCGCGTCCCTCCTGGAATACGGCTACAAAGGTGAAGTATACCCTGTCAACCCCAAATATTCTGAAATAGTGGGCCTCAAAGCTTATCCTGATATCAGGGATATTCCAGGCCCTGTTGACTACGTAATTTCCTGTGTCCCGGCGTCCCAGGTTTTGAATATGGTAAAAGGCTGCGTACAAAAAAAGGTCAAAGCCCTTCATCTTTTTACGGCCCGTTTCAGTGAAACCGGCCGCAAAGACGCCGCCGAACTCGAACAGGAGATTCTCCAGGAAGCCCGGAAAGGGGGAGTTAGGATCATTGGCCCAAACTGTATGGGCCTCTATTATCCAGATGAAGGCATTTCATTCAGTGACGCCATGCCAAAAAAGTCCGGGACGGTCGGGCTGATATCACAAAGCGGTCAGCTGGCCGAAGAGTTTGGCCGTTACGCCGCGATGAGGGGTGTTTCCCTCAGCAAAGCCATAAGTTATGGGAACGCCCTTGATTTCAATGAATGTGATTTCCTTGACTATTTTTCCCAGGATGGGGAAACAAGAGTCATTTTGATGTACGTTGAAGGCGTTCGAGATGGGAAAAGATTCTTTACCTCCCTGCGTGAAGCCGCTTCGACCAAACCCGTGGTTATCCTCAAAGGAGGAAAAGGAAGGTCAGGCACAAGGGCTGCCGCGTCTCATACGGCCTCCATGGCCGGGTCGCAGAAGATCCTGACTAAAATGATTTCTCAAGCCGGAGCCGTTTCGGCTGAGCATTTCGAGGAGTTAGTTGACCTGGCTGCCGCCTTCAACTTTCTTCCTCCGATTTCCGGTTTCAACGTTGGCGTGGCCGGTGGAGGCGGGGGGTCGAGTGTTCTCGCCGCAGACCAGTGCGAGGCGTCAGGACTCGACGTTATCCCTCTTCCAAAAGAAATCCGGGAGGAACTGAAAAGCAAAGGCAGTACTATATGGGACTGGATTGGGAACCCGGCGGACATGTCCATCAGAGACAGCCGTGACTTTGGACCGGGCGATATTTTAGAACTAATGGCTGGAAATGAAAAATTTGACATTCTCATGGCTATAATGTCCGATCCGCACCATGAACGTCAAAAGGGAACTACGGCGCAGTCGTATCTCAAGGGTTTCAAGCTGGAAGGGCTGAACAATAAGCCAGTTTTGGCCGTGGTGGCGGACAAGGCTTTAGGCGTTGAGGATTATGACCACTGGAGTTGGAAGGTGATGTGTGATCTCAGGACAAAACTTATCGCCGAAAATATTCCTTTTTACCCGAGTGTCAAGCGGGCGGCCACAGCCGCGAGAAAGCTGGTGGAGTATTACCAGAGAAAAAGATAACGCCTGTCTGCGAAAGAACGAGTCAAAAGGTTAAGATAAAGCTTTCCCCTTGACCCGCCGCTTCCTATCTCTTATATAATCAACGGGTAAATGGGGTGGGTCCTCATTCGAAGATATCGAAATCAAAAAGGATTCCGGGGGGTCAATAAACCAAAACCTCTTTTTGTTAGCTATTGGCCATGGGATTTTGCAAGCAGGAGACTAATATGCCCAAGACTCAAACGATAAAACGGTTAACTTGCGTTCTAGCGGGAATTATGGTTTTTGGAATATTTTTGCTTCTTTGGCCTGAAATCTCTTTAGCTGAAGAGCCTTTATATGTCGGGGCCATTAAGTGCAAGGGCTGCCATAAAAAAGAATACGCCGCCTGGATGAAAGAAAAGCATTCAAAGGCCATGTCTGCTTTGAACGCGGAAGAACAAAAAAACCCTAAATGTCTGGAATGTCATACCACAGGATATGGGAAAGCGGCAAAACCAACAGCCAAACTGGAAAACGTACAGTGCGAATCCTGCCATGGCCCGGCCAGTCTGTATAAGACCACGAAAATAATGAGTAAGAAAAAATACAAAAAAGATCCCAAGAAAGCTCACCAGATGGCGGTAGCCGCAGGGCTGATCGAACCAGACGAGAAAGCATGTATTCAGTGCCATAATGACAGGGCCCCAACGTTTAAAGGCTTCGACTTTAAAGCAACGATTGAAAAGGTGAATCATAAGGATTAGACATAATGGTTGAAAGTATTTGGCCTGCCCTTTGCGAACGTGGGTTAAGCTGTGAGGCGAAGGGAAAAACTTCATAACTCAGAGCCACAACAAAGAAGGCAGGCCATGGAGACTGATTTACT
>JAFDLS010000358.1 GCA_019306365.1 Deltaproteobacteria bacterium
TACGCCCGGAGCTATTCCAGGAAGAGGATCTGCGCCAACGCTTCGAGCGAGAAGCCCAGGTCTGCGCTCATATCAAAAATGAAAATATTGTGGATATTTACGATTTTTCTGCTTCCGCCAATCGCGCTTACTTAGTGATGGAATACGTTGAGGGTTGCTCCCTGGATTATTTACTTCGGGATAACCCTCAACCTCCTCTGGAATTGGCTTATTCAATCATGTTGCAGACACTGAAGGGACTGGCCTACGCGCATTCCAAGGGTGTCGTCCACCGTGATCTGAAGCCAGGCAATATCTTAATTTCCCGAGGCGGTTGGGTCAAGGTCACCGATTTCGGTCTGGCCATGTTTGAAGGAGCTCCTCAGATTACTCAACCCGGCGCGGTGGTAGGTACGCCGGCTTACTTATCTCCGGAAGCGATCAGCGGCGGCGGAATCACATACAGGAGCGATATTTTTTCGCTTGGGGTAACTTTTTATCAGCTTTTGACGGGTAAGAAGATCTTTTGGGCAGAGCACTTTTCGGACAGCTTGAACAAGGTTCTATCCTTTCATCCTTCCAAACCATCACAGAATCGGCTCGACCTCCCGTCTGAAATGGATCGTATCATCCTGCGCATGCTCGAGAAACAACCCACTAAACGGTGGAATTCCTGCGGTGAAATACTCGAAGAACTTTCCGAGATCGCTGAGATCGCGCAGTTAGACGACCCGAGATTAATCATTAAGCGTTACTGGGAAGAACCACCGCGCAGAGAACCTTGCGGTGATGGAATCCTAAGCCAGGAATTGGAAAAGTCCCGTAAATCCAGGAAGCCTGCGATTGTGTGGCTGAGCATTTTCGGGATTCTGGTGGTCGCTATATGGCTGGGCATCGAGTTTGTGCCGAAAGGCCAAGCTCCGGTTTCCCTTAAACCCACCTACGAGGATACTGCCGCTGCTATTACTGAAACTGACATTCCTGAACAGGAGGTGGTTGAATTATCGAGGGATAGCATCCCGGGAAAACTTGCGGAAGAACCTGAAGTCCAAAAATCAACGCCTCCGCCCCAAACCCGGGAATCACAAACCCGAAAAGAGCCTCAGATTGAACGAGAAGAGCTTATACCCACCTCAGTTGTCAGTGCCGACTCACTTTTGGTTCAGTCGAGCTTGGCGCTAAATGCTGATACGGTCACCGTCGAACCTATCGCTGATCTGATCCCCGATACCAGGCCGGCGCGGCTTCATGTTTTGTGCGATCCCTGGGCGGAAGTGTACGTTGATGATATCTTGATCGGGAAAACCCCGTTGCGGTTTATTCAGGTTGAACCCGGCAAACACCGCCTGGTCTTCCGCCATCCCACATTTGCGCCCATTTTTCGTGATGTCGCTGCAAAGCCCGGCGAGAATATAACATTGAAGATAAACTTCTGGGATACCGTCGGTCGCATTGTCATCTTGGTTGACCCCTGGGCTGAAGTTTACGTTGACGGCGTCTTAATTGACGTTACGCCTCTAAAAGAACCTCTGATAGTATCTCTGGGCAAACATACAGTGACCCTGAAAAATCCCCTCACGGACACCTGGGAAAAGGAATTGACATTTCGAAAGGGGGATCCACCCTGCACATTGAAAGTAGCCTTGAAACCTGCCAATGGATAATCTACCTTTAGCTGATCGTTTCGAAGCAGAATGGAACAAGTGGTGGTGCTTTCCGCTGATTTGCCGACTGATGATTGTGATTTTTCTCATGGCCGGGACGGTGCAAACGGCATTGGCCCAGGAGGACAAAAACGACCTGATCAATTTAGCGGATTCACTTTATGTGGAAGGAAGACTCGAGCTGACGGCATTGCGCGCCTTGCAGAACTCGAAGTCATTACCGCCGGTAGACCGCGCCCGGCTTTACCGAATTCTCGGCTTCACTTACGTCGCTCAAGGAGAGAATCAGAAGGCCAAACAGCAGTTCATAAATTGGCTGCAAATTGATCCTCTGGCGAACCTTGATCCACTGTATATTTCACCAAAAATTATCAACGTATTCGCTGAGGCCCAGCAGGAGTATAAAAATACCAGAACGCCGCCCCTGGATTATGCCAATCTTAATATGCAGATGCGAGCGGTTCGGCGATCTCTGATTTTCCCCGGCTTAGGGCAGCTCTACCGGGAGCAACAGATCAAGGGATTTGCTCTGGCGGCGTCAGAAATTATTC
>JAFDLS010000359.1 GCA_019306365.1 Deltaproteobacteria bacterium
TTTCATCTCTGGGTCCAGGGCCCGTAGAGTATCAGAAAATTCGTCGGGGGTTATCATATCTCCTCTAACCATAATCACTGAGCGTTCTACCATGTTTGCAAGTTCCCGGACATTTCCGGGCCAGTCGTAACGCATCAGCAAGTCGGTTGCCCGGGGCGTAAAACCTTTTATAAGTCTTCGGTTCTTTACGGCATATTGTTTAAGGAAAAAATCCGCAAGTAATGGAATGTCTTCTCGCCGTTCGCGCAAAGGTGGGACGCTGAGGGTGACGACATTGATTCGATAAAAAAGATCTTCGCGGAAATGACCTTCCTGAATTTCTTCTTTCAAGTTTTTATTTGTGGCAGCAATCACACGGGTGTCTATCCTAACAGTATTCGAGCTGCCTACGGGTTCGAACTCGCGCTCCTGTAGCACACGAAGGATCTTGGCTTGTGTTTGAGGAGCCATCTCAGCGATTTCGTCCAGGAATATTGATCCCTTATGAGCCAGTTGAAAACGGCCCTGCCGGCGTGTTAAGGCGCCTGTAAACGCCCCTTTTTCATGACCGAACAGCTCACTTTCCAATAAGGCTTCAGGCAGGGCGGCACAGTTGACTTTTATCAGTGGTTTGTCATGGCGTGGACTGTTCAAATGGATGGCGTTAGCTATGAGTTCCTTGCCCGTACCGCTTTCACCGGCAATGAGCACGCTGGCCTCAGTTGGCGCAACGATCGCGATGGTCTCCAGTAATTTCCGCATCTTAGAACTTTGACAAATGATTTTTGAGAAATCGAAGCGATCTTTAAGCTGTTCCCTAAGATATATGTTCTCCTTTTCCAATTGTTTATGATATCCAGCGGTTTGGTCAGATAATCATAGGCTCCTGATTTCAGAGCCTCCACGGCCGTGCTGACCGAAGCGTAGGCGGTCATAATGATAACAGGTATCCCCGGACTGATTTCCTTGATCCGTTTCAGGGCCTCGATGCCGCCAACCAAAGTCATACGAACATCCATCAAAATGAGGTCACAGAAGCGTTTCTCCACGGCGGCAATTGCCGTTTGACCGTCTTCAGCCTGCCGTATCTCGTAACCTTGGGCGGAAAGAACTGCTTCAAGCATCTTACGATGGGCGTAATCGTCATCGACAATTAGGATTTTCGGTTTTGATCCGACTGGAAGGGTAATGGTAAATCGACTACCTCCGGTTTTCCCGGGCAACGGACTCTCAACCTGAAGTTCACCGCTGTGGTTTTCCACAATTTTACGAACAATGGCAAGACCCAAACCGGTTCCTTTTTCACGGGTGGTAAAAAAAGGATCAAAATTTTTTTCTTTTTATCATTGGGGATTCCAGGTCCGTCATCTTCTACCCAAATGTGCAGACGTGAGCCAGAATCATCTACATCAGCACCCACTTCTACTGTTCCCCCGTCATCAACTTCCTGAAGTGCATTCAGCATAAGGTTGAGCAGAGCCTGGGTTATCTGGTTGGCATCCAAAAGAAAGCGACTTAAATCCGGATTGATTTTACTCCGGATCTTTACATTACGTGATCGGGCATCGGTTTCCAGTAGCCGCACGGTATGTTCTACCAGTTCAAAAAGATCTGTTGCTGCCAATTCGGGCTCCGATGGACGGGCAAATGTAAGCAGATCATTGACATCCGAAAGGGAGTGGGACAGAAACCGGGCAAATCCCTTGATAGAGCTAAGCGGATTACGAATTTCATGAGCAACTCCGGCAGCCAGTTCCCCAATAGCCGCGAGTTTTTCCGAATGCCGGACTTTCTTCTCTAGTTGCCTGATTTCCCTTAAATCTCTGAGTACGATGACGGCACCGGTGCAGGTGTTTTTCTCGTCAAGAATCGGCGTAACACTCAGCGACATGGGTATTACCGCACCTGATTTGCTTTTGTGAAGGAATTCCCGTTCCAGAACGGGTTTGCTCTGCAATAAGGTATCATCAATACCGGTTGCATTAAAGTCAATTACCGATCGCAAATCCAATCCTTCCAATTCGGTTTCTTTAAGACCGAGCAGCTCCATGGCCAAAAGGTTGTATGATACGATTCGACCTTCAGGATTAACGCTCAGCAGGCCGTTGGCCATGTTGGCAACAACCTGTCGGGTGTAATCCCGTGTCTCTTTTAATGTTCTGTCTACCAGGTAGTAATTCTGAATGACAAAAATAAAAAAAAGGGCGCCTGATCCGAGAGCCACGAGAATTCCGGCCATGATCACGGCATGATGAATATCCGAGCGACGCGCCTCTTCAAAAGCCGTCATTTTCAGTCCTAAAATAATGATGTTGTCGGAATGTTGATGAAAAGCCATATTTTGCCTGTGACCCATCACATCTTTATGATCATAATTCATAAGCAACGATTGGTGTGGAGAAAAGCGTTTGGCCATGTCATACACCTCTGCACCATCTGTCAGCTTTCTAACCCTGCTTTGGACTTGATCCTCATTATCCAACTGAGGGCGCCAGGCTGAAGGCATGCCCTCAAAGGATGGATTTGAATGGTGTACAACTGTTCCATGTGAATTGATGAGATAGACATATGCAATATTATCATCTTTTCCGGTTTCCAAAATAAGGTTCCCAGTCGAATCTTCCTCCCACTCAGGCATTATCATGCCTGCCCGGGCACCTGCCTCCAAAGTATGTAGTATGGCTAAGCCCTCCCTATATAGGAAAGTTAATAAGGCCTTCTCTTCCCGTTCCAGATTACGGTAAGTGGAGATACTGATTAGAATGAGCATCAGAATCACCACGGCCAGGATGGAAAGCGCTGGGATATAAAGCCGTTTTAATTGGAGTACTCTCATGAACCACCCAATTTTGAAATCCCCCCGGCCAAATGCAGACACACGGAGGCATGTCGGAATTAAAAGAGAGACGAGTTAATGTAAAACAGAGAGAAAGGAAAATAAACTTATGACTTTATCAAGATAATATGTTAGACATTAATTGTTAAAGCAAAGCCCTCATGTGGTTTTATATATCATTCTCGTGCCTTTGTTTCTTCCGAATACCACGGCAATTGCCTGAATGCAAATAAATTTCGCATATAGCCCAAAAATTCGCTCAAAATGCGTATAATTTACGCACCTTTTAAATCGATCATTTCACGTTAAGACAATATATATATTATATTCAAACAGTTATATATTTGGCACCTGTTTTGCTTTAATTACTAACAAGCCGAAACCAAGAAATATTTGCCACAAAAGCACTAAGACACAAAGGATATATTTATTATTCTTTCTTCGTGCCTGGTTCAAGACATGAAGCAGTTTTTGCTCAAATTAATATGGATAACGTCGGTAGCGGTACTGGTTGCTTTCATTGCTCCTAACGGATCAGCGGCTGACCCTTCCATCTGGGCGCCACAACCGCTGAGCATACTTATTGAAGAAGGTTTGGCCAATAACCAGGACATCATGAGCCTGGAATCCCAGGTGAAAGCTCGTTGAATGACCCTCGCATTGGCATCGCTTTGCTGAATATCCCAACCGACAACTTCAGGTTTGATCAGGAAGCAATGACTCAGAAGCAGATTTTCATCGCTCAGAAAATACCGTGGTTCGGGAAATTAAGCCTCCGGTCCCAGCAGGCTGCAATGAAAGCTATTCGTCAAGAAGCGATCCTAAAGGCAAAACGACTGGAACTTGCCCGGGAAATAGCGATGCCGTATTACGAATTGGGTTTTGTTACCAGCGGTCAGAAAACCAATGAGAGACTGATTAAAATGTTGACCCAGCTACTCAGGGTATCAGAGACGAGATATTCAACAGGTCAGGGTCTCCAACAAGATGTTTTGCAAGCCCAGGTGGAACTGAGCAAACTTTTGGATGAACAGATCACTTTGGCAAAAAAGCGCCGCACACTGGAAGATCGGATCAACAGCCTGCTTAATCGTGAGCCTTTCATCCCGGTAACACCGCCTGAAAGCTTGCCATATCCTGATCCGGCACTGAAAATAGAGGAATTGCAAACCCGTGCATTGACGATGAATCCCTGGCTGAAGGTTAAACAGGCTGAAATCGAACTGGCCGGCGTTGGAATAGAGCTGGCACGAAAGGACTATTGGCCGGATTTGGATTTCAAAGTGGCCTATGGGCAACGGGAAGAAGACTTCAACGGCCGGGATTTGCCGGATTTTATTTCAACTTCTGTTGTAATGAATATTCCATTTTGGAAAAAAACCAGGCAGGACAAAAAACTGGAAGCAACCAAATTTAATCATCAGGCCGCCTTACAGTCTTATCAAAATTTAGCAAACGGTCTTCCTCACAAAATAGATGCTCTGGTAACCGATATCCGAAACTTACAGAAAAACTACAAGCTAATTACAGATGCCCTGATAATCTTCAATCAGAGAATTACTTGTTCAGCCTCTATAAAAAACGTACAGAACTTGAAGAAGTTTTGGGCGCACCGCTTTTGTCTCAGAATTTTGGTGATAATGTATCTCATTTGCAAAAGGAAAAAACATCATGAAACGATTTTTAAAAAGATCCATCTTTATAGCAACCTTTGGTTTGATCAGTCTGTTGACAGTACTGATCACCGGGGCGGGTTTCGACATGAATCCCACCGGCGAACCGAAATTAACGGTTACAAAAGCACTGGCTTCGGAAAAGGGACTAAAAGCAGGAATGATTGATCCTAAAACCGGTAAAAAAGTCAAATACTGGGCCGCCCCCATGGATCCGGCGTATATCCGAAACCAACCGGGGAAATCTCCCATGGGAATGGATCTGGTGCCGGTTTACGAGGAAGAAGGCGAAGAAAAAGAACCGGCTTCAACCATCCGCATCGATCCGGTGACCATTCAAAATATGGGCGTTCGTCTGGGACGGGTAAAACGCAAACCCCTGGTTAAATACATTCGAGCATTCGGCAACATTACCTACGACGAAAGACGTATCTATACGGTTAATACCAAGTTCAACGGATGGATTGAAAAACTGTATGTAAATTTTGTCGGTGAAACGGTAAAAAAAGGTCAACCGCTTTTTGATATTTATAGCCCTGAGCTGGTAACGGCCCAGGAGGAATATCTTCTGGCCCTTCAGCAGAAGAAAGACCTAAAAGATAGTTCCTATGACAGCATCCGCGAAGGGGCTCAGCGCCTGTTAAAGGCCTCCTATACCCGACTGAAATACTGGGACCTGAGCGACAAACAGATAAAGAAAATTGAAAATACCGGTAGCGTCCAAAAGACTCTAACCATCTATTCTCCGGCAAGGGGCGTGGTCATCAAGAAGAACGCTTTTCAGGGTCACTATGTAAAAGCGGGCGAGCACCAGTATGAAATCGCCGATCTTTCAAAGGTGTGGGTGGATGTGGACATTTATGAGTACGAGCTTCCCTGGATTCGAAATGGAATGCCTGCCAAGATGGAACTTTCCTATATCCCGGGCAAAATCTTTAAAGGTAAAGTTCTGTATGTCTATCCTTTTCTTACGGCTAAGACTCGCACGGCCAGGCTCAGATTGGAATTTCCCAATCCCGATTTTCAGCTAAAGCCGAATATGTATGCCAATGTGAATCTGGAGTCTGCCGTTGCTAAAAATAGCCTGGTCATCCCCCAGGAAGCGGTCATTGACAGTGGCGTTCGAAAGGTTGTTTTTGTGGCCCTTGGCAAGGGCAAATTCCAGCCCCGGGAAGTCAAGATAGGGGTAGAAGGAAATGACAATGAGTTTCAGGTATTAGAAGGCCTTAAAGAAAATGAACAGATTGTGATTTCCGCCCAGTTCATGCTCGATTCGGAAAGCCGTCTGCGCGAGGCC
>JAFDLS010000103.1 GCA_019306365.1 Deltaproteobacteria bacterium
AGTATGACAAATAATCCCTTCCCTGAACCAGGATCATGCGTTTATTTTTTTCAGCACCCAAGCCATGTTCAGGCCAAGATTCTTCATGATGGTTCGCCCTTCCTCGTCCTTTTCCACTTCGCCCGGGTTGAGGCCGAAGCCCATATTCCAGTAGCTGGAGGCGGAAATGACCATCTGGTTGTATAAAAGGAAATGATTCAAGGTGTCGAAGGCGCTGACGCTGCCCGCGCGGCGCACGGCCACGACTGAGGCTCCGACCTTGTATTTAAACAGGTAGCCGTTGGCCGTGGAGACCAGGCAGGCGCGGTCAATCAGGGCCTTTATTTCGGAGCTAACGCTGGCCACGTAGGTGGGGGAGCCGAGGAGGATTCCGTCCGCTTCCACCATCTTGTCGATGATACCGTTCAGGTCATCGTCAACCGAGCAGTGTTTATCCTTATTGGCGAAACATTTGTAACAGGACAGGCAGCCCCTGATTTTCTTCCCGGCCAGCTGCACGATCTCCGTTTCGATCCCGGCGTTTTCCAGCTCTTCAAATACATACTTGATCAGGTTAAAGGTGTTGCCTTTGGGGCGTGGGCTGCCGTTGATAGCAATAACTTTCATAGCGTTTCCTCCTTTATGAAAACACCTTATATAAAGGGCTTCCTCTTAAGTCAGGCTTATTACGTTCAACCCCGCTTCAAGGGACGCGGGGTTTCGCTGAACGCCGAAATTTTTTCATGAAGGCGAGGTCAATTCCTGAGGCTGGTTAGCGGCGCTGGCAGCCTTCCCCCTCTGGACATGAACTCCCTGGCTGAAAACCTGTTCACTTCCATGACCGGGGCCGACCCCAGCAATCCGCCAAACTCAACCAGGTCACCCGCTTTTTTATTGAAAACCGGTATGACTCTCACGGCGGTAGTCTTATTGTTCATCACCCCGATGGCCAGCTCATCCGCGATGATAGCGTTGATGGTCTCCTGAGGGGTGTCTCCAGGGATAGCGAACATGTCCAGCCCCACGGAACAAACGGAGGTGAAGGCTTCCAGTTTGTCCAGTGACAGCGCGCCTTTTTTAACGGCTTCGATCATCCCGGCGTCCTCACTCACCGGAAGAAAAGTCCCGCTCAGCCCGCCGACGTTTCCGCTGGCCATGGCCCCGCCTTTTTTCACGGCGTCCATGAGCAGGGCGATTGCCAGGGTGGACCCGTGAGCCCCGATTCGCTCGATACCGAAAGCTTCAATCACATTGGCGACCGAATCCCCCGCGGCCACGGTTGAGGCCAGTGAAATGTCCACGATTCCAAAAGGAATCTCCATGCTGCGGGCCAGTTCCCGGCCGATGAGCTCTCCGGCGCGGGTTATCTTGAAAACGGTTCTTTTTACGACTTCCGAAAGCTGGGTCAGGTCGCAGTCTTTGTTATTGGCGACCACGTTTCTGACCACGCCGGGCCCGCTGATGCCGATGTTCAGGGTCAGATCGCCTTCACCCACGCCGTGAAAAGCCCCGGCCATAAAGGGGTTGTCTTCCGGCGCGTTGGCAAAGACCACGAATTTGGCGCAGCCCAGGCTTTTACTGCTTTTGGCCGCGGTTTCTTTCAGCATCTTGCCAATGAGGTTGACCGCGTCCAGGTTCAGCCCGGCCTGAGTGGTGCCGACGTTCAAAAAGGAACAGATTCTTTCGGTCTTTGATAGAACATCCGGCAGGATTTCGATCAGCATGACGTCTGACCTGGTCATACCTTTCTGGACCAGGGCCCCGAATCCGCCTATAAAATCAATGCCCGCGTCCTTACCGGCCTGATCAAGGCTCATGGCCAGGCCAAGAAACTTCTCAGGACTCAAATGGCTTTCCATGATCAAGCTGACCGGTGTAACAGCGACCCTCTTGTTGACAATGGGAACCCCGTATTTCAACTCCAACTCCCCGGCCCGCTCAACCAGCCGGCGGGCATTGACGTAAACCTTTTGGTACACCTTGTCCATAAAGCGGGGGAAGTCGGAATCCACGCAGTCCTTGAGGTTGACACCCAACGTGGTCGTCCTGATGTCCAGATTCTGGAACAGGATCATACTGGCTGTTTCAAAAACTTCGTCAACGGAGATAGCCATCGGTTCACACCCGGTGCATCATTTTTAAGATATTTTCATGCTGAATCTGGATTTCCATCCGCAGTTCCTGTCCAATTTGCTTGAGCTGCAAGCTGATTTCCTCCAGCGCGGCCCTGGAATCTTTTATGTCAACCAGCATCGTCATCACAAAAAAGCCTTCCGTGATTTTCTGGCTGATGTCCTCGATGTTGATGTCAAGCTCATACAGGAGGGTGGAAATCTTGGCTACGATGCCCTTTTTATCTTCCCCGATGACGGTAATAAACAGACGTTCTTTTTCTTTCATGGCCCGGTTACCTGCTGGTTTTTTTAAGACGCGTCAGGCTTTAACGCTTAACATGGCTACAGAGACCGCCGCCTGCCTCGCCTTATTGAAAATGTTTATCGTAAAGCTCGCGCGCCGCCTTCTTGTCCTCCAGTTCGCCGGGATCTTTGGGGTCGGGCGCGTTCAGAACCGCTTCAAGTTCCTTTTTGGCCAGGTCATTTTTTTTCATGCCCAGGTATGTTTCGGCAAGAAACACGTGGGTTAAAAAATTGTCCGGTCCGTATTCCTGGGATTTTTTAAGATACTCCACCGACCGCTTTTTACTGCCGCCCACGATCCTGGGGAGCTTAAAGGCTATCCGGCCCAGAACCCTGTACGCGCCGCCTTGATCGTAAGCGGGATCGAGTTCATTGACCTTGTTCATTTCCGCCTTGACCGGGTCCAGCAGGTTCAGGCTCTTGAGAATTCCCTTAGCCTCACCATAAACGCTGTAACTTATCCCGAGCCAGTAATGACATGGGACGCAGCTGTCATTAATTGAGACGGCCTTTTCAGTGTATTCAATACCTTTTTTAAATATAGCCGCTCTTTCCTTCTTTGGACTATGAGTTCCCAGCCAGTAGTAAACCCTGGCCGCCTTCCACAGGGCCTCAGTGTTTTCGGGTTCCTGGGCGAGCACTTCCTCGTAAACAACAATGGAAGCCCGCGCTTTTTCAAGGTCGGCCCGCTGAAGATACAGGGCGTCGGCCTTGTCCATTTTTGCCTTCATATTTTCCGCTCCGGAAAGACCGGTCAAGGCAAACCCCATAACAAGGAGAGCCGCAACAACAACTATCAGACAACGCTTTAACACTGTCATCCCCCTTCTGAAGAATCAGGCATTATTGTTCCAAAAGATAATTTAGTATACCAAACCGCCCGGATCAATCCAATGGAAAAGAATTTATAACCTTGAAAGCCGGTAAAATCGCCGGAGATTTTTCGCGTCTGGCGATCAATTTGCATTATTTACTGAAATAGGTCAGTATAAATCATGCCATAACCCTGTAATCAAGTGTAAAACGGGGTATGATTTTTAAATCAATTTAACCAAGGAGGGTAACGAATCATGACCGCCGTTACATTTCCTGAGGATTTTTTGTGGGGCGCAGCGACCGCCTCTTACCAGATCGAAGGCGCCGCCAATGAGGACGGAAAAGGGGTGTCCATCTGGGACAAATTTTCCCACACCCCGGGAAAAATCAAGGATGGGTCCACGGGAGACGTGGCCTGCGACCACTATCACCGTTACCGGGATGACGTGGCCCTCATGAAGCGGTTGAAACTGCGCGGGTACCGGTTTTCCATCTCATGGCCGCGTATTCTGCCCGGAGGCAAAGGCCGTGTGAATCTGGAGGGGCTGGATTTTTATTCCCTGCTGGTGGACGAGCTTTTGGCCGCCAACATCACGCCCATGGCCACCCTGTATCACTGGGACCTGCCGCAGGCCCTGGAGGACAGAGGCGGCTGGGCCAATCGTGACATCGCGAGCTGGTTCGCGGAATACACCTTTGCGGTGGTAAAACATCTTGGAGACCGCGTCAAGTTCTGGATCACTTTGAACGAGCCGCAGATATTCGCGATACTGGGATACCTGTTCGGGAGCCACGCCCCGGGCGTCGCGAACCTCCACAATTATTTCCCCCTGTCCCATAACGTAAACCTGGCTCACGGATACGGGGTTGAAGCCATCCGCAGTGAAACGCGTCAAGCCCAGGTCGGCACGGTTTTCCAAACTCCCCCGATTCATCCCGCCACTAATTCCCGGGAAGACGCGCGGGCCGCGCGTAACATGGACGGTCTTTTGAATCGCTGGTACACGGAACCGGTCCTCCTGGGACGTTACCCGGAAGACATACTGAAACTCCTTAATACCATAGATCTGAAAATAGAAACGGGAGACCTCGAAAAGATCAGCCAGCCTTTGGATTTTGTGGGGCTCAACGTTTACACCAGGATGTTTGCCCGCCACGATCCCAACGTGCCTTTTATTGAATCGACCCTGGCGACCGATCATAAAATACAGGACGCTCAGTACACGGCCATGGGATGGGAGGTTTACCCTCAGGCCATTTATGAATCGCTGATGCGCTTCAAGGAAGAATGGGGTGATCCGGTTGTTTATGTCACTGAAAATGGAGCGGCGTTTGAAGACAGTTTGAAGGACGGGGAAATAAACGACAGCCGGCGCGTTCAATATTTACAAAAATACCTGGCCGCGACGCAAAAGGCCATGAGCGACGGGGTCAAGGTGAAGGGTTATTTCGTCTGGACCCTCATCGACAACTTTGAATGGACCGAAGGCTATACCCAGCGTTTTGGAATCGTGTACGTGGATTATGCCACCCAGAAAAGGATTCCCAAGGCCAGCGCGCACTGGTACCGGGACTTGATCGAAGCGAACGGGTTCGATCTGCCCGGATAGTTATTTTTCCGCTTTAAGAAGAAGACGGCCTGATTTTTTTGGTGACGGCATAAAGTGAAAGGGAAGAAAAGAAAAAAGGCGCTCTGGATTCTGATCCTGCTCATCACGGCCGGGGTTTTAACCGGGTTCAGCCTGGGTATTGTCCTGTCAGTAACTAAAGACCTGCCGCAGATTCAGGCGCTGGAGGGGTTTCAGCCAAGCGCGGCCACCCGTGTGCTTTCCGCCGACGGCCGTCTTCTGGCCCAGTTCTTCATTCATAAGCGTCTGCCGGTTTCACGAGAAGATATTCCAGACGATTTAATAAAGGCCATTATATCTATAGAAGACCGCCGTTTCTACCGTCACGCCGGTCTCGATGTCAAACGTAATTTCGGGGCCTTGATCAAGGATATTCAGGTCCGGCGTTTGGCTCAAGGCGCTTCGACCATTACCCAGCAGCTGGCCCGCAATCTTTTTCTCACTCCGAAAAAGACGGTTATCCGCAAACTGAAGGAGATTTTTCTGGCCCTTCAGATAGAGCGCCGTTACACCAAGGAAGAAATTCTGGAGCTGTATTTGAATCAAATTCCCTTTGGGTCCGGGGCCTATGGGGCCGGGGCGGCGGCTGAAATTTATTTTGGGAAGAAGGTTTCCGAATTAACCCTGCCTGAGTGCGCGCTTCTGGCCGGACTGCCTCGCTCCCCTGCCCGCTATTCCCCTTTTAACCATCCCCAGAAGGCGCTTTCCCGGCGCGGTGTCGTTTTACGAGTGATGCTGCGGGATGGAAACTTGACCAGAAAGCGGTATGAGGCCGCGATGAAAGCGCCTCTCGAACTGGTTCCCCGAGGCACGGCTCAAAACCTGGCTCCCTATTTTTCGGAATACATACGACGTTTACTGGTGGAACGGTTCGGCCAAAACATGGTTTATCGAAGCGGTCTTGAAGTCAGGACCACACTTGACAGCCGCCTTCAAACCATAGCCGAAAAGGTCCTGGCTGACGGATTGGACGGTTTAAACGAACGGCTTATAAAGCCTGAGTCTGGGGGATCGGGCAGTAATTCAACTCAAGATACGGTTCAGGGAGCGCTGGTGGCCCTCGAACCCGGAACCGGCCGCATTATGGCCATGGTGGGTGGAAAGGATTTTTCCGTCAGCCCTTTTAACCGCGCCGTACAGGCTCTTCGTCAGCCCGGTTCTTCTTTTAAGCCAATTATTTACGCCGCCGCTATTGAGTCAGGCCTTACTCAGGCCGACCATGTCTGGGACGCGCCGATTTCGTTCAACCTGCCCGGCCGAAAAGACCCCTGGAAACCTGAAAACTACAGCCTGCGCTTTGAAGGTGAAATAAGCCTGCGCCGGGCTCTGGAGATTTCAGGCAATATCCCCGCGATCAAGCTCTTGATCAGGGTTGGAATTGACGGCGTAATCAGCACGGCCCGGCGAATGGGCCTGACTTCAACTCTAAACCGCAACTTGTCCCTGGCTTTAGGAACCTCGGAGGTTACCCTGCTCGAACTGGTTTCAGCGTATAACTGCCTGGCTGGCGGCGGGGTTTGGATCGAACCCTGGGGGATAAGTGAAGTTCGTGACCGCAGCGGCCATACTATCTTCAAGTCCCAACCGCTCAGGCGGGCGGCCCTCTCGCCTGAAACGGCCTATATTCTGACCGATATGCTCAAGGGGGTGATAACCGGCGGAACCGGGCGAAAGGCCGGGGTGCTCAAGCGGCCCCTGGCCGGAAAGACGGGAACGACCGATTCATATCGAGACGCCCTCTTTGTGGGTTACTCACCTGAATTAACCGCCGGGGTTTGGGTGGGTTTTGATTCCGGCCGGGATTTAGGCCATGGGGAGACGGGCGCGCGGGCGGCCCTGCCAACCTGGATTCAGTTTATGGGGCAGGCCCTTGAAAACCAGCCGCCTCGCGATTTCGACCGGCCGGCCAATATCGTCCTGCTCCCTATTAATAGAATCTCAGGCGCTCGAACCGGCCCGAACGACCCGAACATGGTTGAAGCCGCTTTCAAAACGGGAACCGGGCCTGAAAGTTAATGACGGGTTGAGTTGCGCCGGAGATTTTATCCCTGCGATTGCCAGAATTACGTTCCTTTTGATAAAAGTTCTTGATTGGCAGATAAATCCGGCTTGAATTGGAATGTACTTTTGACAAACTCTTTAGAACGCTCTAATAACAAGTAACCCTGTCATTCCCGCGAAAGCGGGAATCCAGCTTTTCTGGTTCCCAAGCTCCGGCTTGGGAATCCAGTCTATGAGGGTTACGTTCCCAAGCCTCCAGCTTGGGAACGAGTTAAACGGCGGATTGAGTTGCGCCGGAGACGGTTCTAGAGCGATTGTTAGAAAACGGAACGTACTTTTGACAATCACACTAATCTTTGAACCGGTTGAATATCTCAATGAAATCCTTTTCACGGGCCAGGTAGGCGTCCACCACGGCCGGATCGAAATGAGTTCCCCTGCCATCCAGGATTATGGCTTTGGCCACGTCGGGAGTATAGGCGGTCTTGTAAACCCTTTTGTTAACGAGCGCGTCGTAGACGTCTGACAGGGCCACTATCAGCGCGGAAAGCGGAATGTCCCTTCCTTTCAGCCCGTGCGGATACCCGCCGCCGTCCAGTCTTTCATGGTGAGAAAGGGCGATTTCAGCGCTCATCTCTAAATAATCCGCCTGCGGGTACCTTTTCAAAGCCTCGTTCAGCGTGTCATATCCGATGAGGACGTGGGTTTTCATGATTTCGAACTCTTTATCATCAAGCCGGCCCGGTTTGAGCAGTATATGGTCAGGGATTCCGATTTTCCCGATGTCGTGCAGCGGGCTGCTCAAAAAAATATTTTCGATGAATTGATTATCGATGTCCTGCGGTGGATTACTTGACGAGGCCATGGTTTCAGCCAGGGTTTTTGAATAATAGCGTATACGTTCGAGGTGATTTCCCGTCTCAGGGTCCCTGGATTCAACCAGTTTGGCCAGAGAGAAAATAACGATATCCCGGGCGATAAAGCCAATTATCCTTTCCCCGGCCCTGATCCTTACGGATAACTCCTCCTTGACATAGGGCTTGGTGATGAAGTCGTCCGCCCCGGCGTTCATACCTGCGACAATGTCATGAACATCCTCTTTTGAGGTTACCATGATGATGTACGTGTACAGGCTTCCTTCCGCCTCTCTTATCTTCTTGACCAGACAGGGACCGTCCATACGAGGCATCACCCAGTCCGTAATCACCATCCGGGGACGCTCGTTTTTCCAAATTTCCCAACCCTCCAACCCATCTGAGGCCACAAAGATCTGATGTCCCAGGCTCTGGATCAATTTATCCATTTTTTTCCGGCTTACCAGCTCATCGTCCACTATCAGAATTCTCATAAAAGGAGCTCCTTAATGGTTCAATTCGTACTCAGGTCTCTTATGTACGCCTCCAAACGCTCAGCCTCGTTCTCAAGTGCTTCGAGGGCCTCCGTACCTTCTTCCAAGTTTCCGGATTTTCCGATATTTTCCAGTTTAAAAGCCGCTTTGGACAGAATAACCGCGGTCAGATTAGCGGCGCCCCCCTTGATGGAATGCGCCCCCCTTTGAACCGCGTCCGCGTCCCCGTCAGAGATGGCTCGGCGCATGTCTTCAAATTGAACTTTGGTCTCCTTGAAAAAACCAGCCAGGACCTCCATCAAAAAATCCCTGTCTCCCTCAAATTCCCTCACGGCCTTTTCAAAATCCCCAACTTCCTCTTCCGAGCCCGTTTTCGACAGGACCCATTTCCCCACCATGTCGAGGAGACCTTTTCTCTTCAAGGGTTTGGTTATATAATCATCCATGCCCACTTCCAGGCACTTTTCCCTGTAGTCCTTAATGGCGTGAGCCGTCATGGCGATGATGGGAGTTGTTTCCAGCTCGGCTGAACCTCCCCTGGCAGTCGTCCCTTTAAGGGTTGCCTCCAATTTCCGAATAGCCCTGGTGGCCTCGTAACCGTCCATAACAGGCATTTCAATGTCCATCAGGATCAGGTCGTAACGTTTGCGTTTAAAAGCTTCCAGAGCCGCCTTACCGTTCTCCGCGAGATCGACCTGATATCCGGCGCTGTTTAAATGCCTCATGGCCACCTGCTGGTTTGTCGGGTAATCTTCAGCTATAAGAATCTGGATTCCCCTTCTGTAGTCTTCGGCGATGGTGTGTCTGGTAACCAGCTTGGACGTTTTCTTGATCTCAGATATCATCAAAGGCCACAGGACGGACTCAATCGCCTTGCGCAGCTCATCTCGTTTGATCGGCTTGGTCAAATATCCCTCAATCCCTATATCAACGCAGCTTTTACCGTCGCCCAGCCGACCGATTGATGTAAGAACTATAATTGGAACACTCTTTAAAGACTCCCGCCGCCTGATGTCCTGAGCCAGTTCAAAACCGCTCATCCCGGGCATTTGCAAGTCCAGTAAAATCAGGCCAAAGGGTTGATCCAGTTTAACCGATTCCTCCAATATGGACAGCGCTTCCCTGCCTCCGGACACCCCCACGGGTAAGCATCCCCATGAGATCAGGTACTTGGTCAGGATAAACCTGTTGGTCTGGTTGTCGTCCACTACCAGTGTTCTCAAACCGCTCAGGTCAATATCTTCCCGCGCCAATACCTCCTGCTGGCTTTTTGGCTTGGACAGAACAGCGGTGAACCAAAAGGTGCTCCCCTTTCCCTCTTCGCTTTCGAGACCAATTTCTCCGCCCATTAATTCTGTCAGCTGTTTGGAAATCGTGGTTCCTAACCCGGTACCACCGTACTCCCTGGTAGTAGAACCGTCCGCCTGAGTAAACCCCTCAAAAATCAGGGCCTGCTTGCTTTTCGGTACGCCAATGCCCGTATCCTTTACCAGAAAGCGAACCTCAATTTTATCTCCGAGATCCCGGGCTGTTTCACCTTTGATATATATCTCGCCCTTATGCGTGAACTTAAGGGCGTTACCGGCAAGATTCACCAGTATCTGCCTCAACCGCGAAGGATCCCCAATTAACCTGGAAGGTACATCCGGGGACAGATATGAGATAAATTCCAGCCCTTTATTCTCAGCCCTGGGAGCGATGCTGTTGGCCACGTCCTCGATCAGGACGCGCAGGTCAAAAGGGATTTCCTCGAGTTCGAGCATCCCGGCTTCTATCTTTGAAAAGTCAAGGATATCGTTGATAATTCCAAGCAGGGAGTCGGCCTCAGAGCTGATGGTGTGGACGATGTTTCTTTGATTATCGTCCAGATCGGTGTCCGACGCCAACTCGATCATACCAATAATCCCGTTCAGGGGTGTTCGTATCTCATGACTCATGTTAGCCAGAAACTCGCTCTTGGCCTTGCTGGCGGCTTCCGCAGCCGCCTTGGCCTGCTGCAGCGTCTCGATTCGTTTGCGCTCAGTGATATCCCGCGCGACCCCCTGAATCGCATGAGGGTTCCCATCGTGATAAATAAGGGTTCCACTGCTTTCTATGTATACGTTTTCACCGTTTTTGCGCTTTAACTTGAACTCGCTTATATCTTTTTGGAATCCATGCTTTTTTATGTCCTCAAGAGCTTGGACAGCCAGGCCGATTTGATCCTCGCTCAAGAGGGACGCGAAGTTTAGAGATGTAACTTCATCCTTGTTGTAACCTAACAGTTTCAGGGCGGCGGGATTCGCGTCAATGAAATTTCCCTCGAAATCATGCAGGTATATGCAATCATGCGCGCCTTCAAAAAGGGCCCGATACCTCTCATCGCTTTCCCACAAAGCCTCCTCGGCTCGCTTACGGTCGGTTATGTCCCGGGCAATCCCCCTGAATCCAATCGGTTGGCCTTCGGGATCCTTCAAAAGGGAAGCTGATATCTCATGGAATCTGATATTTCCATCCTTCGTGATAATTCTATGGTCCAGCATTTTCTCGGGTTTTCCTGTCCGGTAAATTTGGTTAAAAACCTCGAGTGTTTTTTTAGAAGTTTCCGGAGAGGTATAGTCCCGGTTATCCATGTTCATTAGTTCGTCCCGGTGATATCCCATTATCTTGCACATTGAATCATTGAAAAAGACAAATCTCCCCCTAAGGTCAACTTCAAAATAACCGTCTTCAATGTTTTCAAGGATGGTTCGGTATTTTTCCTCGCTTCTCCGAAGCATTTCCTCGGCTCGCTTACGCTCGGTTATATCCCGCGCAATCCCCCTGAATCCGCTTGGCTGGCCCTCCTGGTCCCGTATCAATGAGGCTGACAGTTCAAGGACTCTTCTGACGCCGTCTTTTCTAATGAGTGAATAATCAGTTATTTCCGCCGGTTTTCCTGTCTGGTAGATTTGGTTAAAGGTTTGAAATAATTTCTTGGCAACTTCAGGAGAAGAGTAGTCCCGGTTGTTCATACCCATAAATTCGTCCCTTGGGTATCCTGATATTTTCAGCATCGCGTCATTGAAAAAAGTCATTTTACCGGTAAGATCAACCTCGAAATAACCATCCTCAATGGTTTCGATAATGGTCCTGAACTTTTCTTCACTCTCCGTGAGCGCTTTCTCGGCTCGTCTTTGCTCGATGATGCGCCCCATTCGTTCGGCAATACCATTAATCAGGCTTCGCTCTTCCTTGAAAAAAGGCCCTTCATCGCACAACGGCTTTTCTTCCAGGTAACAGACCTCAATCACACCGGCTTTATCGTTATGCACAAGAATATCGCTGGCCTGTTTCCAGGCTGTTTCCCTGAAATTTCTTGTTTTGAATTCCCGGTCTTCCAGCGTTATGCGGGCACAGGCGATCTCCGGATACTGGTAACCGGGCGGAATCAGGTCAACCGTTCCCTGGAAGATTTCTTCCAGTGAAAATCCCGGTCTATCCACGAGCCTGGAAACACTGTAAAGGCAGTTTAATTCCTTGATACGCTCGCTAAGGTCACGCGTCTGCTTACGCAGGGCTTTCTCAACGCCCCTGCGCTCGGTGATATCCATGTAGTTGCTCATAGCGGCCTGCGATCCATCGTACTGAATGGAAATAACGGTCTCCATAACATCTCTGGTTTCACCGTTTTTATTGATGACCCGGTATTCGTATGGTATGGCAAGATCGCCTTTCAGCATCTTCACCGCGCAATCCCTGACCAGTTCCCTGTCTTCAGGGTGAACAATGCTCAAGGGGTCCTTACCGATCAGTTCTTCCAGAGAGTAGCCCGTGTCTTTCCTGAACTGAGGATTCGCGTATACGAATTTCCTGTCCTGGACAATAAAGATGCCCACCGGTGAACTGTGGGCCATGGTTTCATAGAGCGTTGCGGGAACTGTTACCTTCTCTCCAAAGCGCCCCTCCGGTTGTTCAACCCCGGCGGCTGAATTTTCTAATTCAGCAACCCGCTGACGCAGTTCTTTAAGTTCGTTGATAAGCTGCGCTTTAGATTTTTTTGCGTCCTGCATCTTGTTGCTCCCAAGATAAAAAAAACCACCTCTTAAGGGAGATGGACTGCGGGCAAATAAATCATTTTGCTACCAACCAAGAATCTAAAGGTTTCCATGAACTTAACTCTACTATTTATTGAGTTTTTGGTCAAGATATTTGTTGCGGCCATCACTTTTCTTAAAGCTTTTACGCAGCCGTTTGCCACAATCATAAAAAGCTGTGAGGCACGGAAATATAATATTAAATGAACCTCTTTGACCGGGCTATTATCCGTGTAAGCCATTAAATTAAAAGCAATTTAAGTAAAACCTAGAATATTAGGTTCTTCTCCAAAAGAGTTGGTAGGTTGGCAAGAGAAAGCGTACCGTTTAGCTAGATAACTTGTTAATAATATGAACATTTTTAATCTTTATCCACTTAGTTCCATTTAAAGGTTCAAGAATAAGAAAAACATTATTAACTGTATAACTTGTTTAAATGATTTAAAAACTTTGCACACTAAATCTCATATTCACCAACTCTTTTGGAGAAGAACCGAATATTATAAATGCGCTAATCTTTCTTTGCAGGACCTCGCCCTTCGCTAAAATTGTTTATGGAGCTCAAGTTTTAAGCGTCTTTTTAAAACAAAGGTTTTACACTTTTATAGAATGTTTTTATGATAGAAGCCAGGAAGTTCTTTTCGCTTTTACAACTTATTCAGATAACCTTTGTTTTCAACAGGAACACATTTTTGGCTTTTATGAAACCGCATGTGACTCTATTAAACTTTACGGGCTTTCAACAAAAAAGACCGTATCAGGGTAAAAAAGCGTACCATTGCATTGAAAAGGAACGTACTAGTGAGAATTACAATAAAATATTGAGAATTACAATAAAATATTCCTAATGGATTCCCGCTTGAGCTTAAAAAGACGGCCGCGCGCGGCCAGCCCGGCTAAAGCAGAAAACCTTACGAGGAAAACCTGCTGAAAGGAACCAATTCCCGCAGGCTAAAACTACCTGCCGATCAATCCTTTATTTCCCACGGTACGCCGCCGCCGCCCCTCAAGGCGCTTCTTAAAAACTTACCCGCTATTGTCTTTGGGATATAAGAGATAAACTCGACGAAGCGGGGATATTTATAAGTCGCCAGCCGTTCCTCACAGAATTTTATTAGTTCTTCTTCTGTCACCTTATCCCGGTATTTATCCATCAGGATCACAAAGGCCTTGACCGCTTCCCCCAATTCCGGGTCAGGCACGCCTATGACAGCGGCTTCACGGACGGCGGGATGAAGATAGAGGCAGTCCTCGACCTCACGCGGCCACACCTTGAAGTCGCCGGTCATGATGATGTCCTTCTTCTGGTCGAATATGTAAAACCATCCGCTTTCATCCATCGAACCCACGTCAGCCGTATAAAGCCACCCGTTTCGGATGGCGTGGGCGGTTTCCTCGGGCTGATTCCAGTAACCGGCCATAATTCCCGGTCCCTTGACCACAAGCTCGCCCACTTCACCGGGCGCGACCTCAATTTCCGGCTGGAAAAATCACGCTGCCCGATTTCCGGATCGTTCAGCATCGCTATGTAAACAGTGATTGCTCCGGTAACGTTGGTGACCTTCCATCGCTCTATCATTCTTAGGGCGATGGCTGAATCGAAATTGTAAAACAAGGCCAGCGGGACACCTGCGGCCACGGTCGCCCCAATCGACGCGATCAGGCCAGTGATGTGAAAAAGAGGGGCTACACCCAGGATGACGTCCGAAGGTCCCAGTTTCCAGCAGTGAAGATAGGCCTCCGCGTTAAAGACAACGTTTAAATGGGTTTTCATCGCTCCTTTGGGAGGACCGGTGGTTCCCGGGGTATAGGAGAGATAGGCGGTGTCTTCCGGTGACAGAGAAACAGCCGGCGGTGACTGCCCGTGATACTGTTTCAGGAGTTCCATGAAGTCACGCGTTCCCAGGCCCTCAAGTTTTTCGGTCTGCCTCAGCGTTGGCGGAAGGGGGTGATGCTTATCCAGAAAATCCAGCTCAGAGGTCGTGATGACATGCTCCACGCCCGCTTCACCCACAACCTCCCGGGCCACGTCCAGATGAAGGGATTGAAGGGCAATGAGGACCCTGATCCCGGCATCACGGAAATAGAAAGCGAGTTCGTTTTTCTTGAACATCGGGTTCAAAGGCACAACAATGCCTCCCGCTTTCCAGACTCCGTACTGGGCAATTAAAAATTGGGGTACGTTTTGTAAGTAAAGAGCAACCCGGTCTCCCTTGCCCACGCCAAGGTCTATCAGGGCGCAGGCAAATGCGTCACTCATTTCATCTAACTCACGATAGGAAATGACTTTATCGAAGAAGTAATAAATTGCGGGCCTGTGACTGGAACCTTCGACGGCTCGCTGAAGATGGTCAAGAACTGAAGTAGCTTTAGGGTTCAGATCAGGAAGGAATTCATCCGGGTATAAAGAAAGCCAAGGTCTTGGTTCATTTCCAGCCAATTGAACCTCCTTTATTTAATCGCCGCCTTTGTGACATAAGGCAACGGTGCTATTTTAGGTTTACTCCAGGTTGGTATAAAAGATCAAGATGATAAATAATCCTTCAAAGTCCATGGCGTATCCTTCAACCGAAGCAAGATAGGCCTGTCTTTCAGCGACTTAATATTTATATAAAGAGACCTCTGCAAAACCAGTAATTTTGTTGAAATCGCGGAAGGCGAAAAATTAACCCGCAGGAATATTACTAATATTGCGAGGTCTTAATTTTGAGCCTGACATATGCCGCTGCAGCGTCAGCGAAGCGGCACTCATGAGGCCAGCTAAAGGACGAAGTTTTGCAGAGATCTCTATTACAGGAAAAAGGGAATATACCCTTGATTCAGGAACTCGGCCTCGGCCCGGACACATTATTTTGTGGGGCGCTTGAAACCGATTAATATTTTCCATTGAAATTATCGGCGTTTCTCATTAAACTAATGATTGAGACCTCTGCAAAACCAGTAATTTTGTTGAAATCGCGGAAGGCGAAAAATTAACCCGCAGGAATATTACTAAAAGCTATCTCAAAATTAGTGTTTTGGTCTAAATCGCGGAGAAAGAAAATTTAACCCGCAGGAACATGTTAAATATTTCGGGGATTTAATTTTTCGTACGACAATGGGTTAGGGTAAAAAAACTTTTTTGAGATGGCTTCTAATATTTCGAGGACTTAATTTTGAGCCTGACATATGCCGCTGCAGCGTCAGCGAAGCGGCACTCATGAGGCCAGCTAAAGGACGAAGTTTTGCAGAGATCTCTATTACAGGAAAAAGGGAATATACCACGCATATATCAATCGTAACCCCTGGACTCGTAGTTTATACGATTCAAGGTATTTAGTCTCAGGACTAAAGCGATTGCCAGAAAGATTTTTTATAAAGACAGTTGATTGAAAGATCAATGAACTCAAAGGCAGCTACGGCGAAGGCAATCGCCCGGATGTTTTGATGGTTGTCAAAAACCCTGATCTGTTTATAATGCCTGCGGATATATGGCCCTTGTTATTAATCAGATCGGATTCTTGACAATCGCTTTGAAAAAATATGCCAGGAGGTTAGGCATGTCGAAAATTACGGTAAAAGACCTTATGGTCCCACGGGAGGAGTACGCGACCGTCTCGGAGGGCGCTACTCTTTATGAAGCGATCTTAGCTCTGGAAAAGGCCCAGGAGCAATACAAACAAAGCCGCTACAAACACAGGGCTATACTTGTTTATGATAAAGATCACCACATTGTAGGCAAAGTCAGTCAGCTGGACACGATCAGAGGCATAGAGGCGGGATACACCAAGATAGGAAATCTCAAGGCCGTTTCGCACAGCGGGTTCCGTCCCGCTTTCATCAAATCACTCATGGGCAAATACAGCCTCTGGCAGCAGCCTCTGGAAGATATAGTCAAAAAAGCGGCTTATATAAAGGTCAAGGATATCATGCATACCCCCACTGAGGGGGAATACATATCTGAAGACGACCCTCTCGAGGAAGCGATTCACCTGCTGGTCATGGGACAGCATCAATCTCTTCTGGTCACCCGCGGTAAAAAAATCATTGGGATTTTACGGTTGACCGACGTATTTATGGCCATCCGCACCCTGATTACTCCGGAACGAAGAGAGGACGGAGCCTGAGAATGGATAAAGGCTATGACGTTATAATCAAGGGTGGAACGGTTTTAGATGGTACGCGTTCCGTGCCGACCGTGGCGGATATTGGAATCCGCGGCGATAAAATTGAAGAGATAGGCCAGATTCCCGACAAAGCCGCCAGGGTAATTGACGCGCATGGCCTGATAGTCACCCCCGGGTTCATTGACGTTCATACGCATTGCGACATTCCCTTCATGCGGAGCGCCCGCCTGATTGAACACATTTACAATATTCCATCCTGGAAAGGCAACTGGAACTATATGTACCAAGGAGTAACCACGGTTGTTTCGGGCAACTGCGGTGAAGGTTACGCGGACGCGGACCACTGGCTCGAGATGATCAACTCCCTGGGATTTGGGTCGAACGTGTACCATCTCGCGCCGCATGGTCAGATCAGAAAAGAAGTCCTTGGAGAAGACCAGCCTGAGAAGCTGAATGATAAACAGCTTGACGCCCTCAAAGACAAGGTGGCTGAGGTCATGGAAATGGGGGCCATTGGTTTGTCTACGGGGTTGGTTTATGCTCCCGGCTTTTTAGCTCGCGGATTATACGCGACGCATATCAGGGATGAATCAGGGCTTTGTTATGCCGATGGCAAAAGGGGAGTGTGCCGGGCTATCGAGGAGGCCCTGGAGATTGGTGAAAAAGCGGAAATCCCGGTTAACATCTCTCACCTGAAGATATCATCCCCGATCGACGGCATGACCGCCCGCATGGTTCTCGACATTATTGAGGAAGCCCGGATAAAGGGGTTGGACGTAACAGCGGACCAGTATCCGTATGACGCCGGTTCTTCACACCTGACGCTTTTTGTTCCATCAGAATTTTTAGGGTCCGGCGGCGTTAAAGAGCAATACAAGGCCCAAGAGGGGAAAAGGGAGATCAAAAAAGCTATTGAGGCGGTTTTCACCCACATGGGACCGGAAAAAATCCTGATCAGTGAGTATAGAAACAATCGGCAGTTCGAAGGGAAAACCATTGAAGAAATCGGAGAGATGGAAGGACGAAGCCCCTCCGAATCTTTCGTGGAGATGGTTATCGGTGAAAGCCCCCCGCTGGGAGTCTTCTTCTCTCAGGATATGGATATCGTGCGCGACATCATACCTCAAAGCTACATCATGACCGGATCGGACGGCTGGACCGCGCCCAAGGATATCCTGAAACCGCATCCGCGCTGCTATGGAACCTTCCCCAGAAAGATCAGGAAATTCGTAATAGAGGAAAAGCGGCAAACTCTGACCTCGGCAATACGCTCCATGACCTCCCTCCCTGCTGAAAAGTTCAAATTGAAGGGCCGGGGGAAACTGGAAAAGGATTACTTTGCGGACATCGCGGTTTTTGACCTGGATAAAATTACGGACCGAGCCACCTACCTTGACCCTCATCAGTATGCAGAAGGCGTGGAGTATCTGTTTGTAAACGGTGTCCTTTCCATCGATCAGGGCAAGACTGCCGGGGTCGAGGCCGGGAGGGGATTGAGGCTAAGTTAAAATTCAAGAAACATATAACGAGCAGGTACAGCGGCTGTTTTAATGAAATTTCTTCTGGTTCCCGGGCTCCGGCTTGGGAACCTTTTAATTTGCGTTCCCAGGCTGAAGTTTGGGAACGAATTAAACCCTGACAACCGCGTTCATACTGGATCCCCGCTTTCGCGGGGATGACAACGGCAGGCACGGTCATTATTTGCGAAAGCGGGGATATCGGCTTTTAGCTGTTGGCAAAATTAAACTCCTTTTAGGCGGCAAGTGTTCAGCGCGATATCTAGTGTTTACCGCGTAATTACAATAAGTTGTAACTGTCATTCCCGCGAAAGCGGGAATCCAGGCTTGACAGGGACATAAAAAATTACGCGATGATAAAAGCCCTGCTGTGACAAACGCTTTCATCGCCTGATTTCCATAAAAAATATATCGCAGGCCGCGACGGGTAATTAAGCGCGGCCCGCGATGTTTTTTGTGCCAGAGGTTCGGGGTTTTCTTATAAAAAACCCCTGTCGTCTAAGCTGAAACCGGTGGGCGGCGGGCGGCCCAGGGCCTGGCTTCCTCGAGCTGGGCGGCCAGCCGGAAAAGTGTCGCTTCGTCGCCGAAACGCCCGACAAAGTGAGTGCCAATCGGAAGCCCTTCATCGTTCCAGAAAAGAGGCATGGACATGGCCGGCTGTCCGGTGGCGTTGAAGATGCTGGTGAAGGGCGCGAACTGAACCACCCGTTCCCAGGCCTGCTCGGTATTTTCTCTTGTGGCGTCGAAAGTGCCCAGAGGCACGGGTGGGCTGCCAAGCACTGGCGTGATCAGCAGGTCGTAATCCATGAAAAACGCGGCGATTAACCGGGCGACCCTCTGCATCATTTGAACGCCGATAATATAATCTGAAGCGCTGAACTCACGTCCCTGCTCGTAAAGCGCCCAGGTTAGCGGCTCGAAATTCTCAGCGCTCGGGGACTGGCCGGTTAACAGGGCGAGGCCGTTAATGGTCGAAGCCAATCCGCCCGTCCAGAGCACGGTAAAGGCATGTTCGAGCAGCCCCTGACTCTGGGCTGCTTCCGGAGCCATCTCGACCATTGAACCCACCTCAACCACCTCATGGCCAAGACCCTCACACAGCCTGGCCGCGTCTTGCACCGCCGCGACGCAGTCGGCGTGAACCGGTGTTCCGGTCACCGTATCGGTACTGAAGGCGATGCGCAGCCGTCCGGGATCAACGCCGACTTCCTCGAGGAACGGGCGGGCGGGCGGCGGCGCCCAGTAAGGATCCCCGGCCACGGGCCCGGCGGTGGCGTCAAGCAGAGCGGCACTGTCTCGCACCGAACGGGTCACCGCGTGTTCGATAACCAGGCCGGACATCATATCACCGAAGTCAGGCGCCAGTGAATTACGCGCCCGGGTGGGTTTCAAACCGAAGATGCCGCAGCAGGAGGCCGGGATTCTGATCGAACCGCCGCCGTCATTGGCATGGGCCATGGGAACCATGCCGGCGGCCACCGCAGCGGAAGAGCCTCCGCTGGAACCGCCGGTGGTCCTTTCCGTGTTCCAGGGGTTTCGGCTTGGTCCGAAAAGGTGCGGTTCCGTTGTGGGGAGGAGGCCGAACTCCGGCGTATTGGTCTTCCCGAGCGTGATCAGACCGGCCTTTTTAAATCTTATGGTGAGCTCGCTGTCATGGTCAGGCACGAAGTCGCGCAGTAAGGCGGCGCCCATGGCCATCGGCGCGCCGGCGTAATACGCCCCGATATCCTTCATTAAAAACGGAACCCCTCTAAACGGACCGTCAGGGATTTTTCCACCGGCCGCCTCACGCGCCTGGTCAAATAATGGCGTGATCACCGCGTTGAGGTCCGGGTTCAAACGTTCAACGCGCTCAATAGCCGCTTCCACCAGCTCAACAGGCTTGACCTCTTTTGAACGTACCAGTTCAGCCTGGGCTGTGGCGTCAAGATAAGCGAAATCGTCCTGGTTAGGCACAACTGCTCCTTTCCTTTGAATCCGGGGTTTTTAAGAATCCGGCGAAATTATTGCCAAAACCGTTATATGTAAATTGAACTACATCGTCTTTTCAGCGTCCGTAAGGCTCTTGTCCAGCGCCTCGACCACCGTGTCAGCGTCCTTTTTGGTAAAGGTATAGACCGGGGCGATCTCAACAACACTACCGTTGCCGCCGCCGCTTCTGACAAAGACTCCATAATCCAGCATTCGCTTGGCCACCATATCCGGTATTGCCTCGCGCGCCGTAAACACTTCCTTGGTTTTTTTATCCTTGACCAATTCAACGGCCATAATCATGCCCAGGCCTCTTACCTCCCCGACAATAGGATGCTTATCCAGGGTTTTTAACCCCTCCAGCATATACTGGCCGACCTCGGCCGCATGCTCGACCATATTTTCTTTTTCCATGACCCCAATCGCGGCCAGGCTGGCGGCGCAGGCCACGGCATGTCCGCTGAAGGTGAATACATGCATAAAGAGCGGGAGCTTTTCAGCCAGTTCACCCTTAACAATGGTCGCGCCCAGAGGCACGTAACAACCGGAGATGTTTTTAGCCATGGTCATTATATCGGGTTCGAGATCCCAATGCTCGCAGGCGAACCATTTTCCGGTACGGCCAAAACCGTTGATTACCTCGTCCGCGATCAACAGGACGCCGTACTTGTCGCAAATGGAGCGAATCATAGGCCAGTATTCAGGCACGGGCGGGATGCAGCCGCCAGCGCCCATGACCGGCTCGCCGATAAAGGCGGCCACGGTTTCCGGACCCTGATTTTCGATTTCTTTTTCCAATTGCCTGGCGCAGGCGATATCGCAGGAAGGATATTCCAGACCGAGTTCACAGCGGTAGCAATAAGGGGCGCAGATGTGAGAAACCCCCTGCATCATGTTTGGCTCATTAACGAATCGCAGAAAGTCAAAACCGGTGCAGGGGCCGGTGAGGCTGATAGCGCCCATGGTCGTGCCGTGGTAAGCGTACTTGCGTGAGATAAACCTGGTTCTTTGGTTCTTTCCCTCTCCTTGTTGTGAAAGTGATACTGCTTGGCCAGCTTGATCGCCGATTCCACCGCTTCGGACCCGCCGCTGGAAAACCAGGTCGCGGAAAGGTTCCCCGGGGTTATCTCCGCAAGTTTGTCTGCCAGCCGGATGGTGACCGGAGTCACTCCCAGATATGGGGCGGTATAGTGCAATTGACGCGCCTGCTCGTAGATGGCTTTGGCAATCTCCTCGTTACCGTAACCCACGCCCTGGGCGAGGGTACCGCCTCCAATGGCGTCCAGATACTCGCGTCCATCCACGCCGAATATGGTCGCCCCCTGTCCCCTGTCCACGATCCACGCGCCGTTTTGCTCCCTTTCCGCCCTGGGCGTGACAGCCGGGATATGGTGATCCAGGGCCATTTTATTCAATTCATCCACGTTTATCTTCTCTTGATTTGACAATACCTTTCCCTTTGCTGTCATTTTTTCCTCCTTTACCTCACGTGCTTAAATGAATTAAGTAATTGATTAAACTCAAACGCTTTATACCCCTAAAAAAGGTTTAAGCGTCTGGAAATTAAATATAAACAGTTAATGTCGCGCAGTCTAACTTAAATGGTTTCGAAAGTCCAACGTTAAGGAATCTACCATAAAAAAACCTTTTTATTTGGCAGTCCCAGCCCGCGAAGGCAAACCGCCGCTATAATGAACCGCTTATAATTCTTGACAGTAAGATCATAAACCATTATCTTCTGACCATTGAAAAAGCTCGAAATCCCTTGTTTTTCTTAAGGCGTTTAGGAAAATCAAATTAAATATAACCCGATTAAAAATTTTGCTAAAGGGAGGTTAAAGCATGGCGTTTAAACCCTGGGCTGCCCCCAAATGGCCCAAAGACGTGCCTCATGATATTACCGGTTACGAGAAACCCCTGACAAACTTCCTGGATGATTCGGCCCGTGATTATCCCAATCAGGTTTTTACCATTTTCAACGGGGGTATGCGCACCTTCGCGCAGGTAAAAGACACCGCCGACCGGGTGGCTGATTTCCTGGTTTCCCAGGGCATTCAAAAGGGAGACAGGGTTGCCATCTTTCTACCCAACCTGCCTCATTACCCGCCCATTTTCTTTGGCATTCTCAAGGCCGGGGCTGTCTGTGTAACCTGCAATCCGCTTTATAAATCCGATGAACTGAATTTTCAGCTCAAAGACGCCGGGGCCAAAGCGGTTTTTGTTATGGATCATCCCGAATTTTACGCGACCGCGGCCAAGGCCGTTCAGGGCACGGACATCGAAACGGTGGTGATCTGCGGGGTGAAATCCTACCTGCCTAAACTTACGGGTTTCCTGGGCGGCCTGCTGGGCAAGATCCCCAAGGCGGACCGGCACGAGCCCGGTCACCTGTTCTTTGACGACGTTGTGGCCAAGGCGAAACCGGAACCGCCCGCCGTGGAGATCAACCCTACCGAAGACCTGGCGCTGATCATCTACACCGGGGGAACGACCGGTGCGCCCAAAGGCGCGGCCTTGACTCACGCCAACTTCGTTTTTGACGTGATGTCCACCGAAGCCTGGGTCCGGTTCGAGCATGAACCCGGAGCCAAGCCGGAGTCTTATCGGCGCGGGGGGTTTCATACCTTTCTGGGGGTGCTCCCCTGGTATCACAGCTTTGGCCTGACCATGGTCCTGCTTACCGCCTGCTCGACCGGCAGCCGTCTGATATGCATCCCTGATCCCAGGGCCGGAAACCCGCCTTTCACAGACGTTCTCGAAGCCATCCAGAAATACAAGGCCACGGTAATGGCCGCGGTGCCGACCATTTTTGTGGCCTTTACCAACCATCCCCTGCTTGACAAGTACGACCTGAGTTCAATCATGGGGTGCGGTTCCGGCGGGGCTCCACTGCCGCCTGAGGTGGCCAGGCAGTTTGAGGCCAAGACCGGGGCCGTCATCTTCGAGGGGTACGGGCTAAGCGAAACCGCGCCCAACGCCAGCGTCAACCCGACCAACACCGAGGACCGCAAATTCGGATCGGTCGGTTTTCCCATTCCAGGCACGGACATCAAGATTGTTGACAAAGAAAACGGTCTGGAGGAACTCCCCCAGGGAGAAGACGGGGAGATCGCCATCTGCGGGCCGCAGGTCATGACGGGTTACTGGAACAGGCCTGAGGAAAATGAGGCTGTTTTCCGCGAAATTGACGGGCGTCGTTTTTTCCTGTCCGGCGATATCGGCCATATCGACGAGGAAGGCTATGTCATCATCACGGATCGTAAGAAGGACCTGATACTGGTGGGCGGCTTCAACGTCTATCCGGCCGACGTTGAAGAGATGCTGTATGAACATCCCAAGGTTGCCATGGCCGCGGTCGTGGGCGTGCCTGATCCCAAGAGCGGTGAATCGGTCAAAGCCTTTATACAGCTCAAGCAAGGTGAGACAGCCACCGAGCAGGAGATTCTTGACTGGTGCAAGGAAAAAATGGCCGGTTACAAAAGGCCAAAGTCTGTTGAATTTCGCGATGAGTTACCGGTGACCGTGGTCGGGAAAATCCTCAGGCGGGTTCTCAGGGACGAAGAACTGGAAAAAACCCAACTGGACACCTGATATAACCGGCTTCAATGCTGACGCAAAATTCCGCTCACCAGGCAGTCTGCTTTTCTCTAGGCGAGAGGTTGGCTGGTTTGAACAAAATTATCACCTCAATAGCGGGTAGCCCTACCCGGTCAAGGGATACCGATAAAAATTCTTTTGGGGAGGATTAGGCGGTTTTTTTCTGGATCCCCGCTTTCGCGGGGATGACAATGAAAGGTGCGGTTATGTATCTGAAAACAGTTTTTTTTTTCTGGTTCCCAAACTCCGGCTTGGGAACCCTTTGAGTGGTCAACCCCGGTCCGTCATTCCCGCGAAAGCGGGAATCCAGTTTACAGAG
>JAFDLS010000104.1 GCA_019306365.1 Deltaproteobacteria bacterium
CACATAAATACTTTCTCCCTGTTGACAATTTGAAACAGATATGATAATTTTTAAGAAACTTTGCGAGAAGGCTGATTTCGTGGACTATAAAGGGCATAAAAATTTACTGAACTCCTTAAATTGGTGGTGGTGGCAGATTCACATAAGGGAGGTCTGCTCACCGTCTGACATGAATTAAGCGAAATTAAATATCTGAAGACAAGCCGTGGCAGGCTTCCTGCCACGGCTTTTTTAGTATCATCTAAATGACCGTGGAACCGTTAAACGAACCACGGTTTTCTTATTTGGAGAAGAAAAAATGGAGCCTATCCAACCCGATTTCAAAAACTTTCAGAGTCAGGCCAAAAGTCATAACGTGATTCCCGTTTATGGCCGGATCAAAGGGATTGACCTCTCGCCCCTTGAAGCAATCCAGGGCCTTTCCCCTGTGAGACCAACTTTCCTGCTTGAAAGCCTCGGCCCGTATGGTGAATTCAGCAGAGCCAGCTTCTTGGGGATTAATCCACTGGCAGCCGCGGTAGGCTTCCCTGGTGTGGTCGAGGTAAAGGATTTCCAAAGCGGTCGGACCGAAAGGTATGCCACTGACCCCTGGCATGGCCTGGAGCTTTTGATGGATCGGTATCATCCTGCTGTTCCTGACGGGTTGGAAGACTTTTGGGGAGGGGCCGTGGGTTTTATGGGTTACGACGCGGTCAGGAGCCTCGAACGGCTGCCCACACTATGCCCGGTGGATCCTGAGCAGCATGAGATGCATTTTGTTATCTGCCAGGATCTGCTTCGTTTTGACCGGGGTACCGGAGAGGTGCTTATCATTTCCCTGGCTCTTCCTCAGGACGGAGTGGACCTGGAAACCACATACCAGTCAGCTGTTTCCCGAGTGAACGCTATGGGGAGGAAGCTTCTTTCCATAACTCCCTCTGATGATGACTTCCTTGAAGGATTTAAAAGCGGGACCGAAGTACGAAGCAATGTATCGCAAACGGAATTTGAAGATCGAGTTCTTCGGGCCAAGGAGTACATCCGAAATGGGGATATCATTCAAGCGGTATTGTCGCAGCGCCTGAGTGTCGATTTTAAAGGCGATCCGCTGTGTCTTTATCGGACCTTGAGGGAAATTAATCCCTCACCGTACTGCTTTTATCTTGATCTTGAGGACCTTTGCCTGGTGGGAGCTTCCCCGGAAATGCTGGTTCGTTTAACTGGTGATCGCATTCAGGTTCGCCCGATCGCCGGAACACGTCCGCGGGGAGACAGCCCGGAAGCTGATGAGAAGTTGGCCGAGGATCTTTTAAATGATCCCAAGGAGAAAGCTGAGCATATCATGCTGGTTGATCTGGGCCGCAATGACGTGGGCAGGGTGGCGCGGCTGGGGTCTGTTTACGTGCCGCAACTGATGAATGTCGAGCTTTACTCGCACGTCATGCACCTGGTCACACACGTCGAAGGCACCCTGGATTCCGGCCGTAAACTCCTTGATGTGCTCAGGGCCACCTTCCCGGCCGGAACCTTGAGCGGGGCGCCGAAAATAAGGGCCATGGAGATCATTGAGGAACTGGAGACTATCCGCCGGGGCCCTTACGGCGGGGCAGTGGGTTACCTGAGTTTTTCCGGTGACATGGATTTTTGCATCACGATTCGAACTCTGGTCGTAGAGGGTGATCAAGCCTGGGTCCAGGCTGGAGGCGGGATTGTAGCTGATTCTGTTCCTGAAACCGAATATCAGGAAACCCTGCATAAGGCCAGAGCGGTTTTAACCGCTTTGCAGCGCGGACGCATGGAATAAGGAGAAACGCCATGTTTGTAATGATTGATAATTACGACTCATTTACCTACAACCTTGTTCATCTGCTGAGCGATCAAGGGGCCCAAATCCGGGTCTTTCGCAACGATCAGGTCACACTGGAGGAAATCAAAGCGTTCAATCCGCAGGGATTAATCCTCTCGCCTGGTCCAGGTCGTCCCGAACAGGCCGGTATCAGCCTGGAGGTTGTTCGTCAATTGGCCCCAAGTCTGCCGATTTTGGGAGTGTGTTTGGGCCACCAGACTATCGCCGCCGCCTTTGGCGCGCGCATCATGCGGGCTCAAACCTTATACCATGGCAAAGGGTCCCGGATACAACATAACGCGCAGGGGATATTTGCCGGTGTAAAGACGCCTTTTTTGGGGATGCGTTACCACTCCCTGCTTGTGGACAGAGAAAGCCTTCCCGATTGTTTCGAGATTATAGCTCAAACCGAAAACGCTGAAATCATGGGCCTCAGACATCGAGTCTTTCCTGTTAGCGGCGTGCAGTTTCATCCTGAGTCGGTTATGGCCGAGGAGGGAGCGCGGATTGTTCAAAATTTTTTAAAAGGAGTAAATCATGATTACCCAAGCTATCACTGAGGTCATTGAAGGCAGGGACCTTTCAGACGAAATGATGACTGGCGCTATGGAAGAGATTATGGGGGGGCAGGCAACTCCGGCTCAGATCGCGGCCTTAATAGTGGGTCTTCGAGTGAAGGAAGAAACCGTGACCGAAATAGCCGCCTCCGCCAGGGTAATGCGGCGATTCGCTACTAAAATCCAGCTTGGCAATAATCTGGTTAATGTAGACCGTGAGGAAATCAATCTGGATAACGAAACCATCGTGGACACCTGCGGAACTGGTGGAGACGGAACCAGAACTTTTAACATCTCCACCGCAACCGCTTTTGTTGTGGCCGGAGCGGGCCTTAGGGTGGCTAAACACGGCAATCGGGCCGTTTCCAGCCAATGCGGAAGCGCAGACGTGGTTGAAAAACTTGGCATTCGGTTGGATTTAACCCCGGCTGAGGTGGAAAAGGCCATTGAAGAGGTGGGAATCGGTTTTCTTTACGCCCCGCTTTTTCATGGAGCCATGGCTCATGCCGCACCGGTTCGCCGCGAGATAGGCGTTAGAACCATTTTCAATATCCTGGGTCCGTTAACCAATCCGGCCGGAGCTCATGTTCAGGTGCTGGGTGTCTACCGCGAGGATCTGACTGAAAAATTAGCCAGAGTTCTGGGTGAATTAGGAAGCCGGGAGGCCTTCGTGGTCCATGGAGAAGGCAGCATGGATGAACTGAGTATAATCGGAAGAACACGCATCGCCCATCTTAAAAAAGGCCGGGTCAATTCCTTTGACCTTACCCCGGAAGACGTGGGACTTTCTCCAGCCCCCATTGAAGACATCCAGGGGGGTGACAGTGAGGTCAACGCCAGGATAATCAGGCATATCATGGAGGGCCAAGCAGGTCCTTGCCGGGATATTGTTATGTTAAACGCCGCCGCCGCCTTCGTGGTGGCCGGTCGGGTCAGCAACATGGCTGAGGGTGTGGCACTGGCCGGCGAGACGATCGATTCGGCACGAGCGTTAGAAAAATTGGAAGCTCTGATCAATTTTGGAAAAGGAAAGCCTGAATCATGATCCTGGACAGGATTGTAGAAGCGAAACAGAAAGAAGTCGCCAGACTTGTGAGGGAACTGTCCGAAGCTCAGTTGATAAATCTGATCCATAAGGCCGGTCCCCGGCGCAGTCTGAGTCAGGCCCTGGCCCAGGGTATTGGGCCGCGCATTATCGCCGAGGTCAAACGGGCTTCACCTTCTGAAGGTCCCATCGATCCGGACGTGAAGGCGGATCAGGTCGCTCTGTCTTATCAAAACGGCGGCGCGGCGGCTATTTCCGTGCTCACCGATACGCCTTTTTTCCAGGGTTGTTTCGCGGACCTCGAACAGGTTAAGGCGGCGGTAAAGCTGCCTGTTTTAAGTAAAGATTTTTTTATTCATGAGATCCAGGTATGGCTCGCGGCGGCAAGTGGCGCGGACGCCATCCTTCTGATCGCGGGACTTCTTGATCTGGCCAGGCTGAAAGCCATGCTGAGTCTGGCTCATGAACTCGGCATGGAAGCCCTGGTCGAAGTGCGAGACCGGGAGGAACTTGAAAAAGCTATGGCCTTGAAGCCGGTCATTATTGGGATTAATAACCGCAACCTCAAGACTATGAAGGTTGATATAGAAACGACATTGAAACTGCTTCCTGAAGTAAGCCCTGAAACAATTTTAGTCAGTGAAAGCGGGCTTGCCACCCATGAGGATTTAGTATACCTCTCCAGTGCTGGCGTACGCGCCTTTCTGATAGGAACTTCGCTGATGCGCTCGCCGGACCGGACAAAGGCTTTAAAGGCATTGATAGAGGGACCTGATGACACGCGTTAAGATCTGCGGGATTACCAGTGAACCTGACGCTCTGGCCGCGGCCGAGGCCGGGGCGGATGCCCTGGGATTTATTTTCGCTCCCAGTCCGCGTCGCATAACTCTTGAAACGGCACGTCTAATTATTCACCGGCTGCCGCCGTTTGTGTCCTCGGTTGGAGTCTTCGTTGACAGCTCTGAAGATGAAATACGGGACGCTGTCAGATATCTGGATTTGGACTTTGTCCAGCTTCACGGCCAGGAATCGCCTGATTTTTGCGCACGATTTTCAAACCGGGCCATCAAGGCTCTTCGAGCAGATAAAATGGTTGATATGGAACAAGTGGCCGCCTATCAAAATACGGCCCGTGCGCTGCTTGTTGATTCAGGCGGAGGGGGTACCGGCAAGAGCTTTGATTGGAAGGCCTTGCCGCCGGAATTTAAACACACAAGATTTATCCTTGCCGGAGGCCTTGACCCGGATAATGTACATAAGGCCATTGGCCTAGTGAAACCCTGGGCGGTGGACGTTTCCAGTGGAGTGGAAACCGCTCCAGGGATAAAGGATGAACAAAAAATAATTAATTTTATACAAAAGGTTAGAGAGGCTGATTATGGAACAACCTAAGATTGGATATTTCGGTAAATACGGTGGGCGGTTCGTGCCAGAAATGCTGATGCCCGCTCTGCTGGAGTTGGAAGCCGCATATAACGAAGCCAAAGCCAAACCTGAATTCTGGAAGGAACTGGATGAGTATCTCAGGAATTATGTGGGGAGGCCGACGCCATTATACAAGGCGGCCAAACTGGCTGCCAGTCTGGCCGGAGGAGATAATGGTAACAATTATCCCCGGATTTATCTAAAACGCGAGGATCTGGCGCATACCGGTGCGCATAAGATCAACAACACCATGGGCCAGGTTCTTCTGGCCAAATACATGGGTAAAAAAGAGATTATCGCGGAAACCGGGGCCGGACAGCATGGGGTGGCCACTGCCACGGCGGCGGCCCTGTTTGGAATGAGCTGCCGGGTTTACATGGGGGCCAAGGATATTGAGCGGCAGCAGCCCAATGTTAAACGGATGCAACTTCTTGGGGCTGAGGTCATCCCGGTGAATCAGGGGAGCGAAACGCTCAAGGACGCCATCAATGAAGCGCTCCGGGATTGGGTGACAACCATAAGGCAGACCTATTATGTCATGGGCTCCGTGGTCGGGCCTCATCCTTACCCCAGCATGGTCAGGGATTTCCAGTCTGTAATCGGTCGCGAGGCCCGTACTCAAATCCTGGAACAAGAAGGCCGTCTTCCTGACACGCTCGTGGCCTGCGTCGGCGGAGGCAGTAACGCCATGGGTCTTTTTGCTCCATTCCTGGACACGGAGGTAAACCTGGTAGGCGTTGAGGCCGCTGGTGAGGGACTGATTACGGGTCATCATTCGGCTACCCTGGCCGAGGGTGTGGATGGTGTTCTACACGGAGCGTTCAGTCTTATTCTTCAGGATGAACACGGGCAGGTCCTTGAAGCCCATTCCGTAGCCCCCGGCCTTGACTATCCGGGCGTGGGGCCTGAGCATGCCAGTTTACATGCCCTTGAGCGTGCGAAATATTTTTACGTGACCGATGATGAGGCCTTAAACGCCGTAATAACCTTGAGCCGAACCGAAGGCATCATCCCGGCCCTGGAGAGCGCGCACGCCGTAGCTTATGCCTTGAAAATCCTCCCGGAACTGCCATCGTCTCACTGCATGATTATAAATCTATCCGGGCGTGGAGATAAGGATTTGAATATTATCACCAGTCAATTGGAGGGCCGGTTATGAGCCGAATACATAATACGTTTACTAAACTAGATGAATCCAAACGCACGGCCTTGATTCCGTGCCTGGTAGCGGGCGATCCTGATCTTGAGACAACCCTTGAAGCGGCCAGGGAACTGGCTGAACGCGGCGCGGACATCTTGGAACTGATTGTCCCCTTTTCGGACCCCATGGCAGACGGCCCAACGATCCAGGCCGCTTCGCAAAGGGCTTTGGCCGGCGGTGTGAACTTAAAAGCGATACTTGATGCTGTGACCGAGTTGAGGCAGCAGATTGAACTGCCGATTGTTATGATGACCTATCTGAACCCCGTCTTTCGCATGGGCATGTCCGAGTTTGGCCGGCAGGCGAAAAAAGCCGGTGTGGATGGAGTCATCTTGCCAGAATTGCCTGTTGAAGAGGCACCGCCCTGGAGCCGTGTGGCTGAAGACGCGGGACTGGATACGATCTTCCTCGCCTCCCCCACTTCGGGACCTGAGCGGTTAGCCGAAATCTGCAAAGCCAGTACCGGTTTTGTATACGCCGTCACTCTGACCGGAACCACAGGCGCAAGGGAGAGCCTGCCAGAAGAATTAATTCAGAATTTGACTCGGCTCAGGATGATGTCCCCGAAACCGGTCGCGGCTGGATTCGGTATATCAGGGCCGGAAGCGGTTCGCCGGCTGGCTCCTCACGCTGATGGCCTGATCATTGGCTCCGCTCTGGTTAAAATGATGGAGGAGGGCTCGAAAAATGAGAAGATTCGGCGATTGGGTGAAGCGGTCACTGAATTGAAAGCGGCGATTGAAATGGCTTGAAGGAGGACCAGAATACAAGATGCGATTTTGACTTGTCCATATTTCCAGCTTGACTATCTTCCTGATTCCTTTATAATTTCAGTATGATTGAGGCGCCTCCGTTTTCAAGTTGGATCTGGACGGAAATGAGATCGAGTGAAACGAAATATGAGAGTTGCCTGCGATATTGATCCAGGAGTGTTGCGGTAGGGCGCTGAGAGCTTCTTAAGCGGAAAAGCCGGGGAAGCCTCTGAGGAAAAAAGGAGTAATGCAGGTATGCCTCTCGGAGAAAAAATACGTCGGTATCGCAGGTTTCATAAGAGATATGAGGTCGAATGGGATGCTTCACTTGAAGTTGAATTCCAGGATTTAAAAGGCAGCATAAACGGGCAACTGAAAAATTTTTCCATCGGTGGAGCGCTTCTTCACCTCGAGACTATGTATATAGAAGGGCAGCACCTGGTCGTTTCCCAGTTTAAACCTCAACTGAACCTGAAAATATTTTGTCCGGAGGGGGTCCTGGAATCGAAGATAGATATTCGCTGGTATGATAGGGTTGATGAAGATAATATTTTTAAAGCCGGCGTGCAATTTATAAACATGGTGAAGGAAAACAAGGAAGTTCTGGAAAAAGTTATTGCCAATCTGTGAAATAAGAACGCTACTGTGAGACCTCTGCAAAACAAGTAATTTTGTTGAAATCGCGGAAGATGAAAATTTAACCCGCAGGAATATTACCGATATTTCGAGGACTTAAATTTTCTTTCTCCGCGATTTAGACCAAAACACTTATTTTGAGATAGCTTCTATCAAATAATTTGTCCGTTTCATGGCCTCCTCCTCGGATTCCTTTTCGACCGGACAGTTTATGTGCTGCATGCCCAGACAGTTTATGTGCTTCCTACACAGCTTTACAAAATTCTTGACAGCACCAACGGGACGTGTTTTTATACGACGTGTTTTGGCTATACGCAGGTATTCTCTGATATTTTGGGCTGTTATGGCCTGTTTTTTAGCTTCTTCCACCGTGATGGCTGAAGAGGCTGACCAGCCTCAGGGCCGGTTGTCAGAAAACGTGGAACGCGTGGTCATTGATCCTGGCCACGGGGGTGAGGATATCGGCGTGACCGGACCGGCGGGCCTGACGGAAAGCCGTCTGACCCTGGCCCTCGCCCGTCAGCTCAAGATCGTTCTGGAAGACGAGCTGGGGGTGCGGGTTTTTTTAACCCGGACCGGAGATGAAAATCCCAGTCTGTACGAGCGCACCGCCCTGGTAAATCGTGTAAGGGGACATATATTTATATCTCTGCACGCGGGCGGGGCGGCTCAGAGAACACGGTCGGGATTCGGCGTTTTTTTTCAGGACTACAGCCTTCAAAAGGGGCTGGCGAACCGCGTCTCGCTGAAACGGCCGGCCCCGGGACAGCCTGTGGAATGGGCCCTGGCTCAAGGACCTTATCTGATTTCCAGCCGGCGTCTGGCCGGGGAGATCAGCCAGGCCATGAGCGATGTGCTGCGGGTCAAGAGCCGGGAGGTCATGGGAGCGCCGCTGGTTGTGCTGGCTGGCGCGGCTCGTCCGGCGGTGCTGGTCGAGGTGGGTTACCTGACCAACCCGGAAGAGGAAAGGCGGCTTTTGAGTCAAGCCTACCGGGACGCCGTCATCCGGGCCCTGGTTCAAGGCATCGATTCGTATCAAGCCTGGGTCAGCAACCGCTTGCAGGAGGGGGTTGGCTGATGATATGGCTAACCCCCTTTTTTATGTGAATTCCACTGGTTCCCAAGTTCCGGCTTGGGAATCCATCCAAGTTGATCTGGGATATCTCTTGCTCCAGTTTTTCAGAGAGACATAATTACTCTCATCCACCTTTGACTATAATCTATTTCTTAGAAAAGCCTTTTATGGCAACAATAGTCCGGTTTCTCTTATCTAAAGGCATTCCATAGGCTAAATTTGCAGCATAAAGTACCCCATCCCTGAGAACCAGGCTGCAGTTGCCTTGGAGCGGAGCGCCTCTGGCAATTACTTTTCGAGGGGTTATGCCCTCCCAGCCAGCGTTTGGGGCTATTACGACTATCTGGTTTAAATTATTCTCTGAGGCGTAAATATATCCTTCATCATCTATTTCAATACCATCGAATGTGCCATGTCCTGACGAATGAATCACGGCCTTCCCGGCACTTCCGTCATCTTTTATAGGGATTCTTACAATTCGACCCGGTATTGTCGTGGTTGCAGCGAAAATATTTTTCTCTTCTTTATCAAGGACAACCACATTGACGCCTAAAGGTAATGGCGTGTCTCCCCAATTAAGAAGAGGATCATCACACCACATTGTGACTTTCTTTCCATCCGGCGATATTTTCCAAATACCTGAGTAAGTTAAATCTGTAAGGTATATATTCCCTTTTTTATCGATTTCAACGTCATCTGGAAAACAAAAGGGCCAACCTTCAGCTCTAGTAGCTACCGGCGTAACTTTGTGGCTTTTGGCGTCAATCTTGTAAACCCCGCTTCTTGTGACCCTCACATCGTTACAAGCAGGATGGTGTGGCTGCATAATATCTTGGTGGATGTCCATATACTTGGAATGCTGGTTATAGGCCACATAAATATTGTCCTCGGTATCCACATCAAGGCCGTAAATCTCCCCTTGACCGCTTTCTTCTTTGGATGGAATCCAGGCTACATGCTCGTAAGATCCATCATCTTTGATCAATACTACTTCCCCAGTGAGAGCCAGGGTGGCATAAAGGTTTTTGTTTGAGTCTATACAAACCCCCTCAGGAGGAGAGGACAGTGTTGCGTAAACCCACATTTTAGAGTCGCCAGAAAAAGCAAGGGTAGGAATTAGGAAGATGGTCAATGATATTGTCAATAAATAACACACAAATTTGATATTTAAAGATTTCATAGCTCTCCCTTTCTTATCAAATAAAAAGAAAATCAATTTCTCTCTTTCAACTTAACGACCGGCAAGACCGTTACACGGGATATTAGCCCCTAACGTAACATCCACATTCCGCTAGGGGCGGGGTAGGCAAAATTTGAGGGGTTTCTCCATTGAACCCTTTCCTGATCTTAAGAATAGATTTATCCAACCAAAAAAATATTTTCGTATTTTATATCAAAATCAAATATTGCTCGATATTGGAAAATAATTTAAGCCAGGTAAAAAGGAAAACGAGATATTAATGAATATATGTTGATCAGCAAT
>JAFDLS010000105.1 GCA_019306365.1 Deltaproteobacteria bacterium
CTGCCCGGCAAATGGCCTCATCGGTTGTTACAAAAATTAAAGAGACTGTTTTTCCATTGCTGGGTGCCTGAAGTGGTTTCAAAAGCTTCAATCAGGTTCAAAGTCAAGGCGGAGCCAGGGTTCAACCGCATTATCTAAATCGACCAACAGTTAATCCTCGGCCACCAAAATGAAGCCTATTCGACAACCACCGGTTATGATATCTATAATTCAACTGCCAGATGTAAGATAACGATATTTACAGTCCAAACTTGATATCTATTGGTTTTAATGGATTTCAGGTCGTGGCAAGAGATGGACTATGGATAAAACACTAATTAGGTATCTGGAAGCCATGATATAGAATGTAGTTGAAAATTATAGGTCATACATTTTTGCTCCACCCGAGCGATGAAATATTCTTGACAGTGACATAGTTAGTATTTTATATATAAAATTATTGGGGATGGAGTCCCCCGTTAACCGCACTTATAGCTGATGACTCCTACCGGGGAAAAATTCGGTGGGAGTGCCGCAAATTGGTCCTACCTGCAATAAGGTTTCTTTATTACCTTCTTCCCACCGATTCTTTTCCGTATTATTCGAATTTAACGTTCATTGAACCATCGGAACTGAATTTCAAAGGAGAAGGTATGTCCCATCACAGTACCAGCAAACGAAATTTGGAAACGTCAAAAGATGAGCTCGTTTACCTGCTGAATAAAGGCGTAAATCTGGTTTCCGGTTTGGATCCGGACTTTGAGTACGAGGCCAAAAAGCTGTCTGTCTTGAAAGATCGGCTGATGGACGAAAGGTTCCACTTGGCAGTGCTTGGACAGTTCAAACGTGGCAAAAGCACCTTGCTGAACGCCTTAATCTCAGAACCAATTCTGCCGGTATCCGTGATTCCCCTGACCTCTGTTCCCACGTTTATCCATTTCGGAACCGTGCCAACGATTAGAGTTAAATACAATGAAAAACAAAGGGTTGAAGAGTTTGCCGGCGCATCGACGAGCGAACGAACCGCCTTTCTGGTTAAATACGTGACCGAGGGGGGCAACCCAAAAAACAGACTTGGTGTCACCGAGGTCGAGGTGGTATCGCCAGCTCCGATCCTTTCCAAAGGGGTTGTATTGATCGATACGCCGGGCATTGGCTCGACATACCGTCACAACACTCAGGCCACTTTGAATTTTTTGCAGCAATGCGATGCCGCACTATTTCTCATTTCTACTGACCCGCCGATAACGGATGTGGAACTGGATTTTCTTCGGCAAGTCCGTGAAAAAGTGCCGCGGTTGTTTTTTGTCCTTAATAAGGTTGACTACCTGAATAGAGACGAACGCGATCAGGTTTTGTCTTTTTTCCGTGAAATACTGGCCGAACATCTGGAGATTGAAGAAGATATTCCTGTATTCTGTACTTCGGCCCTCCAAGGGATTGAAGCAAAAGTCATGCATAGCCAAGAAGCATGGGTAGAAAGCGGTGTGGCGGAACTTGAAACACATCTCATCAATTTTCTCGTCAGAGAGAAATTCATCACATTGTGCGAGGCCATTTCGCTGCGGGCTGCGGATGTCTTGGAAACTGTTTTGATGGGTGTTCGAATATCCTTGCAGGCACTTTGTCTCCCAGAGAAAACGCTCGAAGAGAAGTTATTGCTATTCGAAAAAAGTCTGCAACAGGCTGTTCAGGACAGGATGATCATCCAGGACGTTCTGGAAGGCGACAAGAAACGGATGACGGCCTTTATCGAAGGTCATGCCCAATCCTTGCGGGAAGAGAGCAAAACCTTTTTGAAAGAAATGATGAATCAGGGGGCGCGGTTTAAAAGCTATGGAAAGTCCACCAAGTCCAGTGTGCAAGACGCCTGGGCAGAGGCGATTCCGGAATTTTTCGAAAACAAGCAGGCCGAACTGAACGAAAGTGTTAAATCACGTTTACTGGATGCACTCGCCCCGCACGAGCAGCGTACGGAGCAACTCATTGAGACCCTTAGAAAAACCGCGGCAGACCTTTTTCAGGTGCCCTACCGGCCCCTGCACCCCGAAAATGTCTTGGAAACGGCAAGACGGCCTTACTGGGTTTTAAATACCTGGAACACGAATGCGATTCCAGTGCTAAAATCCATGGACCAGCGGCTGGATGACCTTGTGCGACGAAACGTGGAAAATCTTCGATGGTCCACAATGCAAAATGTCAATATTTCTTTTGCGCGTTTTGCCTCCAAAGTAAAGGAGCGTTTGGAAGAAACCATGGCTGCCACACAGGGTGCTATGAAAACAGCAAGTTCCCGAAAAAAAGATCATGGTGAAACTGTGGCCCAAGAGTTGTATCGCCTTGAAAAAGTTGCCGGTGCATTAGAAACTTTGAAGGTTAGTTTAGAGAGCTGAATTCTTTTGAAACGTTATGGCATAACATCTTGAAAATGCAGATTATATCCAAAATCGGTATAATTTTTAGGGGTGCGTAACAGTAAAAATGTTACGGATGAATATCGGGATGGGGATTAGATTTCCCTACCGCGCATTGCTGGTGATGGGTTCTGTTCCAAATCGCTTTTTCCTCTTCTCGGCCTCCCATGTCCCGAGGGTAAACCAGCCGCCCCTTTCCAATCAAAGCATAAGATAAAGGCAATGAAGTCTGCCTTAACCGTTTGGTTTTATTAATATTAAACTGAGCTGATGACTTCCACCTCAGGGAGTGGAAGTCATCTGAATTAAAGGCTTCCTGCCCCCACTTGGCATGACTAAATGGGTTTTTATTTTAGTGCATCTTTTTTTAAAACCCTGGATAGCTTTGCCATGTGGGGATTTTTTATAAAAAAACAACTGGATGGAGGAGTTCTATGGCGGCAAGTCTTTCTTTGATTATTGTACTGGGCTTATTGGCGGATTATGTATTTCGTAAAGCAAAATTGCCCGGTTTGGTCGGTATGCTGATTGTGGGAATCTTGGCAGGGCCTTATGTGTTCAACCTAATGGCCCCGGATATGATGAAAGTCTCGGCTGATTTTCGTAAAATCGCATTGATTGTCATTTTGCTGCGTGCCGGATTTGAGCTCCATAAAGACACGCTGCATCGCGTAGGGCGCGCAGCCCTTACTATGAGTTGTCTGCCTGCTATTTTTGAAATCGCAGGAGTTATGCTGGTCGCTCCACGGTGGCTGCATATCAGTTACCTGGAAGCCGCCATACTGGGTGCCATTTTAGGCGCTGTTTCCCCGGCGGTGGTGGTGCCTCTGATGATTGATTTCATGGACCGGGGGCGAGGCGCCAAAAAGGGGATTCCCACGCTGCTGCTGGCGGCATCATCGATTGACGATGTTTTTGTGATCGTTCTTTTCACTATTTTTTTAGGCATGTATGGCGGCGGTACGGTCAATATCTGGGCCAAGTTGGGAGAAATACCGGTTTCGATCGCGCTGGGGATTCTTGTGGGGGTCGTTCCAGGGTATTTTTTATATCGTCTCTTCACCAAATACGATTGGCGGCCTCCCAAACGAACATTGATTGTTTTAGGTGTTGCCATCATTTTGACCTGGTTGGAGACGGCCTGTGAAAAATGGGTGCCCATTGCCAGCCTTTTGGGGGTTATGGCCATCGGGTTTATTATTCTGGAAAAATCCGAACCTATCGCACACATCATTTCCCAAAAGCTTAAAAAAGTTTGGGTGTTTGCGGAACTGCTTCTGTTTGTGCTTGTGGGCGCCCAGGTCAATGTCAACGTGGCCTGGCATGCCGGTCTTGCGGGAACTCTTGTCATTTTAGTAGGTCTTTTGTTCCGAAGCGTTGGCACCTATATTTCTCTGATCGGCACTCCTCTTAATCTGAAAGAGAGAATATTCTGTGTGATTGCCTACATACCCAAAGCTACGGTCCAGGCAGCCATTGGCGCGGTTCCCCTGGCCGCGGGAGTTGCTTCCGGAGAGGTGATTCTGGCCGTTGCCGTCCTCTCCATCCTTCTAACCGCACCGCTTGGAGCCATTGGGATTATCATTTCCGGAGAGAAGATTTTGGATTACGGCGAACAATCCCCATATCAATTTAAAGATCTTCGAGCAAAACACGGGCTGCCGCGTGTGGGAGAAAGGGTTCGCAGCAAGCATTTTGGAACCGTCTGGAAAATCATTGAGGAAAGGGAAATATGGATGGAAGGGCCGAACAAGCATCTCATTCCCGGCATCCTTATCAAATACTGGCGGGAAGATACTGCTTCCGGTCCGAACACCGGAAAAACCATATCGTATCGTTACAGTCAGAATGATCCACCCTTTGATAACTACTGGGAAATTCTCTACGACTGGTAGAAACTTTGAGGCCATCCTATACGGCCTAATCTTCCATGATTCGAGCAAGGCTAAAATGCAGACCAAAGGGACATTAAAATTTGTTGTTTTGATCGGTGTAGTGAGCCTTTTTGGAGATATGACCTATGAGGCCGCTCGCAGCCTTAACGGGCCTTATCTGGCACATTTGGGCGCAAGCGCCGTGGCGGTCGGTATCATTGCAGGTTTGGGTGAGTTTATTGGGTATGGATTGCGCCTGATTTCCGGGTATATTAGTGATCGCACGGGAAAATATTGGTTCATAACGATCCTGGGCTATACTCTGAATCTATTGGCTGTTCCGCTCCTGGCACTGGCAGGTCATTGGATGATTGCAGCAATGCTAATGGTAACCGAGCGCCTTGGGAAAGCGATCCGCACACCCGCCCGTGACGTCATGCTTTCCCATGCCGGCAAGGCCATGGGATCAGGATGGGTTTTTGGGTTGCATGAGGCCATGGATCAGATCGGCGCCGTGACAGGCCCTCTTATTATAGCTGCTGTGTTTTATTTCAAAGAAGAATATCGATTCGGATATGCAATACTGCTTATACCTGCAATGCTGGCACTGACCTTCCTTTTAATAGCTCGTGTACAGTATCCTCAGCCCCGTGCTCTCGAAGCGGCTTTCCCTGATTTTCAAACCGGCCATATGCGTCGCATTTTCTGGCTATATATGGCTGCTGTCGCCCTTATTGGTGCGGGTTTTGCTGATTTTCCTCTGGTGGCGTTCCATTTTAAGAAAACCGCCCTGGTTTCGGAAAGCCTGATTCCTTTGTATTACGCCGTAGCTATGGCAACGGACGCTTTAGCCGCGCTGGTTTTCGGTCGGCTTTTTGACCGGATGGGCATCTTTACCTTGGTCATCGGGGCATGTTTCTCTCTGCTTTTCGCACCGCTGGTTTTCCTAGGAGGGTGGAAAGCGGCGATTCTGGGCATGGCGTTTTGGGGAGTCGGCATGGGAGCACAGGAATCGGTCATGCGAGCGGCAATGGCAGAACTGGTGCCGATGGATCGGCGGGGTTCTGCTTACGGAATTTTCAATATGGGATACGGACTTTTCTGGTTTCTTGGAAGTGCGCTGATGGGTATTTTATATGACTTATCCATCGGGGCCCTGGTTGCCTTTTCGGTTACAATGCAACTTTTATCTATTCCCATCCTTTTACGGGCGGCATTTTATACCAGACTCTATTTGCCATCCGGGAAACTTTGAGCCGCTGGATAAATAAACTTGGTCATAAAGGGATTATCTTATTATGGATTTCCCTATTTAGAGGAATGTTACATAAAATCGAGATGTGATTTTATATGTTGACACTGTTTGCAGAAAAAATTAATATAGAATTAATCTTTTCGAAAGATGCATCCGTCATAAGGTGATGGAGTCCACCGAAAAACCGCTCATTAGGGCTGATGACTCCTACAATGTCAAATCGACTTGAGTGGGAGTTGCCGTCCGTGAATGCCAAAAACAAAACTTCCACCGTGCAAACGACGGTTGGAGTTTTTTTATTAACTGGCCAAGCCCTCACCTGAATATTTGGTCGAATCACTCTTTTTTGCCGGTTTAAGCTCAAAGCAGATTTAAAAAGAAGTTTCTTACTTTTTTATAAGCCTACTTTTAACTGCACCTCCCACATGGTCTATAATAAAATTTACAATAAGATATTTCCCCAACAAATCATGAAGCTACTTTTGAAAACATGCTGTTTTAAAGTGCTAATAAAAAGCCTCCAGAGGCTGTCGTATCCCTTTGGAGGCCTGAAAGAAAAAGCTTGCTGATATTTTCTGAATGATTAAATGCTGAAATTAATCTCTTAGAAAAGGAGGTATGCCATGAATCATTCACATGATGATGTAATTAGGGCAAAGAAACTTCCAAAGGTCGGACAAACCGTTCGGAGTAGAAAGTATGGCACCCTTTGGAGAGTTATGGAGAAAAGAGAAGTATGGCAGTCTACTGCAGATGACCCTTTAAGTGGGAAATCTCATTTGACTCCGGCCATTTACCTTTCCTACTGGAAAATTAAAAAGGGAGTGCTGCCTGGAATTGGGAAGATGATGGGATATGCCTATACGATCTATGACACTACTTTTGAAAGCAACTGGGAGATCGTCGAATAGTTTGAAGACAAAGGCGGAGGCATGGAATCGACCAAAAAGATCATTGGCGGAATCGGTATCAGTGCCTGTATCGGTCCCATGGGAGATCTGCTGGATATTGGCGGCGGCGTGTTTGTCGTGCCCCTTTTCATATATGTGCTCAAAGCGCCCACCAAAATCGCCGCCGCATCATCTACCTTTATCGTGTGCTTTTCTTCTCTAACAGGTTTCTTGGGCTACGTCTCCATGGAAAAAATTAATTGACTGTTTATCCTGTCCGCCTCCGTGGATTTTTTTATGGGAGGCCAGGCTAGGGCAAGGATCATGACTACGCGGCTGAAGGGAAAAGGTATTCGGGCTATTAAATTATTAGCGGCGAAAACGCAAAGGTTTCACCATCGTATTCAAATTTTACTTGTCTTACTGTGGAAGTTTTCACTTTTACAACATGGGATGAAGAAACCGGACCGGATGCTGAACTTTTGTTTTTGTGCTTGTTTTGAGACTTGACTATATCCATAAACAGACGCCAACCAATATACAGTAGAACAAAACCGACAAAAAATTTGAAATTTTTAGGATTCGGTAAATATTCGATCCGAACCCACGCACCGATAAAGACTCCCGGTAAAGTTCCGATAATGACGGCCATTGTTAACGGCCACAGCATTCGACCTTCTTTGATGTAACGATAAACGCCGCTGGGTATTGCCACAATGTTGAAAACTTGATTCGTTCCGCTTACCGATGGTGCAGTATAACCCAAAAAACTCATCTGAAAAGGTAAAAGGATGAGATCATGCATTGCGATGAAATCAGGATGAAGTTATCCGCTTACCTGGATAACGAACTTGAATCGGAAATTTCACGGAGAGTTGAAGAACACCTTGCTGAATGTTCCGGATGCAGGAAAGAACTAAAGACGCTTAAGACTATCAACCAGCGTATTATGGATTTTCCCTGGCTTCGTGTCTCCGAGGGCTTTGACGAAAAAATCATGTTCAGTGTAGCTAAATCTGAAACCGATAAAAAACATGAGCAAATTATCCGACGGGCCATAATTTCGGCAACCAATTTTTTCGAAAGCCTGTTCAGTCTGATAAGAGCGGAAAAATGGCCGTCAACTCGGTCGCTTGACGAATTCGGTGACTTTCCGCCCTGTAGTTTAGGCCGGGTTTATTTTAAACTTGTTCAATAGATGTGCGAGGTTATCCAATGCCGGTTTTTTATTTCACCATAGGTTTTATGACGTCTTCTCTCATTATAATCATTCTCATCGCCATGATTTATTATTATTTAACCAAAAAACGGGAACGGTCGGCGAAAATTCAAGGATACTTAGACCTGATACCGGATCTGAACGAAATCCAGCGCCGGCAGGTACGGGAAATTCGCAAAGTTTTTCTACCAAAAGTTGCTGAAATTCGAAAAGATCTTTACCTGAAGCGTTCTGAGCTGGCGGATCTTCTTTTCGAAGAACCCATTGATCCGGAAAATATTGATGATCTGGCCCCAAATATATTGAATCCCAGGCGAAGCTTGAAAATGAAGTAATTGAGCATATCCTGGAGGAAAAAGAGATCCTTTCACCGTTGCAAAAAAGAAAGTTCTACGAAATCATCGTCGAACAGTTTTCATCCGGGGGTCTCGGAGTTCATGATGTAAAGGGCAGGAAAACTTGAAATCCTCCTTATCCTTAAACTCACTTTCGACTTTTATTCGAGGGGCCTAAAATCCACTTCGGGCAGGATCCTATCAGACATAGATATTTACTAAGGAATTTACGGAGATTTTGAAGAAATTTCGACTGTTACAGTTTTACACCCAAATTAGCAGCAAGTTCTCGTACCAGGTTAAAATCATTATCGTCAGAAGATATTATGCCGACAATATTAGCAGCTTCTAAAATATCCCTTTGATCACCCTGGTTATATTCAAGTTTTAAGAAGGCTCTTTTTATCTTTTCCACAAACTCCTGCTCAAGGCCCACCCTATTTGAGTTATAACTTCACAAGTCGAGAAAATTTATTGAAAACGTACTCTTATTCGTCACCTCCAATTTCAGCTTTTTCTTATTCGTCACCTCCAATTTCAGCTTTTTTTAAAAACCCCAATTTTAAAAACACTTTTCTCCACTATTCCATAATAAACATGGGTTTTTTAGATAAATTTAAAAAAATGTTTGACACATGTTTGCCTGTGTTATATATTCTATTTATTGCATATAGGAGGTAGCATGAAGACATTTGTCAAAGTTATGAAAGCCCTTTCAGACCCCAATCGGGTTAAAATTGTAAAATTGCTCCAGCAAAAAGTTATGTGCGTTTGTGAA
>JAFDLS010000106.1 GCA_019306365.1 Deltaproteobacteria bacterium
TCTTCATACCACTTTTGGCTGATATAAAAATACTGCCTCTCTCCGTCCAGAAGGGATTGATACAGGTCTTTCCACTGCCGGGCCAATGCCTCGCCGCCGTGGTGTTCACGAACATAGGTTCGCATACTCTCCGGGTCATAATCTCTTCTCCCGTCGATATACTCCCGAAGCGCGGTCTCTAACTCCTGCATCGTCAGAACGGACCAGATGGGCGCCGAGGCCTTGGGATCGTCCGGGCTGAATGTTCCCGGGCGAACCGAACATATCACCGGACGCCCGAAGGCCATAGCCTCTAAAGCGAACAGCCCAAAAGACATGTTGATCTGATCTATGGCTGGGCCGTGGCCGCGATAAAGTTCAAGGGCCTTATCATGGGCTACATTCTGTATCAACCGGATTTCCACACGGTCGGTGTATTCACTTTTAATTTTCTCCATAACCGGGTGGACGATATCGGTTCCCTTGTAAAGGTTGTTCGAGGGGGCGTGGAGAAGACTGATCTTTTCCAAACCTGGATTGTCCTTCTGGCGGGAATCGAGAGGCTCTAAGTCGATAGGATGCAGGATCGTTTTGGAAAAAGGCAGATGCGGCTGGGTTTCACTGTCGCCGCAGACTAAGGCATCCGCGTATTTCGTTAAAAGCCATATCTTTTGGTACTGCTCCAAACGGTTCAACGGAGGGGCCGGGATGTCAAGTTCCGGTAAAAGAAACTTAAGCTGATTGTAAATTATCTTCGAATTGTTTCTGATTTCCGAGCCTACACAGTAAAATACTATTTTCTTTCCCATTCGTTTGAGAGCTTCCAAATCCCAGGCCGGCCCGCGCTCCGGGAAAGCGTTCCAGCCCCCAAACGAAGACCCGGAAGCAAGAGTACCGAGAAAATGAAAATGAAATATGTCGTATTTTTTTGCCTCATGCTTCATGAAGTCATCAACAAAGCTGGCCAGCTTTTTCTGGCGTTGATCCCCGTTCAGTTTGTCGAGGTCAATTGAAATGTCCGCTTCATAGTTCAACCAGGTTCTGAAATAGGAAATCGTCTTGGAATCGACGCCTATTCGGTTGAGATATTTAGAAAGGACAACCGAATTATTGGCGATGATTACTGGAAGATGAATAACTTTCATTGTGATCTCCCGACATTTTTTACAAGTAAGACCGGCAAAAGATCCTCAACGGCCTGTTCACCGATTCCGGGCTTGAACCGCACGATCACTTCGTCCGGCATATTGGACGGCGAGGCTGGGCTCGAACCTCCGGCCGGCTCGAGAACGCCCGCAACTCACTTCATGGCCGACGGAGGAACGCAGCCCATCAGAACGAAACAGGTAAGCAAAACCATGGTCACCAATTTTTTAGGCAAAATAGAAACCTCTACTCTGGAATTATGCAGCATCCGCCGAGGTTTCCTTGTTACCACCTCTCCGGCAATGCCGCTTGCCCTTTTAAAAGGCGTTGAGCCGGACAGGAGGGTTTGGTGATTTGCTTGCAATATCGATAACAACACCTGCCTCGAATTATTCATGATTTCGTTTCGTAACCTTGGAAGATGGCAAATTCATGATTACCTGAAGATCTTGAACTTTCGAGGCCTTCATTGCGGTCAATGATTCTTGCATTACTTGAATTTGTTTAAATTTCAGGATACTTAAGGCAGTTTTCACTTTTCGGCCAGTCCAGAAGTCTACCATGCTTGCCAAAATCCGCACTTAGGTCAGATGAAATATTAGTGCAGCCCAAGAACGATATTCCACTCTAATCTAAATTTACAGAAACCACAAGATCTTGATTTCTGACGGGATGGTACTGGTACAGATCACTTGCCATGATCAAAACCGCAAGAATTTCCTGGTCTCAATGATTGACCGGCCCGGGCATAAAGACTCCGCTTTTCATTTTCAGGAACTTGACGGCTTCAAGGTTTCCCTGCTAATTATATCCAGTGATACGGGCGCGCTTTCTAAACTCATCTTATCGTCTGTTTTTCGTATAACAATATTTTTAAGCCAGTTTGCGTTATCTTCTTCAGGATAATCACTGCGAAAATGAGCCCCCCGGCTTTCCGTTCTGAGAAGAGCCGCCCGGCAAACCATTTCAGAAGCCAACAGCATGTTTTGAAGCTCCAGGCGTTTCATTAACTGAATGGCGGATGCGAACTGGATTTCCCGGCAGAGCGGTTTAAGTGCCTCAATCGCCCCCAGAGCTTCCTGCAGATCTTTTTCACGGCGCACAATCCCCGCTTTGTACCACATCACCTTTTTTAGTTTGCGGCGCAGGTCTTTTTGATTCTGCCTTTCCTGAGAAGGCGGGGACTCCAGGGAGGCCTTTTCGCGCTCTATTTCATCTCGCGGTATGGCCGGTGAACCAATTTCTTTAATTTTTATCGCCGCGTTTCTCCCGGCTACACCACCCATGGCAAAGACCTCGGTCAGCGCGTTACCGGCCAGCCGGTTAGCGCCGTGAACGCCCGCACAGACTTCTCCGGCGGCAAAAAGACCGGGGACCGAAGTTTCGGCGTTTTCGTCTATCACAACGCCGCCCATACAAAAATGAGTCGTCGGGGAAACGATAATCTCCTTCTGTTCCTCAGACCAGCCGGTAGGAAGCAATCTGCGAAAACGATTCACTTCAGACACAGGCCCGAGGTCCAGAATCACGCCGCCATCCACGTCCGCACCTTCCAAAATCTCATTCATGATGGCTTGAGCCAGCCGATCCCGAGTCATAATCTTGGGATCGTTCAATCCATGCTTGGTAATTATGCTTTCACCATGAGCGTTTTTAAGCAAGGCCCCGGCGCCTGACACGATAGCCTCGTAAAGAATGGTCTGGCTGGCATGAATACCGGCAGCCGTGGGATAGAATTGAACAAACTCAATATCCTTGAGCTGAAGACCGAGATCGTAAGCCAGGGCGTGGCCGTCTCCGGTTATACCGGGGGCGTTGTTGGTGCGCAGGTAAATATGACCAAAGCCCCCGGTGCCCAAAATGACGCATTTGGCCTCAAGTGACAGGAAAGATCCGTCTTTGGTGATTCCGGCCGCGGCCGCGATTCGATTATCGCCGGTAAAAAGCTTGGTGATAAAAACATGATCAATGAACCGAACACCGATTTTTTCAGCATAAGCCTTCAGCGGCAGTATTAAACCTCTGCCTCCCATGGCCAGCGCATGGACATGACGCGGATACTTGTGCCCTGGAACATGACCTAGCATGAGCTTGTCTTCCCTCTTAATAAAGCTGACGCCGCATTTTTCCAAAAAGGGAACCTCATCTCCAGCTTCTCGGGTCATTTTAGCGACCAGCTTCTGATTATTGAGGAACCGGCCTCCAATAACAGTATCCTCGAGGTGAACACCGGCATCATCTTGAGATTCTCCCCATCCGGTAGCCGCAAAAACACCTGCCGAGATATAGGTGTTATTTGCGTGTCCTGTCTTCACTTTAGAAACAACCAGAACATCGGCGCCGCTTTTTCTGGCTTCAATGGCCGCCCTCAAGCTCGCACCGCCCCCGCCAATAATCAGCACATCGCACGAAACGCCACTAACATCACGAAATCGCATAGTTTCCCTCTTTGATATCTGGACTAACACTTAAATGACTTTACTAAAATAGAGGTAAAAAGACAATAGTCAAGCCTCCGGCAAACCTACAGCGTCTGTCTTTAATAAAAGAAACTTACTCTTTTTTGTTATGTAAGAAATTTTTTTGTACTATTTAACACCTGCGACCGCCTGTGCCACGTTGTAACAGAAATCGCTTATCTTTTCGAGGGCGTTCAGGATGTCAATAAAGATCGCTCCTCTTTTTCACAATTTTCTTCCATCAACCGGCTATAGTGACTCGATCTCATTTGTTCGGCCATCTGGTTAACATTATTTACCAGTGTTACTGCTTCTGGCATTATATTTACATTTTCTTCTTCAATTTCCTGAATAACAAGGGCGAGGAATTTACTAACCTCGGAAGATATTACCACATAATCTTGAAGCGCTTGACTTGAGAAATAGAACCCGTCATCAATTATCGCCTCAATTGCTATGGCAATATCTTCCGCTTCATCACCAATTTTCTCAAGGTTATTACTCATCCTCATGAGTGAAGCTAATTCTTTAGATTCCTCAACAATGATATTGTCTTGCATCACCCTTACAAGGAAATCCGTAATTTCCTTCTGAAAATTATCCAATATATCTTCCCTGTCCTTCCAGGTTGACAAATTTTTTGAATTTCTTATTCTAAGAGCGTTAACTACATCGTCAAACATGGTCTGAGCGATGTCTCCCATCCTTACGATCTCCAGCCTTGCCTGCAGCAGAGCCACCTCTGGAGAGTCAACAAAACGCCTGTCCAGATATCTAATATGATAGAGTTCATCCAGCTTTTCATCTTTTGCGGAAGGAGTGAGTCACGTGGCAACTTTAACCAGATAGGGAAGAATACTGAGAAAAATAATTGCGTTTATAACATTAAACATGGTGTGGGCGTTGGCGATGTATCGCGATATATAGGGTTTCTCTTCACCTACAAGAATATCCGGAGAAGTCGTTCCCAAAAGATGGTTGGTAAGAAAGATGACCAATTTTAAAAAATAGGGGAAAAGCAGGACCATTAAAACAACGCCAAAAAAATTAAAAAGAGTATGCGCCCTGGCCGCCCGCTTGGCATTGACGCTTGATCCTATACTTGCCAATTCCGCTGTTATATTTGTCTGGGCGGCGAAGCCGATAGAGGTTTATCCTGGAAATTCTCAGTGCAACTCTTTTGTAAACCCTCTTGTGCTAGCGCACCCGGACAACAAAGTTGTCTGGGCCACCCGCCAACAAAAAAAATATCTTGCTTCGTTTGGCGGATACTCGGTCCGGTTGCCGCTGATGATCCGCACACGGTCGCCTGAAAGCAGGTCCAGGCGCTTGATAACGATGGTCTCGCCCAGCCCCGGCATATACGGTGATGCTCAGCAGACTTCAGGGCAGCTTCTCCGAAAGATGCAGACTGAAGGTTCTACTGAATAACGCAAACCAGAAACCGTTATTGAGACGCGCTGTGAACAAAGAAATGACTTGACTTAATTGTCTTTTTTAAGGTATTTATTTAATAATACAAAACAATGGACCTGTTCAAAGCTTATGTAAGGCGCATATCAATGAAACCGCTAAGGGGGCTCATGTTTAACCAGTCCGCCTTACTGTCAGATAAGTAATGAATGATATATATAAAACCAAGGGACAACTCATAAGAGAGTTAGACGAACTGCGCCAGCAGCTTGCTGAATCTATTACGCCAAAAAATCAACATGAAAAAGATGAAACAAGGATTGAACGCCTGAATACCCTCTTGCGAACCAGAAGTAATATCAACCAGCTCATACTCAAGAAAAGGAACCGCGACCGGTTGCTAAGGGCTATCTGCTGTAAACTTATTGAAAATCTGGGTTACTATAACGCCTGGATAGCCCTTCTGGATGATTCGGGGAGGCTTGTGAAAAGCGCTAAGGCTGGACTGGGAAAAACCTTTGAGTCCATGTTAAGGCGGTTCGAGCAAGGTAAATTGACGGCCTGCGGCCGCAAAGCGTTAAAAAAAAATAGTATCCTGTCCATTGAAGATCCGATTTCCGTCTGCTGTGACTGCCCTTTGTCAAGTTTGTATGCCGGCCGGGGCGCGATGGTGAGACGTTTAGAATATAATGGAAAAATTTACGGTTTGCTGGTGGTCTCCATTCCCAGAAAGTTTATAAACGATGAGGAAGAACAGGCATTGTTCGAGGAGATTGCGGCTGACCTGGCCTACGCGCTGAACAGTCTGGAGACAGAGGAGGAGCGCATACAGGCTGAGAAAGCGCTTCGGCAAAGAGAGAGGGAGTTAAGCGTAAAGACCGCCAGCCTTGAAGAGGTCAATACCGCTTTAAAGGTTCTGCTAAAAAGAAGGGACGAAGTCAGAACGGAACTCGAGGAAAAAGTGTTTTTTAACGTCAAGGAACTTGTTGAACCATTCATGGAAAAACTGAAAAAAAGCCGGCTCGAACCTAACCAAACAGCCTATTTAAGTATTCTGGAGACTAACCTGCGGGATATCATCTCACCATTTTCATACCGGCTGTCATCCAAGCACTTCAACTTGACCCCGACCGAACTCAAAATAGCCAATCTGGTAAGGCAGGGTAAAACCACAAAAGAGATAGCAGATTTATTAAATTTATCAAGGCGAACGATTGAGACTCATAGAGATCACATTAGGAAAAAGATCGGGATAAAAAACAAGAAAATAAATCTCAGGACCAATCTCATGGGTATAGATTGAGACCTCTGCAAAACAAGTAATTTTGTTTAAATCGCGGAAGGCGGAAATTTAACCCGCAGGAATATTACTGATATTTCGAGGACTTAGATTTGAGCCTAACATATGCCGCCGCAGTGTAAGCGAAGCGGTGTTCATGAGGTCAGCTAAAGGACGAAGTTTTGCAGAGGCCTCAGTTTAATACTTATTTTTCATCCGTATTTCATCCGTATTTATTCAGTCTTGTTTTTTCTCATTTTTTTGAGACTCTAGGGTTAGAATAATCATTGCTCTGGTCAAGGCATGGCAAAGGAGGCGATTAAAAAAAACTGCTTAAGGACCTGAAAAAAGAAACGCTGGATATAGTTGATTGAGACTGCGTTGAGGGTTGGTCTGCAGAAGAGCAAGCAGATTCAGGAATGAGGTTGGGTGGCGACAGTGAAATCGAAAAATAAGCTTTTTCTGAAGTGCGGGCCCAACCAGTACGCAATCCGGGTCTCTAAAAAAATTAGGTCGAAAAATCTTAAGTATTTCAGAGGCACTTATGACTGTGGGGGAACATTTTCAAACCCTAAGCGGCCCTAAAGGAGGGGAGATGAAGGCCTTTCGTTTTCATGCCTTGTTTTGTGGATGCACCGCATGTAAATCTCTGGGGAGTCTTGAGGTCAGAGAAAAATTCGAAGCGGAGTTGGCCAGGCAGGGCCTTGCAGATGAGGTTCAGGTCGGGGAAGTCGGATGTGTGGGCTACTGCGCCTTTTCTCCTATTATGATCGTTTATCCGGATGGAATCTACTATCAGAAGCTGACACCGGAAGACGTTCCGGAACTGGTCAGCGAGCATTTCCTTAAAGGTAGACCTGTCGAACGCCTCTTTTACCGGGAACCTAAAAAGAAAGAATACATCCCTGCGATTTCGAAAATTCCCTTTTTCGCTAACCAGAAGCCCGTGGTCTTACACAACCGGGGCCTTATCAATGCTGATAAAATTGATGAGTATATCGCCCGGGACGGATACCAGGCTGTCGGCCAAGCGCTTACGGAAATGACTCCCGAAAAAATTATCGAAACGGTAAAAGTTTCAGGTCTCAGGGAAAGAGACGGAGCAGGTTTTCCAACCGGCCTGAAGCTGGAGTATGGTTTCAGGTTTAAGCCCAAAGTCAAGTATATCATCTGTATCGCCGGTGAGGGTGATCTTGGAGCTTTTATGGACCGGTCCATTTTGGAATCTGACCCCCATGAAGTTATAGAAGGAATCATCATCGTGGCCAGGGCTGTCGACGCGCATTATGGATACATCTACTGCAAGGAAGAGTATTCCGTGGCCATCGCCCGGCTTAATATCGCCATAGCGCAAGCGACCGAATACGGTCTTTTAGGAGAGGACATACTAGACTCTGGTTTTAACTTTAACATTCAGGTACGGGAAGGCAAAAGCATCTTTAGGGGTGATGAGGGGTCGGATATCATTGCCTCAATCGAAGGTGAACCAGAAAATCCATACTTAGAAAAACAATACACTCCAGAATCGGACATTCTCGGCCGTCCCGCGCTTATCAGCAATGTGGAGACCTATGCCAATATTCCTCAGATCATTCTACGCGGCCCGGAATGGTTCGCTTCCATAGGTACGGAAAAAAGCAAAGGCACCAAGGTCTTCGCTCTAACCGGCGACGTGTATAACAAGGGCCTTATGGAAGTGCCTATGGGTACATCACTGAAAACCATTGTGTATAACATTGGAGGTGGTATCCCCAGGCAGAGAAGGCTGAAAAGCGTTCAGCTTGGTGGACCATCGAGCGGTTGCATTCCAGCGAAGTTTATTAACCTGCCCTGCGATTTTGAGTCCGTGAGAGAGGTTGGCAGCCTCATGGGCGCAGGCGGACTGATTGTCATGGACAATGATACCTGCATGGTGGATCTGGCCCGATTTTACATGGATTATGTTATACATGAGCCTGGCGATAAATGTCCTTTATGTCAGGAAGGCGCCAAACGGGTGCTTGAGATACTGGAAAATATTTGTGAAGGCAAGGGTGAGATTAAAGATCTGGAGACACTCGAATCACTGACCCTCGCCATGGAAAAGTGCGCCCAATGCGCTGACTGTCAAACAGGTCTCAATCCGGTTCTTTCCACACTAAAGTATTTTCGAAAGGAATACTTGGCGCATATCCTTGAGAAACGTTGCCCGGCCAAACGCTGTCCGAACCTGGTTGAGTTCGTGGTAGATGAGGAAAGGTGCAGGCAGGGTGGCGCTTGTTATGCGGTCTGTCCCGTAGGAGCCATTACCTGGGAAGAAGCTCAACCGGCTTATATTGATCAGGGAAAATGCACCAAGTGTCTTGCCTGCTTTAGGGCCTGTGAGTTTTATGCCATTGACTGAAGGAGAATGATACTGGCAATCCTTAGAATGAGGCCTCTGTAAAACCAGTAATTTTGTTGACATCGCGGAAGGTGAAAATTTAACCCGCAGGAATATTACTAATATTTCGAGGACTTAAATTTGAGCCTGACATATGCCGCTGCAGCGTCAGCGAAGCAGTGCTCATGAGGTCAGCTAAAGGAAGAAGTTTTGCAGAGGTCTCGAATATGAAGTTGAAGAATACGAGAAAGCCATCACCCGATTTTCTGTCTTATCAGCTAATCGCGATTATGGTACTGAGGTGCTGTACTGCATTTGAATGAAGCTCTACCGCAGAAAGTTCGTTTGAGAATAAGGAGTGGAACGATACCTCATAAAATAGGCGTTTATGTCTGCCATTGTGGAACGAATATAGCGAGCAAGGTCAACTGCGCAGAAGTGGCGCGGTTCGCTTCAGGGTTAAAAGACGTTATCATCGCTCGTGATTACCAGTTCATGTGCTCTGATCCCGGTCAGGAAATGATCGCCCGGGATATTCAAGAACTTGGTCTTGATCGGGTCGTGGTCGCCTCCTGTTCCCCAAGGCTTCATGAAAAAACCTTCCAGGGCGTCTGCCATAGCGCCGGACTCAATCCCTACCTTTTTCAGATGGCCTGTATACGGGAGCATTGTTCCTGGATCATCGAGGATTCGGATGAGGCCACTATAAAGGCCATGCACCTGGTAGACGCAGCGGTGAACAGGGTCAGCTATCATCGAGAGCTGTTTGCCCGGGAAGTCCCGGTATACCCGGGCATTCTGGTGGTCGGAGCGGGCATTGCCGGTATGCAGGCGGCGCTGGATATCGCTGAAGCCGGCCAAAAAGCCTATCTCGTAGAAAAGGCCCCGTCTATCGGCGGGCACATGGCCCAATTCGATAAAACTTTCCCTACCTTGGACTGTGCCGCCTGTATCTCCACACCCAAGATGGTAGCCGTGGCTCAGCATCCAAATATCGAATTGCTTACCTACAGTGAGGTTGCCGAAGTAACGGGTTTCGTGGGCAATTTTCACGTTAAAATTCGCCGAAAGCCCCGTTATGTAAATGAAAAGCTTTGCACCGGCTGTGGGGTGTGCATTGAAAAATGCCCGGTGAAGGTACCCAGTGAATTCGATGAATTTTTGGGTACACGTAAAGCGATTTACCGCTATTCACCTCAATCGGTCCCTTTAGTGCCAGTCATTGACAGGGCGAACTGCCGGCATTTGACCCAAGGCAAAGTTAGCGTCTGTGAACAATTGTGTCCGGCTAAGGCCATTGATTTCAACCAGGAGGAAACAGAACTCACTATCCAGGTGGGGACCATCATCCTGGCCACCGGGTACGATACTTTCGATCCCGCCATCATGCCTCAATATGGCTTCGAACGCTTCGATGATGTGTATACCGGCCTGCAGTTTGAGCGTTTAAACAGCCCGGTCGGTCCAACCGGCGGTGAAATCCTCATGAAAAACGGACAGCCGCCGGAAAGTGTGGCCATTTTGCACTGCGTTGGCAGCCGAGACCAGAACTACCACGAATACTGTTCCCGGACCTGCTGCATGTACGCGCTCAAGTATGCCCATCTCATCCGGGAAAAGGTCGGCCAGGACGTTGCGGTTTATAATTTTTACATTGACCTGCGTTGTTTCGGCAAGGGCTATGAAGAATTCTATCACCGGGTTCAGGACGAGGGGGTTATCTTCATCAGAGGCAAACCGGCTGAAATAACGAACCGGGCGCTTTGCCTTGAAGAGGAGGGTAAGTTAATAGTCCCCTGCGAGGATACGCTTCTGGGCGAGTACTTGCGTGTGCCGGTGGACATGATCATCCTGTGCACGGCCATGGAACCATCCAGAAACGCGATCGAAACAGCCCGGATATTTGGTATCAGTCAGGGACAGGATGGATTTTTCCTGGAAGAACATCCCAAGCTGGGACCCATAACCACGACCTCTGACGGTATCTTTCTGGCTGGATCCTGTCAGGGTCCTAAAGACATACCCGACTCCGTATCCCACGCCTCAGGAGCAGCGGCCAAGGCCTTGGCCCTGGCCACGCAGGGCTGGGTGACCATCTCTCCGACCACGGCATGGATAGACCCGGACATCTGCTCGGGCTGCCGCACCTGTCAGGAACTCTGCGAGTATTCCGCGATAGATTTCGATGAATACAGAAGGGTATGTCTGGTAAACGAGACGGTCTGCAAGGGATGCGGAAGCTGTGCCGCCTTCTGCCCCAGTGATGCAGCCCAGATTAAGCATTTTACTGAAAAGCAGATTTTCGCTGAGATCGAAGGGCTATTGGCTCCGGCTCGACTACTATCAGCCTGAAACAAGCATTCGGCGTGCCTGTATAAAGGCAGAAAAAGAAGGAGTTCACCATAGCTGATTTTGAACCAACCATCATCGCCTTTGTCTGTAACTGGTGCACCTATACCGCGGCAGATCTCGCAGGCACATCCCGGATGACCCAGCCCGGAAACGTTCGATTGATCAGGGTGAATTGCACCGGTATGGTGGACCCGAAATACGTAATCAAAGCTCTGCTTGCCGGGGCGGACGCTGTTTTAGTCAGCGGATGTCATCCCGGTGACTGCCACTACATCAACGGCAACTACAAGGCTCGACGACGGGTCAAACTTCTTCAGGAAATACTAAGCAGGTTCGGTATCGACAAAAAACGGATTAAAATAACATGGATCGGCGCAAGCGAAGGAAACGTATTTGCCGAAACAATCAAAGCAATGGTTTCAGAAATCAAAGAGTTAGGTCCTGTTGAAGCCAGGAACCTGACAATCTGACGCGTGCACCCGTTCAACCACCTTTGATCTGCGGAGAAATCCGATGGCAAAGACGGCGAAAATCGTAGTCGAAAATCAAAATCCTTTAGCTGCGCTGCAAGGCTTCCTTCAAAGCCTCCTTGAAGATACAGAGATAACAGCCATTCTGGTTCCCCACCATCTTCCCGGTAACAATGCGGTTATGCCCATGCTGGTAACCGATCCTCAACAACTCGACCGGGCAGGCCCCCTTGCTCCGGTTTTTCCCGTCAACGCGGCAAAAATAGTTTCAAAGCTAACCCGAACTCCGCCCGGCCAAAAAATGGCCGTGGTGCTTCGCCCCTGCGAAATTCGAGCCTTTGTTGAACTGACCAAGCTAAACCAGGGGAGTATGGAAGAGGTAATGATCATCGGGCTGGATTGCCTGGGGGCATACGAAACAGAAAATTATTCGCAATTCGTCGAGGCGAACCAAGGGGATGGGTTCGAGGCCAGTTTGAGGTTCTACCAAAATTTCATCGAAGGCAGAGGGGCAGAGGGGCAGAATTTCAACGTCGCGAAGGCATGTCAGGCCTGCGAACATCCCTCCCCGGACAACGCGGATATTAGTATTGGTCTTATCGGTGTAGATTTACAGAACGGCCTGCCTGTTATGGCCAACACTGCCCGAGGCGAGCAATACCTGGACAAGCTGAATCTGCCTCAGACCGAGGAGCCTGAGGAACGTAAACAGGCCCTGGCCGAACTCATTAAAAAACGGATCGAGTACCGGGACAGGATGTTTGAGGAAACACGCGAAGCCACGTCGAGCCTGGAAAAGCTCGCCACCTATCTATCCGGATGCGTCAATTGTTACAACTGCAGGGTGGCCTGCCCGGTCTGTTATTGCAGGGAATGTGTTTTTTTGACCGATATATTTGATCACAAGCCCTGGCAGTATCTGGGATGGGCCGAACAGAAAGGCGCTCTCAAGATGCCGACCGACACCCTTTTTTACCATGTCACACGGCTTACACACATGAGTCTGTCCTGTGTGGGATGTGGTAAGTGCTCCAGCGCTTGCCCAAACCATATCCCGGTCATGGAGTTATTCAGAATGGTTGCTGCGGATGTACAGCATGCCTTTGATTACGAGGCAGGCCGAAGTTTGAGTGAACCACCGCCCTTGTCTTTATTCCAGGAAGACGAATTTACAGAGATAACCGAAACGTTGGAGTGATGATCAGTCTAAAAGGATTTGGGTAATGAAATATACGGCGTTGGTTGTCGGTGGCGGCATCGCTGGTATCCGGGCCTCCTTGGATCTGGCTGAGACCGGAAGCAAGGTGGCCCTCATTGACAGGAACGAGAACCTGGGTGGTATTCTGACCCAATTGGATCGCCAGTTTCCAAGTGACCGCTGCGGCATGTGCAGGATGCTCCCCCTTGTGGAACGTGACGAGTGTTCTCAGTACTGTTTGCGCAAGGGGCTGTATCACGAAAACATAGACGTCATGCTGGGTACCGAATTGATCGCGCTTGATGGAGAGCTTGGCGAGTTCCACGCCACTTTGAGAAAAAAACCGACGTTTGTGGACCCGAACCTCTGTATTGGCTGCGGCGAGTGCGCCGCAGTTTGCCCGGCGCGGGTTCCGGACGAATTCAACGCCGGATTGTCATTACGCCCTGCTGTGCATCTTCCGGCTCCCTATACGATCCCCAATCATTACGTGGTGGACCTTGACAATTGTCAGAGGTGCTGGGCCTGTTTTAAAGCCTGCCCGACAGGGGCCATTGACTTCAGGTTTGAAGTCAGAAAGTTCGAGGAATGGTTGAAGGACGAACTTTTTCCCTTAACGATCGTCAGAAACGGGGCCGAGGCCCTGACTGAGCTGTCTGAGAATGATACTTACCGCTTGATCCTGCTGGACATGGACCTGCCTGACATGACACCGGAAGACATGCTCAGCCGCATACTTGAATTGCAGCTTCAGCTTCGGCTGGTCCTCATGGCCGGGCCGGAAAATATTCAGGCTGCGCAAAATTTTATTGAGTTCGGAGTTCAAGACGTTATCACTAAACCTCTGGAAGAAAAGACACTGGTTCCG
>JAFDLS010000107.1 GCA_019306365.1 Deltaproteobacteria bacterium
AGAGCGTTTGTCATAAATATATTCCATTTCGTCATGGAGTAGGAGAAGATTTAGTTTAGGCCATTTTCGTAAGCCATCTTACGACAAACGCTAAAACATCATGTAATTGCCATTTGTTTTATTATGTCAGCCGCTGTTAGAACCTTGATTTGACATAGTAATCACAAACGGAACGTAATTCTGGCAATTACTATAAAGGGACTTTTTTTAAGCCAATCTCTCTTTATCAAGCCTCAACTGTGATTTAAAAACGCAGAAAAGCAAGCTCAAAGAACTTGACAGGCAAACTGAATCTATGGGATAAAACTACATCCCAAAATCTCCAAAAAAATAATGTTTCAGGGCTTCATGCTTTCTCAGATCAACCTGAGTGTGGACTTTGTGATTTTTACATGCCCCGTACGGTTTTAATCGACACTGAAACTAAACTCATGATCTATTCTGCGACACCACCGATAATGAAGGAGGGGCAACACACAGTTAAGAGCTTAATATCTCTTAGACTTATGAACTATAAAGGTACTTAAACCAATGATTAACCCTGCTGTTTGCCTGTTACGGAAATCACCGCAGGAAAAGCGTTTGGAAGTGGGCGATCACGGATTTGCGGACAAACCTATCGGTACTGGTCCATTCAAGTGGGCGGGTTACAATCAAGACATATACTGGGAGGCCGAGGCCGTTGAGAAACACTTCCGCCACACTCCAGCCTTTAAAAAGCTGAAGGTAATGTACGTTCCCGAGCACTCTACACGGCTGGCCATGTTAAAAGCCGGAGAAGCGGATATCATAGATGCCATCGGGCCTCATGTGCCCCAGTTAAAAGCTGATCCAAATCTGAGAATTATCTGGGGCCTCTACCCCTTTGCGACGACCGTCGCCTTCACCGATATCGTCAATCCGGATAAACCTAGCCCTTTTCTGAACATTCGGGTCAGAGAAGCCGCCAGTTTGGCTATCGACCGGAAGACCATATGTAAAAAAATCCTTTTCGGGGCGGCCGAGCCTTATGGGGAAGTCCTGGCGCCTATTACATGGGGATATGACCCCACAATAAAACCAGACCCCTACAATCCCGAGAAGGCCAAGACCCTGTTAGCCGAAGCCGGTTATCCCAAAGGTTTTGAAACCACGATCCACACAACTAAAGGGAATCAATACTGGTTTGAGGCGATAGCCGGCAACCTGGCGGATGTGGGGATAAAAGCGAAGATAAAGGTTTATGAAGCTGGTGTTTATCAAGATCTGCATCGCGCCAGGAAGCTGCCCGGGCTAATCTCCAGAACGTTATGGTGGCATTGCGAAAAGCATGCCTCCGCCGACGCGTCGGATATGTTTCTGAAATGGATGCCGGGAGCTTATGTTACAACCGATGAGATTCACAACACCATTCTGGCCGGCATGCCAGCTGAAAAAGAGGAAGAAATGATAGCTGCCGGCCAAAAAATTTCCAGGCTGATTCGTAACAGCCGCCCTGTCATGATCCTCTGGGCCAATCATGTTCCCTATGGTGTCAGCCCGAAAATCAAGTTCTGGGAACCGCAGCTCGGGGCGATTCCGGCCACGGCCTGGGAATTTATCAAACTCAATTAATAAAATTGTACAAAGTGTTAGACGATTTTATGGTTTAAAGATACTTCGTTGAAAAACAAAAAAAGGGGGCAGGTTGTCTGTTCCCTTTTTTGTTATTCGAGACCTCTGCAAAACCAGTAATTTTGTTGAAATCGCGGAAGGTGAAAATTTAACTCGCAGGAATATATTAAATATTTCAAGGGCTTAAAGTTTCATACGATATATACCGCTGCAGTGTCAGCGAAGCGGCGCTCATGAGGTCAGCTAAAGGACGATGTTTTGCAGAGGTCTCTATAGATCAATAATGTTTACTATTCTTTCTAATTCAAACTAAAACGAAACATTTTCTGGACAGTTACTTTCAATATGCGCCTGCTGAAATCAAGAATAACTTTCATCGATAAATATTACACGCTGATGATCGTAAATTGAACCTTTTTATAAAACACCTATGGGATTTCGTATCTGAACGAAAGGAAAGGCCCTTCCGTACACTCCATCAGTTCTCTTGTTTCCTCTTTCATCATTGCCACGGCTTCCTCTTCGCTTTCATGCTGGCCGGTATATGTTCCGTTTTGGGAACAGAGTTTCCCATGCGCCGTTGTCTCTCCTTGGCATCGGCAAATGGCGCTCCAGTTAAAGGTAAAGGTCTTAAGGGGCGAAGCTTTCGATTCACCGACGGTTTCATCAGCGTTTTCTTTATCGCCGCCCTTTTCACCGCCGCAGGAAATCATAAGAGCAAGTAAAAAAAAGAAAATCACCATCTTCAAAGTTTTCATTTCGCCCTTCCCGCAGCCTTGCGTACAATAAGTACACCTATGTAATTGTGTTTCCAAGGTTTTTTCTTGTCTACTACTTGCGATTGTTGAAATAATATTTTTCTTTGTTTGATTTAAAAATATAATAGCATTTTACTAAAAGGGGTCAAGGAAAAACATGACTCCAAGGAAAGCTGTTAGCAACAAATAAACTGTCCGGTTTTAGTAGCAAGTAATATGTCCGCTTATCCAGTTGTCCTGGGAATCGTCGCCGGAGCGCTACGGTGGGAGGCCCGCGTAATACGCTTGTCATAAAGCCCCTCTAACCCCTCTTCCTCGTACCTGTTGATATAGCGGCGAAAAGCCCGAGCACAAACGCCCAGCAGACAAGCCGCCTCATCCTGAGTCAATCTTCGCTCTTGCCAACCATAGTATGCCTCTTCAAAAATCTCATCACCCGGATCTCCTGTAACAACTCTGTCCGTCTCATGGCTCCCTCCTTGGATACCATATCGGCCGGACAGTTTATGTGCTACCCCACAATCAGGCAATTTTCATTGACATATCGAAGAATAGCAATTAATATTAAACACTTGATGCTTTTGCGGTTATTCATGGGAGTAAGGCTTTAGTGTTTGACAACCTTTCGGAAAAGTTAAACGATATATTTCGCAAGCTTAAGGCGCACGGTAAGCTCACCGAGGAAAACGTTAAAGGAGGGCTGCGCGAAATCCGTCTTGCCCTGCTCGAAGCAGATGTTAACTATAAGGTGGTGAAAAATCTTATAGAGAACATCCGTGTTCGGGCTGTTGGTCAGGAGGTTATGGGAAGCCTGACGCCGGGGCAACAGGTGGTCAAGATCGTTTATGAAGAGTTGACTTCCCTGATGGGTGGAACCGGACAGGAACTGGATTTTTCCGGCCGGCCTCCCTGGATATTGCTACTGGTTGGTCTCCAGGGTTCAGGTAAAACGACTTCAGCCGGGAAGCTGGCCCAACATCTAAAAACCAAAGGGCGTCGTCCGCTCCTGGTTCCTGCTGATGTTCAGCGTCCGGCCGCAATCGAGCAGCTGATCAAATTAGGCGATCAGGTTTCCGTGCCTGTTTTTCCGTCCACAACGGATATGAATCCGGTAGAGATAGCCAGTAAAGCCCGGGCTAATGCGGGAGAGTACGGCTGCGACACCCTGATCCTGGATACGGCTGGCAGACTCCAGATTGATGAAGATTTAATGGAGGAACTTAAGGCCATTAAATCTAAGCTAGATCCGAACGAAATTTTACTGGTGGCTGATGCCATGACCGGTCAAGAAGCGGTTAATGTCGCGAAGACATTTAATAAATGGCTTGATCTGACCGGTGTGATCTTAACCAAAATGGAGGGCGACGCGCGGGGCGGCGCCGCACTGTCAATCAAGGCCGTTCTTGACCGGCCAATAAAATTTGTCGGTGTGGGCGAAAAATTGAACGCTCTTGAGCCTTTTCACCCGGATCGTGTGGCTTCACGTATCATGGGGCAGGGAGATGTTTTAACCTTGATCGAGAAAGCTCAAGAGACAATGGATCAGGAAAAAGCCCTGGATTTGGTACGAAAGCTCAAAAAAGACGAGTTTACTCTTGATGATTTTAAAGATCAGATCATGCAGATCAAGAAACTCGGATCGTTCGACCAGATAATGGGGATGATTCCTGGGCTGGGGAAACTAAAAAAACTTAAAGACATGCGCCCGGAGGAAACCGAATTAAAGAAGATTGAAGCGATAATTAACTCTATGACGCCGGAAGAGCGTCGAAATATCGCCATCTTTAATGCCAGCCGTCGTCGACGGGTCGCTCGAGGCAGCGGCACAAAGGTTTCCGATGTAAATGGTTTGATTAAAAACTTTCAGCAGACTAAAAAAATGATGAAAAAAGTCTCCGGTGGAGGGCTTAAATCACTTGGCCGTGGAATGTTTCCTGTGTAAATAATTGTTATTTAGACTGGTTTCTTTAAAAAAAGGTAATATACTATAAATTAATTGTGAAGGACAAAGGTATGGCAGTAAGGATTAGATTGACGCGGATGGGGGCGAAAAAAAATCCCTTTTATAGAATCATCGTCGCTGATGGCAGCGCAAAGCGAGATGGAAAATTTATCGAATTAATAGGGACTTACGATCCGCTTAAGGATCCGGCTAGTGTCGTAATCAAGGAGGACAGGCTTAAGGATTGGCTAAACAAGGGGGCCAAGCCCACAACCACGGTAGCCAGTCTGCTTAAACGTGAAGGTCTTTTTTCTAAGTCTTCTTAACCCTTTCCCTGGAACTTTGGCGTTTAAGCTTTACTAGGTGAAAAAGCAGTCTGGCTCAGTTCTCAAACTAATTCCCCAGGACGACATTTGACTGAAAATACGGAGGTGCACGCATGAAGGACTTGGTTAAGTACATTGCGCAGTCGCTGGTGGACAATCCCGATCAGGTTGAAGTCTCCGAGATTGTAGGTGAACAGACCTCGGTATTGGAGCTGCGGGTGGCTAAAGAGGATTTGGGCAAAGTAATCGGAAAACAGGGCCGGACGGCAAGAGCTATGAGGACAATTCTGTCCGCCGCGTCTACAAAGCTTAGGAAGCGTTCCGTTCTGGAGATCATAGAGTAAGTTTGTATGACAGATGACCTGGTGACCATCGGCCGGGTCACTCGGACGCATGGTGTCAGAGGTGAAATGCGCGTTCTGCCTTTCACCGAATCCGTGAATGCATTCGAATGTTATGACCGGCTTTATTTCCGAGTTCCAGATGAAGCTGAGATGCTTATTAGAATCACAAGCGTCCGGCCTCACAAGAATTTTGTTCTTTTAAAATTGGAAGGCGTTTTTACTTTGGAAGCGGCTAAAGAGCTGGTTGGAGCGGAAGTGCTAATTCCGAGGTCGTGGCTGCCCTCTCTGGATTCTGATGAGTATTACTGGACTGATTTAATTGGACTGATTGTTACCGATGAGGAAGGCCGGAAGCTGGGACGTGTGAAAAATCTTCTCTCCACCGGGGCCGATGATTTATTGGTTCTCGAGTGGGAGAATAAAGAAATTCTCTTGCCTTTCCGGGAAGAGATAGTCCTTTCCATCGATTTGGAGGCGGGTAGTATCACGGCGGCTCCTTCGCCTGGCCTTCTTGATCAGTGATCTTTGATGGAATCCATGATTGAGATAAATAACCATGCGTTTTGATGTGGTAACCCTCTTCCCTCAATTGTTTGATTCTTTTCTCCGGGAGAGCTTAATTGGTAAAGCCCTGGATAAAGAGGTTTTTGAAGTCCGTTTGATCGATATTCGGGACTTTACAACTGATCGGCATCGAACCGCGGATGACCGTCCTTATGGCGGTGGGGCCGGGATGATCCTGATGCCGGAGCCTTTGGCCAAGGCCATCAGTTTTGCCCGTGAGACTGACACAGACGGGGTTGAATCACGAGTCGTCCTGCTTAACCCGGTCGGTCAGCCGTTCAGCCAGCAGCGCGCGATAAAGTACGCAACGCTTGAACATTTGATCCTGGTATGCGGGCGTTATGAGGGGATAGATCACCGTATCAGTCTGACATTGATTGACGAAGAGATTTCTCTCGGGGATTTCGTGCTTTCAGGGGGAGAGGTCCCGGCCATGGCCGTCATTGAGGCCGTGACAAGACTTCTGCCCGGCGTCCTTGGCGCGGCTGAATCGGTGGAGGAAGAAACTTTTAGCAACGGTCTTCTTGAATACCCTCAGTATACGCGCCCCAGAGATTTTCAGGGATTGGCCGTGCCTGAGGTGCTTCTGTCGGGGAACCATGAGGCCATCAGGAAGTGGCGCCGGCGAGAGTCGCTTAAAAGAACCTTTCAGCGCCGGCCGGATATGCTTGCCAAGGCGGAACTTTCAGACTCGGATCGTGAGTTTTTAGGGCAACTCTCGAAGGAGTCTTCACGATGAGGGCGCGAGTCAAAAGTCGGGTTTGGGGTTTGCCCCGGAATGGTAGCTCAATTTGAGCGACGTTTATATAGCCCTATTACATTATCCGGTTTATAATAAGCGCCGGGAAATCATCGCCGCGGCTTTGACGACGATAGATATGCACGACTTGGCCCGGCTGGCTAGAACATATGGCTTGAAAGGCTTTTTTATAGTTACACCGCTCGATGATCAGATCAAGCTGGCTGAAAAGATGCTTCAGCACTGGCGCCAAGGATGGGGATCCGATTACAATAAGGCCCGGGTTGAAGCCTTGAATCTGGTCGGGCTGACTGGTGAATTGAGCGAGGCCAAGGAGAAGATAAAAGAAAGATCGGGGAGTTACCCTTTAGTGGCGGCTACTTCCGCCGCAGACGGCCCCAACAGGCAGTCTTTTTCCGAGATGGGACCGTATCTTCGGGGCGAGCGCCCTCTTTTAATAACCTTTGGAACAGCCTGGGGGCTGACAGACGAAGTCCTGGCTGATTCTGATCTTATATTGGAGCCCATTAAAGGGCCGACTAATTATAATCACCTGTCCATCAGGTCTGCAGCCGGGATTATTCTTGATCGGCTGTTTGGAGATAGATAGATATCACGGAGGAGAAAAATGAATCCCGTGGAAATGATTGAACGTGAACAGATGAGAGCAGACCTTGCTTCTTTTCAAGTGGGCGATACCGTTAAAGTCCATGTTCGCATTAAAGAAGGCGAGAAGCAGCGTGTTCAGGTTTTCAAAGGCGTGGTCATTCGCAAGCGCCAGGGTAAAACAGGAGCGACTTTTACAGTAAGGAAAGTTTCTTATGGTATCGGTGTTGAGCGTATTTTTCCATCCAACTCACCGTTGCTTGAGAAGATCGAGGTCCTCTCTCAAGCTCGTGTGCGGCGCTCGCGGCTTTATTACTTACGTAAGCGGCGAGGGAAAGCGGCTCGGCTTAAAGACAAAAATTTTCGTTAAGATTGGCTGATATTGGCTGATTCAATGGATAGGGATCTTTGCCTTTTCGATGATCTATATTTCGACAAAGGCATGGCTCCTGAAGATCGGTCCAAAGAACGGGGATTTAACCTCATAGCCGGAGTGGATGAGGCCGGCCGGGGCCCCCTGGCCGGGCCAGTAGTGGCGGCGGCGGTCATTCTCGATGACCGTTTCGAGTATCCCGGTGTTGGAGACTCGAAAACGATGACCGAAAATCAGCGGGAGAGCGCCTTTTGGCTTATTTTAAGGCAAGCCAAGACCGTCTCTTATGGCTTGGCGGATCAGACTGAAATCGATCGATTTAACATTCTCCAGGCAACTCTTAAGGCAATGATGCAGGCGGTCTCCGGCCTGGATCCCTCACCTGATTACCTTTTGATTGACGGGATCGTGCCTCTGCCGCTGGATATGCCTCAGCGAGCTTTGCCCCATGGAGACAGCTTAAGCCTGTCTATTGGGGCGGCCTCCATTGTGGCCAAGGTGGTCCGTGATCGGTTAATGGTCGGTTATGATCGCTTGTATCCGGCATACGGATTTGCCTCTCACAAAGGCTACGCTACCCGACGCCACCTGGATGCCCTGGCTAAATGCGGCCCTTGCCCTTTGCACCGATTGACATTTGCCCGAGTGCGGACAGGGCCTGAAACATGAGCGGTCATCTGGTTTTTGGTCAGCAGGGCGAGGATCTGGCAGCCTCCTATCTGGCCGGGAAGGGCCTGGCCTTGATTGACCGGAACGTACGCACGCCTTACGGGGAGATCGATTTGATTCTTCTTGACGGCGATGTGGTGGTCTTCACAGAAGTTAAGGCCAGATCCACACGGTCGTATGGCGGTCCCTGGGCGGCCGTTGGCCGTGAAAAAAGGAGACGAATATCCAGAGCGGCTCAGGCTTTTCTCATCAAGAAAGGCTGGCAGGACCGCGCGGCCCGTTTTGACGTCGTGGCTATTGTTATGGAAGATTCGAAACCCAGTCTCGATCACCTGGTCGACGCCTTTGATTTGGTGATGGATTGAAAGGCGGAGAAGATTTTGCCTCGTACTGGCACACTGTTTATGGTGGCCACGCCTTTGGGGAACCTGGAAGATTTAACTTTTCGGGCTTGCCGGGTTCTCAAGGAAGCCGGCCTGGTTGCGGCTGAGGATACTCGCCGAACCCGAAAACTCTTTGAGCGTTATCAAATAACCTCCCGGCTTATCAGCTATAGGGAACAAAACCATTCCCGCGTTTTGCCCCGGTTGCTGAAGACATTATCCGAAGGCCGCGATCTGGCCCTCGTGTCCGATGCCGGCACTCCCGGGGTCTCGGATCCGGGGGCTCTCCTGGTGAAGGAGGCCGTTGAGCAGGGGGCAAGGGTAGTGCCGATACCCGGACCTTCAGCCGGCGCCTGTGCCCTTTCCGTTTCTGGAATGCCGGGTTCAGATTTCGTCTTCGTTGGCTTTCTGCCAGCCAAAAAAGAGGCGCGTTTGAAAGCTTTTCAGGAACTGAGACATGAAAGGCGAACCATGATTTTTTATGAGGCGCCTCATCGGGTGAAGAAAAGCCTTCAGGACGCGGCGGCCGTGTTAGGCCCCCGGAAAGCTGTTCTGGGGCGCGAGATGACCAAACTGCATGAGGAGTTCTTAAGGGGTTCTCTCCCCGATATCGCCGCAGAAATTGAACATCGGTCTGAAGCGGTTCGCGGTGAGTTGACATTGGTTGTGGCCGGTGCTTCGGGTATAAAATTCAAAGGGTTGACTCGTGAGGAACTGGAGGAGATAATCAGGGGCGACAACCGGCCGGTGCGGGAAATTGTGGCTGATTTAGCAGGAATTGCCAGCACCAGCCGCAGCGAACTATATCGACTGGCCCTGGATGTGACCAAGCGCAGGGCAAAGAACTGAAAGATCGGGCGGCTTTATTAAAAACGTGTGACCTGGTCATTGCCGCAATTATGGGGTTTCAGCCTGGCGGCCTGCCCGGCAATCTGTTTCTTTTCCATGTTAATCAGGCGAGGCTTGCTGGTGGAAGTATTGATATAAGGGCTATTGGCGGTATTATTACTCCGGTCTCACTTTCTCGAAATAAGGATGGTCCGGTAATCAGAGGCATCAACTGCTAGAGGTTATGTCCGTGAAGTCGGGCGCGATTGAAACGAGCAAAGAAGTTCTCATAAAAAACAGCCTGGGCCTGCATGCTCGAGCAGCGGCCCAGCTGGTAAAAACAGCGGAACTCTTTAACTCCGATGTTTGGCTCGAGAAGAACGGCAAGTCCGTTGACGCCAAGAGTGTTATTTCCCTTTTGACATTGGAATGCCCTCCGGGTTCCAAAGTTATAATCAAAGCGCGGGGGCAGGATAGTCAAATAGCGATTGAAGCTATATCCAAACTTATTGAAGACGATTTCGGCGAATAATGAAACTTCCTGATTTTATAGATAAAAATTCGGTCATGACCGGAGTGGCGGCCTCCCCTGGTATCGTGGTTGGAAAGGCCTATCTTGTTGATCGAAGCGAGGTGGAGATCTTCTATCAATACCTCATTGACGAGTCTTTTATCGAAGACGAGATCAAACGGTTTGAGAAAGCTGTTCAGCAGGCCCAAACCCAACTGGAAGAAATCAGGGCCGACATACCTTCAGACATTGGGAACCATGCCTATATCCTGGATACCCATCTTCTCATTTTGAAAGACAGCATGATTTATCAAGCTTCGATTGACCTGATTAAACAGGAGAAGATTAACGCTGAATGGGCTTTGAAAAAAGCCGTGGATAACGCGCGTGAAAAGTTCGAGCGGATCAAAGACGCATACATCCGCAACCGAATCAAGGATGTTGAGTATGTGACTGAACGGATTATGCGAAATCTGGTCGGTCACATTCCTGAGAACCTGGCTGAAATAAAAGACCGGGTGATCATTGTCGCTCCTGATCTCTCCCCGGCTGATACCACCCAGATCCGGCTGGACAGAGTCATGGGCTTTATCATCGACATGGGCGGCAAGACCTCCCATACGACTATTATCGCCCAGGCTCTCGAAATTCCCGCGGTTGTCGGTCTGGAAAATTGTACCCGGCGCGTAAAGACCGGTGATTTGATCGTGGTCGACGGTACTACCGGCGAGGTGGTGATCAACCCGGACGAAAAGACCCTCAGATTTTATCGGGGCCGTCAGCGCAGCTATGAGAGCTATCAGGCTGAAATAGTCCGCAGCGCTTATCTGCCTGCCGAGACACTGGACGGGCATCGCCTGGAGGTCAAAGCCAATATCGAAATCTTTGAGGAGGTAGCCGCTGTGGCCGATCACGGCGGGGATGGGATCGGGTTGTACCGCACGGAGTTTCTTTACCTTTCCCGGAGGCAGCTGCCAACTGAGGAGGAGCTTTTTAAGGACTATAAGGACGTGGCTCAGATTATTGCCCCGAAGCCCTTGACAATCAGAACCGTTGACCTGGGCGGTGATAAGTTTTCATCGGCCATGGACTGGGGCGAGGAGATGAACCCCGCCCTGGGCTTGAGGGCCATTCGTTTTTCCCTCAAAGAAAAAAACATTTTCAAACAACAACTTAGAGCCATTCTTCGGACTTCGGCTTACGGCAATGTCAAAGTCATGTTCCCTATGATCTCCGGGTTAGGAGAACTCCTGGAAGCCAAACAGGTTCTGGAAGACGTTCGTCAGGAACTGGATCGGGAAGGTGTTGAATACGATTCGAAGATGGAGATCGGGATTATGATCGAGGTCCCCTCGGCGGTATTTCTAGCTGACGTCCTGGCCAAAGAGGTTGATTTCTTTTCCATCGGAACAAATGACCTGATTCAGTATTCTCTGGCCATTGATCGTGTCAACGAACATGTCGCACACATGTACGAACCTCTCCACCCGGCAGTTTTGCGCATGATCAAGTCCATTGTTGAGGCGGGACAC
>JAFDLS010000360.1 GCA_019306365.1 Deltaproteobacteria bacterium
TCATGGTTTTCATTAAAATTGAAAGATCAAAGCGTTTTGGGGCGGCGCACCATCAAGACGGTTGTTATGGCTACCAGATACAAGGCGATGAAGAGGATAAAAGCCCAGCGGTAGCTTCCCGTCATATCATATATATAGCCCGCCGTAAGAGGACCGGTCGCGCCGCCAAGGCTCATGGTAAAGCTGACCAGGCCATAGATGGTTCCATAGGCGGCTAAACCAAAATTGGTGCTGACAAGCATGGACATCGTGGGCAGCCAGCTTCCCACACCCAATCCCATGACAACGGCGTAAAGCCAGAGTATGGCCATAGGTGACGCCGGGCGTACCACCAAAAGTATAAGAAGGCCAACCAGTTCAACGCCAAGGCCGATGGCGCAGGCGTATTGGGCCTTGATCCGGTCGCACAGCCAGCCAAAAAATATTTTCCCTAAAAGGCTGAATAACCCAACAACGCCAAAGGCGGCGGATGCCAGGGCCAAAGGGAAGCCAATATCCTTGAGATAAGGTACTTGGGTCTGCAGAATGCCGACTTCGCAGAACCCGTGGGCCAGGAAGGAGATGGCGATTATCCATAAACTAAAGGTGGCTATAGCCATTTTCAGGGTCAAGCCCTGAGACGCTGAGAACGAGCCTCCCGGCGCGGTAACAGGCCTATCGCCTTGTCTGCCGTCAGGGGAAAGCCCCATATCCTCCGGTCTGGTTTTTAAAACCAGTAACGCCAGAGGAATAATGACCCAGGTACTCACGGCCAGGACCAAATAGGTGGACCTCCAGCCGAAATGAGGGATAAGGTAAGCGCCGATCAGCGGGGCAAAGACCAGACCGCCCGCGCCAATTCCGCCTGACATGATGCCGATGGCCGTGCCTCTCCTTTTATCAAACCAGTTTGAAACCAAGGAGGTGGCCGGAACCATGCCCGCTCCAGACATGCCAATTCCCGCGACGATATAGCTGGCATAAAAAGACCGGAGGGTTTGCGTCAGGCTTAGCAAGACAAACCCAAGGCCGCAAATGAAAGCGCCGGAGGCGATCACCTTCTTAGCCCCGAAGCGATCGACCAGCCGGCCGACCACGGGCGCGGACATCCCGCCAATCAGGAAGAAAATGGAGAGGGCAAACATGATTTCGCCCCTGCCCCAGTTAAACTCCTTCTGAAGCGGTGAAACAAAAAGGCTGAAAGCATAGAACCCGCAGCCCGAGTTAATGAAGGCACAGAAAAACGCCACGGCCACTATCCAGTAGCCGTAGAAAAATTTAGGCTTTTTTAAAGGCAGGGAATGATTTTTATCCGCTTCCACGTTTATGGCCATCTCATCCTGTTCGCGGTAGGTGTGGAGCCGTTTATATAAGCAAATCAGCCGGTGAGCGCAGATTTTCGGATCAGTCTCAATTTAAAAAAACAGGGCGCTGCCTGTCAAGTGTTCCTTTTTTCAAGGTTTTTAATGGTCAGGGCGGATCAATATGGTTCCATTATAAGGCATCACGGCCTTAAAAAGATAGAAGAATGTTTGCGTGGGGGGTGTGAGGGTGAGATATCGTTACTTGGACCATTTTGAAATATAAGGCCAACAGCCGTAGTGTTCACTCAGTGGAAGTAAAACATGCTTGGAGACCTCTGCAAAACTTCATCCTTTAGCTGACCTCATGAGCCCCGCTTCGCTGACGCTGCAGCGGCATATGTCAGGCTCAAATTTAAGTCCTCGAAATATTAGTAATATTCCTGCGGGTTAAATTTTCGCCTTCCGCGATTTCAACAAAATTACGGTTGTCAGATGTTACGCTTAGGATAATTATCCTTGAACAGTATCCCGTGCTTTTCGCGCACCTTCATTTCCCTATGAGGGTATTTTTATTTTTACGTTTGTTATTTCGTAAATAGAGGCCAGCAGCAGCTGAATTATTTCCGGTTGGCCCAAAAGAGTATGCCCGCCAATACCTTCAGACAGGGCGTTGATGGTTCTGAAGGCATAATAGTAGGCTATATTCGTCTCATCAAGAGGTCTTGTCTGACGATAGGCCTTAAGATATATCTCTTTGACCTGATCAGGATCAAGCTCGGGAAAAAGCAGCTTTATGGGGATGCTGAGCAGGAATTCGGTCCGGGCTACATCCATGGCCGGGTCACCGATCATGAATCCTGACCAATCCAGGACCGCCTGAACCTTGCCGTCCTCATATAAAATATTCATAGGGTGAAAATCACCATGGTAGAGCGAACATGGGCGCTGTACTCCTCAAGAATGAATTCATACTTCAGCGTATTAATGTCCGCTTCGATCTCAGCGCATCTCTTCTCAATGACCTCAATATCAATTTTATGCATTCTGGCTTGCAGGTTTCCAAGGATTTCGAACACCTGGCCATGGGACAGGCCCGATTCAAACAGGGTATGACCCCCGCAGAAATCCATAATAAAGAATAAACCGCCCAGAACCCTCTTATCCATGCAGGTGAGATACACTGCCGGCACAGGATAATCCTGTCCTGACAAGGTATTCTGAATCTCACTTTCCTTTAGTATCATTTCAGCGTCAACGCTCTCGGAAAAAAGGCGGATGACCAGAGGTTTGGACAGGCTTTCATCAACACCGCTTAGCTGAAACCGGCAGATAAGGGTTTCATACCCTCCTGTCAATCGGACCGGCGGCTCCAGGTAATCCACGGACTCTGAATTGAGCTCTTTACGCAGATAATTGATAAGCTTCACCGACATTTTATCAAGGTCTATGTCGGCGAAGGGTTCCATTTTCTCGGAATTATCCAGCATCAGCCTCGACCTCCTTATTTAACGGTGTCTTCCCGGTTTTGTGTTTCTTCATCATGTTGATGATTTGAAAGGGCCGGTGCTCTCCCGTTGGTTTGACCGGCCTTCCTCCATATCCCATAAGTATTTAGGAAACCTATTGAAGTTGTAAGAATCTACCAATGCTACTGTTATTATTGCTATCGTGTTTTTCCTCATTTCCAGGGCAGAGCCCTGAAACGAGGAGAAAGTTAGACACACTCTCTCAACTATAGCCAGGGATGCTTCACGGGTGGCCCAGACAACAAAGTTGTCTGGGCCACCCGTGGAAATACGGTTTTATATTCTGCCAAGTATCTCCTGTGTCCTGTTCAGCCAATAACCCATGCCCATTTCCCTGAACTCAGCTTCGGCCCTTGTAAGACTTTCTATAGCCTTTTCATTTTGACCTGTATCGGAATAAAATTCTCCTAAATAAAGATAACCGTTAGCAATACCTGGTCTTAGCTTGAAT
>JAFDLS010000108.1:0-8964 GCA_019306365.1 Deltaproteobacteria bacterium
TTTGAATATGACGATTATGCCAGCTATGTTGAATATCTAACTATAACACTGGCCGGTCATGGAGACAACAGTGGTAAAGCTATTGATATTTATCTGAGTAAAGATGCTGCAAGCGATCACGCCGATAGAGTTTTGGTAGCCTCATATGATGTCGCCTATGCCGATACTTTCACCTTAACATTGGATATTTTAAACAGCGAATTGCTTTATAACGGCAGTTATGTGGCTGACCTTTTAGGTGGTGTAACTACAAATGATTTTATAGGCATCGATAGTGGTTATGTTGGATATGGATTATGTTGGATATGGATGTCATTTCTGGCATGACTCGACCACAATTGATGTCGGGGTCAACCCTGTTCCCATCCCCGGGGCCGCATTACTTCTCGGGTCCGGTCTCTTGGGTCTCTTTGGCCTCAGGAGGAAATATATTAAATAGTTCCATTCTCCTTTTCCATAAAGGCAGGTTACCGCAGACCTGCCTTTTTTTTGAACTAACGGACCGGACAAATGTCTCAGAGGACTCGGAAACTTTGTAAAATCAACTACCTGACCGAGATACCCGCACCGAATTGACAATACGGCGAACCCACTTATTCGTTTGAGGCCTGTGGAAACTCCGCGATTCCCCGAATAATTATCGGCTAAGGGAGATGGCTTTTATCCTCATGAAAAGATTGATTTTTAGTTGTAATTTTGTTAGACTGTATCAAATTTAGAAGGGTTAGATCAGATTTGTGACCATCTCGAAATGGCGGGATGGTTAATTAAAATCAGGTTTTTTCGATGCTAATGCCGGAGTCCTGAGCGATTTTACTTGCCTCACTTAAAAATTAAAAAATGGAGGCCTTGTTTTTTCACATGCCACGACGATCATCAAAATCAAATCAAGCGGCCAACAGGGGAAAAAGAGGTGATCATATAAAGAAAAGCCTGTATTTTCTCCTGACCATAGCATTCCTGTTAACATTTTATCAGGCGTCATTCGCTCAAGAAAATCCTGATAGGTATACTATCAGTTCAGGAGATATTCTCGAAATTTCAGTCTGGCAGGACGAGAGCTTGAGTAGACAACTTATTGTTCCTCCGGATAATTTCATTTCCTTTCCACTCATTGGTGATATTGACATAACCGGGATGACCGTAACTAAATTAAGGGAAGTGGTAACACAAAAAGTTACAGAATATGTCCCGGATGCTACGGTAACTGTTTTATTGAGGCAAATTAACAGCTTAAAAGCTTATGTTATCGGCAAAGTGAACAATCCGGGTCAGTTCCCCATCGACATGCAAACTAATGTTATGCAACTTCTCACAATGGCTGGAGGTCTCAATCAATTTGCAGATTCAAACAAAATCATGATCTTAAGGCAAGAAAAAGATAAAATCATAAGGATTCTTTTTAACTATAAAGAACTGGAAAAAGGGAAAAATTTAGAGCAGAATATAATACTCCAGCGCGGGGATGTGATTGTTGTCCCCTGACTTTAATTTGTTTCAAAATTCATTTGCATCTTTTGGTAACTAAAGAATACCTCCATTTGCCTGGACGATAGAAAGATTGACTCAAGTTACATTGATTTGCTTGCTTTTAACCGATTTTCTTTTGAAATGGGGATCAAAGATTCGGTTTGCCGGATTGACGGTTTAACTATGAATCAAATATCATATTTATGACAACAGCGCAGGCATCTACCCAACGAAGATGCGCATAGGATGGGCATAGAGATGGTTTGTATCTATAAGAAAAGGGTTTCCAGAACTGGTATGATAGTGTTCTGCCTACTTTTACTATCTGTTTTCATGCTTGTTCTACCGTATACTTCCAGAGCCGCTGGGAATATTATGATTTTGCCGTCAATCCAGATCAAAGACGGATATGACAGCAACATTAATTTTTCCAAAACTGACGAAGAAGAAGATTTTTATACAATTGTTGGAGCAAGCTTTGCGTTGGATTATGCCGCAGCATTGTTAAACTTAAGCGTTGGAGCAAATTTGGACGTCGTCCGTTATGCAGAAGAAGAGCAGAAAGATTACGAGAGCTATGGTTTAGGATTTAACGGCAACTATCAAATATTTGAAAGGTCGCAGTTAAATTTCAACCTTTCATTTGATGATGATATCACGCTCAGATCCGAACTTGAAGAAACGGGCCTCGTATATATCCGATCCGAACGACAGAGATATAGCGCTGGCGGTGGATTTTCTCATCAGGTTAGCGAACTTTCAAGGCTAGGAGTTAGCTACACCTATACCAAAACGGAATATGACTGGGAAGGAAATGTAGATTATACGTCAGATGCAATTGCATTTGAGTACATCCGCACGCTCTCTAACCAACGTGATACCATTACGATTACTCCAAATTACTATAGAACCAAGTCCATAGTTAACGAAGTGGATAATTATGGTCTTTCTTTTAACTGGGGCCACGCGTTCAGTGAAACTTTTAATCTTAATATCAAAGTTGGCGGACGCTATACTAAAACCCAGGCAAGCTTAACCCAACCCCTAATCGTATTTGACCCAACACTGGATCCTCCTTTTCGGGTAATCTATACTCAAGAAGAAAAGAGTGATAGCAATTGGGGCGTCGTTGCGGACCTTAGTGTTGAGAAAATTGGCGAGAGATACTCCACGGCTCTCGGTTATAACCATGACCTCAGTTATAGTTCGTTAGGTCAGCCAACGGAAAGGGATAAGATTTATTTTAGCGGCAGCCTGATGTTATCTGAAAGGCTCACGGTTGGCCTTTCAGGCAGCCTGTATTTTAACAACTCCGAAAGTGAGTCTTACGACCTTGACAGCAGATATTATGAGATGACTTCCTATCTGTCTTATCAGCTTACAAAGAATGGTTCTTTTCGAATTGAGTACACCTATGCCAACGATAAAGATTTTACATTAACCGGCGACGACCAGGCCGATCGCCACAACGTATTAATTTCTTTAACCTTTGGATTTCCCAAGGAATTATAACATTTTTTCTTAAAATAAAGAATTCTTATGAAAAATCAACCAATAAGTTATGACATTTTGGGCATCATTCGAAGACGAAAGCTGGGCTTTATTTTCATTTCTGTTCCTATCTTTGTAGCCTTCCTTGTCACCGCCCTTTTTTTGCCGCCCATTTATCGGTCAACAACGACCATCCTGATTGAGGGGCAGCAAATACCTCTCGAGTATGTAAGAACAGCCGTGACGAGTTTTATTGAAGAGCGTTTGGAGATCATTAAACAGCAGGTCTTGAGTCGAACCAAGTTAATGGAAATTATTAATGAGCACAATTTGTACCCAGATATGCGGAAGCAGCGAACCTGGGGAGAAATTGTGGCAAAAATGCGAAAAGACATCGGCGTGAGAACGATCAGCGCTGAGATGGCGAAAGGCGTTAGAGGCGGTTCCGGTGCGGCGACAATCGCCTTTACACTGTCTTATGAGGGAAAGAACCCTTCGGTGGTGCAAAAAGTGGCCAATGTTCTGGCCTCATTATATCTCGAAGAAAACGTGCGAACACGTGAACGCCGCGCCGCTACAACCACCCAGTATTTAGAGGGTGAGCTGAAAAACGTAAAGGCAGAATTAAATAATATCGAGCAAAAAATTACTAAATTAAAAATAGAGCATTTAGGGGAGCTTCCCGAATACAATACAGTAAACCTCCAGGCGGTTCAAAGACTCAATAGGGATCGTGATCAGATAAATATGCAGATACGTTCCCTGCAGGACAGAGAACTTTATCTTCAGGGGCAGTTTACGCTCCTTAAAACTCAACTTGAATCTCGATCTTATATTACTGCCCAAACAGCAAACCCGGCCAATGATCCACTTGAATACTTAGAAAATCTGCAGTTAAAACTTCTGGCCCGTAAAGCTGAACTCTCCGAGAAACATCCGGAGATAAAGCGATTGAAGAAACAAATTTTTGAGCTTGAAGCCCAGTTAGAGAAAGAGGATAGCTCTGCGAATGAGATAAAAAAGATTGATGAACTGAAAAGTCAATTAGTGAAATTAAAGGCAAGCTATGGATCGAAACACCCTGATGTTATTAAGAAGTCAAAAGAAATTGAGGCGCTTTCCAGGAAGATAGATACAGTCGGCGAATTGGCCTCGAGTTCGGACCCCCCGGCGCTGATAAACTTAAAATACCAGATCGCTTCTACAAGGGGTGAAATCAAGCATCTTTTGAAGGAACGTGATAGCATTAAAAGAAATATTGAAATATATCAGAAAAGAATCGAACGGGCTCCCTTTGTTGAAAGAGAATACAATAACTTGCTCCGAGATCATGAACATTCTAATCGGCGATATAGTGAGATAATGCAGGAGTTGGCTGAGGCCAAGGCCTCTCAGTCCCTGGAAGAAACACAAAAAAGCGAACGTTTTACCATCATCGAACCGGCTCTTTTACCAGAAAAACCATACAAGCCCGACCGAACCGCCATCATCCTCGTGGGTTTTATATTAGCGATAGGAGCGGGAGCCGGATTCGCCGGGATCCGCGAAAGCCTGGATAATACGATTAAAACAGCGGATGAGGTTGCTTACTTAACGAATCTGCCTTTACTGTCGGTTCTTCCTCTCGTTAAAACTGACGAGCAACGGCGGGTCAGGCGGATAAAATATGTCGCCATAGTTGTGGGCTTGATACTTTTAATCGTCTTAGTCCTACTGGCAGTGCATGTGTTTATTACTCCACTTGATATATTGATGATAAAAATCCAAAGAAGATTGTCTCTTTTGTTTTGATATAACTAATTTGGTAATATAATGACCATTGAAATGTTGATAACCAAACTCTTCAGGTAACCTTTGGAGGAAGGCACTAGTGAGTAAGTTAAAAAAAGCTTTGGAAAGAGCTAAGGAAACTAGAAAAGCGGAGAGTGGTGCCTTTAAACGATCCGAACCGGAAAAACAAATTACCCCGCTTGCTCCCCCGGAGACAAATAAAAAACAGCCTTCACGGGAAAAGGTTAAACCGACCTACAAACGCTCCAGAGTAATAGAGATTGACCAGGCTAGTTTGAAAAAGGATAAAATCATATCACTGTTTCTTCAGGACCAAACCGCCGATCAAATCAGAATCCTTCGCACCCAAATTTTAGAAAGATTAAAGGAATCCGGAGGAAATAGTATTTTAATCTCCAGCGCCAACCCTGGTGAAGGAAAAACGATTACGGCGATCAATCTTGCAATTAGCATCGCCCACGAAATTAACCGGACTACCCTTCTTGTGGACGCTGATTTAAGAAAACCTTTTATTCACAAATATTTAGGTTTTGAAGCCGAAAAAGGATTATCTCAATACCTGACCGGAGATTTGGATTTAGCCGACCTTCTGATTAATCCAGGCATTGATAAACTTACTGTGCTTCCTGGCGGCAGGCCCTTGCCTAATTCCACGGAGCTGCTCGGAGCTCCCCGAATGCAGTCTCTGGTTAAGGAATTGAAAAGCCGTTATAGTGACCGTTATATTGTATATGACACCCCATCCATTCTAACGCGGGCAGACCCGATCGTTTTTTCCCATAATGTGGATGGTATTGTTTTAGTTATCGAAGCGGAAAGAACCTCAAATAAGGACCTCCAACGAACAATGGAACTTTTAAAGGATAAACCAGTTCTAGGTACATTATTCAACAAGGCAAGGAGTGTTTAGCTTTAGCTCATGTATGAATCCTTCTATGGTTTTCGAGAAAAACCCTTTAATCTTCTCCCTGATCCCGAGTATCTCTACATGAGTCCCGAGCATGAGAATGCGTATACTCATCTTGAATATGCCTTGACTGAAAACAAAGGTTTTGTTGTTATCACCGGCGAAATCGGCTCCGGCAAAACGACTCTCATCAACTTTCTGTTACAAAAATTACCCCAAAACATCCAAGTTGGAATAATTAACAACGTCGATGTCAGCCCCCTGCAGTTTATAAAGATGATGTGCCAGGAACTTGAGCTTGAAGTGAATGGCATGGATAAGGCGGAAATGCTTGACCGGTTTAACCGTTTTCTGCTTGATCAATTCTCTAAAAAGAACAGGGTGGTAATGATAATCGATGAGGCTCAAAATCTGCCTAACAAGACAATTGAAGAAATACGGATGCTTTCAAATTTGGAAACGGAAAAACATCACCTGATCCAGATACTTCTTGTCGGACAACCAGAACTTAAACACAAACTGCAAAGTCGAGGATTAGCTCAATTTGCTCAGCGCGTGACCGTGCACTGTCACATCGAGGGTTTAAAGCTGGGTGAGGTGGAAAAGTATATTCATCACCGTTTGAAGGTAGCCGGGGCCAAAAATCTAAAAATCTTCGATAAAGGCGCGATTGAAGCGATTAATAAATATTCCAAAGGGATTCCCCGGGTGATAAATACTCTGTGTGACACCGCTCTGGTTTATGGATATGCGGACGATCTCAAAGCAATTAATAAAAAAATTATAGAGAATGTTTTTGAAACCAGAGAAATAGGAGGTATTTTCTCCAAAGCTGAGGAGATTGAGCCGAAATCCCTTCCCCCCACGATTTCGGATAATGGAGCGATTAAGCAGCTGGAAAAGCGAATCCAATCAATGGAAAAAAGAGCGCTGTTGCTTGAATCCATTGTCACAAATATCGAGCAGCAATTCAATTTATTAGTAAATAACAGAGGGAAACTGGATAACCTCGCTATTGAACTCTTTAAATTGCTGAAGCAAAGTATGGCTAGTCGAGGGAAGTTAACCGCGAAATACGTTCAATTAAAGCTGGAGATGGAGAGAAACAAGGACGGAAGTATTGAGGCGAAAAAAAAGAGCAAAGGTTCTATTTTTACTCGCCAAAGAGGTAAAGAAACATAAAAATTCGGGCACTGTCGTTTGCTGTTTATTTAGATGCGATGCGTAGTTAGCTTCAAATGATTTGGCTTGCTTTTGATATAGAAAGGATATATATTAACAGAAATTCTATTATTACGTGAGTGAGTATAGATTTTTTTTCGGACGGGCGATTTGTTAATGCGATAATAGTGAGGGTGGAATTGGCAAGCAAGTGCTTCTCTTATTACAACCTCTTATGTTAATATGTTGTAATGACAAGCATTATCTTTGATATCAAGCTTAATTATGAAGTTTTTTTTCAATAAGAGGTGATGCTAGGAACCAGTTAAACATTCATATCATAAGACAACGGGTTGCTGAGAAAGGCGTACCAAGGCTTGACAAAATTACCAGATAATTCAATTTGCGTGGTTGGACCGCGGAGAAGTCAAAATGAATTGATGAGCTCTTTCCTAGAGCGAGAGATGGGTATTAAATGTCAGGCGGGTGAAGATGGCTACCATATACCATCCAACCAGAATAAAGACGAGAGCCATCCAAGGCTTATACTCTGGGATTGCCAGGGGAAAGACGCGGAAGAGTGTATATACGAGTTTGATACACATTTTATTAATGAACCATCTCAGAGTCTTGTAGCATTTTTTAACGTCCACGCCGGACTTGAAATAGAAGAAGAAGCAGTAATCAGGGGAGTTCGTGGTCTTTTTTACGAACCTGAACCTTTAGATCATCTTCCCAAAGGTATTGAAGTTATTTATAAAGGTGAGTTGTGGCTTTCCAGGATGACGATGAGTAAATACATTTTGCGGAAACGCCCTTTTGTCCCAAACCACCCCAAGAAAGCGTCAAAGGTACTTTCCCACAGGGAAATAGAAATCCTCAGCTTAATTTGCATCGGGGCGACCAACGACGAGATCGCTCAAGAGCTCTGTATCAGCCCTCATACAGTCAAGAGTCATATTTATAATATTTTCAGTAAAATAAGTGTTCCAAATCGGCTTCAGGCAGCTCTTTGGGCTGGGAAAAATTTATAATTTTTTTTAATAATTGTACTTGAACAGCTTGTTGGGTGTTTTATCTGATTTAGCTACACTCCAATAAGACCGAACTAATCAAACATGCCAACTGCTCGAATCTTAATAAAAGCTCAAAATCGCTTAACAATATCTTATTTTAATCTTTCTCGAGATAAATATTTATATCTATGCGGCAATAAACCTAATAAAAGCTCTACCATATTTGTACTGCGCTATTGATTCTAACCTACTCATGTTGTATGGAATGGCTTATATATGAAAGAAGCAAGGAATTTAGAAAGATTTGACCTTGAACTTCCAGCCAAGATAGAAATTGTTGGTCATGAAAAGGAAAAAGAAAACAAGGTATTGACCCTTCTGACCCGAAATGTATGCTCCGGCGGTGCTTATTTTCATACTGAACAACCTCTTCCTGAGGGAACTGATGTAAAATTAGATCTAATCTTGGCCATTGAAGAGTTAAAGAAATTAAAAGGTAAGCAAGCTTATATAAAAGTAAGTGGTAAGGTCATACGAACGGAACCGAACGGCATGGCCATCTGCTTTAATAACGATTACAGTATGAAATCTCTTTAGTTGTATTGCCCCCTAAGTTAATAAACTACCCCGCCGCAAGCGGACGGGGTATTAGAAGAGCGACAATTGCCGGTCTTCATACAGCTTCTGATATTTCCTTCCTTGCTTTTTTACGTAGTTACCGATTGTATGTATCCTCATTCCCATGCTTCCCGACTGTAGTCGTAAAGTAACTGTCGGTCCAAAACTCCCCTCCCCATAATTGCTTTTTCACTTGGGGACAGCGCTTGAGTATTTCTCGCGCCGTGAGACTCTTTATCATCGTTACCATCTTGGTCACACTATATGTCGGTACCGACTGGACCAGAAAATGAACGTGATCCTTATCAGTACCAATCTCCAAAAATTTCACCTGGTATCGTTTTTCGATGTCTAGACAAACTTCCTTCAGAACATCATCCACATGATCATCAAAAACTACCCGCCTATACTTGGCGGGAAACACCAAATGGTATATCAATACCGTTACATTATGACTCTTATGGATGTATTCGCTCACACACCCATTCTACGCCGCAAGCGGCGGGGAAT
>JAFDLS010000108.1:8973-16339 GCA_019306365.1 Deltaproteobacteria bacterium
CGGAATGGCCGGATTTTACCAAAATCAATTCAAATCAACAAGCTCACAAAGTGGCATTAATTTCTTGTTATTATTAGTTAATTACCGCTTGTGAAAAATAACACCCGGACAGTAGTGATTATAATAATAAAATTTTTATCCGCAACATGCCGGAAAGGAGTTGACAAATAATTAATACTCGGCATAACTCTTATAGATGGTTAATGCCCAGCCACTAAAAATCCGGCTGGTCACGGGAGGATAAAAACGTGTTTACCGACCAAGAACAAAATGACGGGGATGCAGGCTCCACACAAACGAAAAAACAAATAATCAAGGCTGCGAGTAAGCTTTTCGAGAAGAAGGGCCTCTACCAGACATCTGTTGGCGAAATAGCTGAACGAGCCGGCGTCAGCGTTCCGGAGGCATATAAATACGTTCGCCGCAAATCAGAAATAATGCTGCTCATCATGGAGGACTTCACCAACCAGTTTCAGAAAAGAATTCAGCCTGAAATCGAGTTCCTGGACGACCCGAAGGAAAAGCTGTTCCGGGCCATGAAAATGTTTTACGCCATCGTGGCGGAAAACGCTCCCCAGACCCTCTTGCTGTACCGGGAATCCAACACCCTGGACAAGCAGGGTCAGGCCAAAATCATGGATGCTGAACTGGCTTACGTTCACATCTTTCGAGACATCCTTGAAGAAGGCGTGAGACTGGGCGTTTTCAAACCTCATGATACCGAGCAGATCGCATATAATATCGTATTACTGGGGCATTCCTGGGTGCTCAAGAGATGGCACTTTAAAAAACGTTTCGAGCTGGAAGGATACGTGGATTATCAATATAATTTTTTTATTAACGCGATCTCTCTATAGGGCGCATCAGACCTAAACCTTCCATGAAAAAATTATAAAAGGCCTATCATTATCGACGTGATGATAGGCCTTTCAATTAGAAGAACCATCAAGCGGATTCTCCGATCATGGTTGACAATGATATTGAAGTGGATTAATTACCACTATATCGCTAAAAATTTATTCTTAGAACGACTGCCAATAATATTTTCCTTTTACTTTTATTTAAGACAACCTGCTCTCGAGGGGAAGAGGCATCATGGAAACCACATCTAAATTTCGCGGCCAGTCATTATATGCCATATTACTGCTGGCATCCATTAACCTGTTTCTCTTTGCCGACCAAAATTTGATGGCCCCAAACCTAACGCGTATCGCCCAGGATTTTGGTTTTTCCGAGGTGGAACGGGATATCAAGCTGGGAGGTAATATCTCTTTTGTCTTCTGGGTGCTTGGAGGCGTGATTTCACTATCCATCGGGTATCTGACCGACATGGTATCCCGCCGGAAACTATTTTTAATCGTAATTTTAATCGGGGAAATACCCTGTCTCCTGAGCGGGTTCGCCCAAACCTACGGCCAGCTTTTCTGGTTTCGCGCTCTGACCGGGATTGGAATTGGCGGCGCCCTGCCCCTGACATTTTCCCTGGTGGGCGACTACTTCCCCCATCATCAGCGGGCCGCGGCGGCCGGATACCTGGGGCTGGCCATGGGAGTCGGTATCGCCCTCGGCCAGCTGCTTGCCGGTATGATTGGGCCGTCTTTGGGCTGGCGGCTGCCGTTCATAATTGTGGCTATTCCCAACTTCTTGCTGGGAATATTGTTTTGGCTGACGGTCAAAGAACCCGAGCGCGGCAGAACGGAGGAGAGCCTCAAGGAATTGATTGAAAAGGGGCAGGTTTACACACGAAGGATTAACTGGGGTGAATATAAAAACATCTTCAAGGTTAAAACAAATCTTCTGATTTTCCTCCAGGGCATACCGGGAACGGTTCCATGGGGAGTCTTTTTCATATTTTTGAATGACTTTTACTCTCAGGACAAAGGGTACTCCGTTGAGAAGGCCACCTTGATTGTGATGGCCGTCGGGCTGGCCGCGATAATTGGGGGTTTTCTAGGAGGCCTGATCGGGAATAAGCTCTATAATCTGAAGCCAAGTTATTTACCGATTTTATGCGGCGCCACCACCCTGGCAGGCATTATTCCCATGGCTGTGCTGATCAATTATCCACCTCAATTCGGTGTCGAAAATCCGAGCATTGTATTACCCGTGATAATAGGCCTTTTTACCGGGTTTATCGTTACCATCACCTCTCCAAATGTCAAGGCCATGCTGCTGAACGCGAATTCTCCTGAAACGCGTGGTTCAATTTTCTCTCTCTTTAATCTGGCCGATGACCTGGGAAAAGGATTCGGACCGGTAGTCATCAGCTTTCTGATCGTCCTGTTTGGACGTGTCTGGGCCTTTAATATCGCTAACCTCTTCTGGTTATTCTGCGGGCTGGTGCTTCTGTATCTCGCTGTTGTTTTTCCTCATGATAAAGAGGCCCTGGAAGAGGTTATGGAGCAGCGGGCCAAGACCATGATCAGTTAGAGAACTCTTAGAAGAAAACAAATGAGTTTATTCATATCCGCTGATGAATCTACCAATGGCCTCATTCTTTCCGGTATGGGCGCCAAGCCCATCCCCTTCCAGGTAAAGGTTTCCTATCGTCTTGATGATTCTTTAACGACCTGGACGGTCAAGTCGGTTCAGGATGGCGAGATAACAGAAAAGGGATGGAAGGGATATCACGCCCCGTTAACTTTTGACCTCAGCTGGGAACCCGGGGAGTTAGGCCTTTACCTGGATTTCACCATACGCAATAATTCCAATCATCCGGTTTATTTAATCCACGTCTGCCCGGCGATTTTTCATCTGGGGAAAACTGAATTTACAGACCTTGACCGGTTTCAAATATTTCAACATGGCTACCAGAGCTGGACCCCCACCCAGGCTGTTCCGGCGATTTCAATACAGCAATACCCCCGAGTTAAATCCTTCGCGCTCATGAACCATTATGTTGATTCATCTTTCTGGGGACGCAAAGACGGAATAATTTCGGCTTTGTTCACGATGCTCAGGAGGATAAACGAACCCGCTGCCGCCCTGTTTGGATTCACGGCTCAGAAAAAGGGTTACGGAGAACTGTTCCTCCAGAATAGGCAGAGTCCCCGTCTTACCGGTCAACTGGATTACGGCGGGAAGAGGCTCGAACCGGGTGAAACACTGCCAGGGGAGAGGTTTGCAATTTTTTATGATGAAGCCAAGACTGTTTTGGAGAGATTTACCGCTGAGTTGGGCTGCCAGATGGATGCCCGGTTGGCAGAAAAAAGCCTCACCGGCTGGTGTTCCTGGTATGAATTCTACACCCGCGTTACGGAAGAAAATATTTTTCAAAGCACCAGCGTCCTGGCCGAGCATCCTGAATTGAATGTAGACGTGGTGCAGTTGGACGATGGTTACCAGACGGCGATTGGGGATTGGCGTTCTCTCAATAAAAAATTTCCCTCAGGGCTCAAAGCTCTGACAGAGGAAGTTCACCGCCGGGGGTATAAAGCCGGAATCTGGCTGGCGCCTTTTTTCGCCAGTTCAAAATCGTCTTTGTTCAAAGAGCATCCGGAGTGGTTTTTAAAAAATGAAAAAAACAAGCCGGTTTATTGCGGCCTCAACCCTTCCTGGCAGGCACGCTTATATGCCCTGGACCTGACTCATCCGGAAGTGCGGACCTGGCTGAAGTCCACCTTTGAGGCTTTTGTCAAGGATGGATTTGATTATTTTAAAGTTGATTTCCTTTTCGCCGGTCTCAGGGCTGGGAAACGGCACGATGACAGTTACTCGCCCGTGGAAGCCTACCGTCTGGGGTTGAGCATCATCCGTGAAGCCATTGGTGAAAACGGTTTCCTGCTGGGATGCGGGGCCCCGATTGGACCCTCTGTCGGATTTGTGGACGCTATGAGGGTTTCCGAGGACGTCAAGGAAATTTGGGAATCCCGTTTTATGGGATGGCTTGGCCGAGGGTGCGGCGTACCCACTGCTAAAGGCAGTTTGCGGAATAATGTTTACAGGTACTTCACTCACCGGCGTTTGTGGCTGAACGATCCCGACTGCGTCTTGATCAGGGATAAAAACACCCGCCTCTTTGCAAACGAAGTTCAAACACTCATTACGGTTTTTGGGCTTACCGGGGGGATGCTGTTTCTAAGCGACGATCTGACCACCTTGAATCTTGAGCGCCTGAACTGGCTTGAAACAATATTACCTCCAACTCGCCTGACCGGTGAACCGATAGATCTCTTTGAAACGCCGGTTCCAGGGACATTTCAAATTGAATACGAAAACCGGCGGGTCCTCGCGCTCCTAAACTGGTCGAATAAAGAAAAAGTAATCAATCTGGACGAAATCCCGGGCTTGATGGAAAGTGTCTTATTTAATTTCTGGCAGCGCGAAGTTCATAGAACAGGTGAAATAAAGCTGTCACCGCACAGCACCGCGGCCCTGATAGTCAGCCCCAGCCTTGACATCCCCGCCGTTGTGGGAACTTCTCTGCATCTGGCCGCTCTGGTGGACGGACGTATCAAGGCTGAATATGATGATGCGACAAAACTTCTAATTATCACCGGCCGCGACCTGTCAAGGCGGACTGGCAAACTATGGATCAAAGTGCCGCCTGGCTTGAAGGTTCATCAAAACACGCTTGACGATAAAACAGTTGAAATTAACTCCTGGGAGGACGGGCTTTGCCTGAGCCTCGACACACCCGCACCGTGGACAGCTCAGCTGAGGTTTCAATCAGAAACCATTTAACGCCCGGGATCTGAACCATCCTGTCATCCCGCCCTGTAGACAGCGTAGGATTGACCGGTCATTAAAAAGGTAATTCGTTTACCTTTTGATGCGAATTTGACACCCCGGCCCATTTCCAGATTCAGGTTGTTCAAACCCTGGGCCTCGATTGGCGCGGACACCGGTTCGGACGATGGATTCAAGGCCACCACAAATTTTTCCCTGCCCCGTTGACGCAAATAGATAAAAGGGTATTTCGCGGGTTTGGCAAAAAGAGGCTCCATCTTGCCCTTGGCCGTAAGCGCTGGTGATTTTTTCCTCAAGGCGATGAGCCGGCGGACATGATTGAGCAGTGACGTGGGCCTCGTTTTTTGATCAAGAACGGTTGGACGATTCTTCCGCCCATCTAACGGGAGGTAGAGCTGTTTTGCCCCGGCTAAAGAAAATCCGGCGTTTTTACCGTTATCCCACTGCATCGGAGTGCGTGAACCGGTGCGGGCGTATCCACCCTCTCTGGAAGGAAGCCCGCGGATATACCGCATCCCGATTTCGTCACCATAATATATAAAAGGCACTCCCGGCCAGGTCATCAAAAAGGCAAACACCACCTCCAGATCACGGTTGGTTCTCCGGTTGTTAATACGAGGCATATCGTGGTTACTGCTCGGAATTGAAATATAGCCTTTCCGGGCCTTCCGGTAATGTTTTAGATACTCATCAAGAAAATCACAAACTGTTCCCCCGCCTCGTGAATCGAAAAAGCATCTCTGGTTTTTCCCTTTAAAAAACAAAGAAGTATAACCGGGCACGCCGAAATGGAGCATGAAATCGATATCAAAACCGGCCTGAAGCGCTTCAGAGGGATTCCCCCATTCCGAGATCAAGGCCGCCTCTGGGTAGTTCTGGTCCAGCCATTTGCATACATCCCGCCAGAGTTTGATCGTCATTTTACTGTCAGGATCGTTTTTCACCAGAGAAGCGGCCAGATCGACCCGAAAGCCGTCCGCGCCCTTTTTTAGCCAAAAATCCATTATCTTTTTGAGTTCCGCTCTCGTGGCCATGGGTCCCGGAGCGTCAACCGGCTGCTGCCAGGGGCAGTATGGATTCGGACGCGCAAAACCATAGTTCAAAGCGGGCTGTGAATAGAAAAAATTGATGGCATAGTTTCCATCACGCTCAGCGAACCCGTTGATAAATTTCAATGGCGGCATTCCTCCATCCCAGGTGGAATTAGTCCAGATATATCGATCCGTATACTGATTGCGCTTATGCCGGCAGGAAGCCTTGAACCAGGGATGTTCAATCGAGGTGTGCCCGGGCACAAGGTCGAGACAGACTTTAATGCCGCGCCGGTGGGCCTGCTTGAAAAGGCGCGTCAGATCCGCGTTTGTTCCATACCGGGGCGCAACCCGGTAATAGTCCGCCACATCATAACCTGCGTCTTGAAAAGGAGAGACAAAGCAAGGATTTAACCAGATGGCGTTAACGCCCAGCCAGCTGAGGTAATCCAGCTTCTCAATAACACCGGCAAGATCTCCTATGCCGTCACTATTGGTGTCATAAAAGCTCTGAGGGTAGATCTGATAGAAAATAGCGTCTTCCAACCATTTCGGATGTGATTGATAACTCATCTGTCTTGACCTCTCTGAATTTTGGCGTGGATTATCAGCCCCTGGTTAAAAACACGAGCCCAGGTGTTTTAAAAAGGAAGCGCTTGGCTCAGCGAGCATACTTTGAGAACTCTGCAAAACTTCGTCCTTTAGCTGAACTCATGAGCCCCGCTTCGCTGACGCTGCAGCGGCATATGTCAGACTCAGATTTAAGTCCTCGAAATATTAGTAATATTCCTACGGGTTAAATTTTCGCCTTCCGCGATTTCAACAAAATTACTGGTTTTTACGGGCCATATATAAGTGACAACGAATTGATTCCAGGGAGAGTTGACAGGAAGTTTAACTTGTAATATGTTGATTTAATATAGAAATGACCAATGAAAACACAAAGCCACCTAAAGATTACGGATCGAACCTTAGAATTTGAACCGGCCGGTCTGACATTAGTGCCTTGACATCTTCAGATTCGGCTATATATTTAACCTCAAAAGTGAAGGTGAGAGCGGGAAGGAGAAAACCCCTATGCCTATTTATGAATATGAATGCGAAGCCATAACCTGCCCGAAATGTGAATGCGGGAAGACAAAAAAACTAATGTCCACCCCGGCGGCGATAGATTCCGGCAGCAGCCTGCTTGGCAATCTGGGCAGTGTTTCCAATGCTGGCGGCAGCTGCGGTTCCGGCGGTTTTTCCTGAGCTTCTTAATTACGGTGGCGGCGCCACCGTTTATTTGATTATATCAACTGGAAGACGCGTTTGGTAAGAAGAACATATTTATCAAAATCTTAACTGAGGCCTTAGTTGTTTGTGACACTAAGGCCTCTTTCCTTCACGCTTGAGCTTTTATTTATAGTAACTGCCAGAATTACTATAATCGTTCTTATCAATAAAAAAATATCTCTGTGAATCACTCAATCTTCAGGACCGCGCCGGCCCGACCGAAGTTCCTCAGCCGTGACCCGCGTGCGAGGACAGGTTGGAGGACAATTCATGAGTGGAACGAGGCCTCTGTAAAACCAGTAATTTTGTTGAAATCGCGGATGGCGAAAAATTAACCCGCAGGAATATTACTAATATTTCGAGGACTTAAA
>JAFDLS010000004.1 GCA_019306365.1 Deltaproteobacteria bacterium
CAAATTATAAATCAAAATGGAATAACCTACCTGGGCGTCCGGCTTGCGGTCTCTCAGCCAAGCGAGGGTTTCGGGCGTGATCCATACCGGAGGATCCACATAGGTCGCCGGGTATGGCAGGCCCATGACCAGGTTGACACTTGCCGCCAAGGGGGCTTCAGCCGGAATGTTTGAAGCCATGTCAAAATCAATGCCGTAAATCTTCGGATCCGCGTGCCCGAAGTAGGCCAGGGTTATTTTATCCAGGCCCTGCCGGTCCATAAATGTTTTGAGGTGTTTTAAATCCTGTCCCCAATCCAGGTTCGAGTCGATAAGATGAAATCGGGCTTTGGATCGGCTGGTAAAAACCGGGTTGAAATAGGCCAGGTAATGCGGAAAGGCCATGAGGCTGTCCGCGAGAAAGAGTCCGATCAAGAATACAACCAGGATTCGTTTGAACAGACGGGGTCCTAATTGGAAGCGGCCTAAAGAGCCGATAAAAACGAAGATCAACGGGAAGGCCGGTAAAAGATACCTCAGCCCCGCATTGATATTGTTAAAAAACGACAGGATTACCCAGAGGAGGACAACCGGGAACAACAGGTAGGCTATATTCTTCAAGCCTCTAAACCTGTCCCAGCCCCAGAGCCCCAGGGCCAGAAGCAGGGCTATCTGCACGGCCAAAGGAGTTTTAAGAAGCCAGGCGTAAGAGAAGTAATACCACCACCCCTCCTGACTAAAGCGTCCGTTCAGATAGTTGGGGAAAACACCCTCTTCCACGTCTCGCTGCTGACGGTCAAATCCTTCAAGGTAATCCTGAGGCACGGGCCATGGAAAAGCGCTCAAGGGACTCTGGCTTATGCCCTGGAAAAATCGGCTGCCGACAGGCATCTGTCTGACATTAGTCGGCGTCTCCCGAAGTCCGTAACCTATATTCAAGACCAGGAGGGCGATTAAACAGGCCGCGACCAGCCCGGCTGCGCCTTTAGTTGCAAATATTTTTTTTTGACCAGCAGGGCGGAAGGCGATTTCAACGAAGTACAGGATCAGGAAGAGGGGCAAAAGGAGCAATCCGGTGAATTTGGAAAGGAGGGCCATTCCCAGAGACAGCCCGGTCAGGGTGGCTGAACCGACAGCAGGCCGTTTGTAAAAGCGCCACAGGAGAAACAGGGTCAAGGTGGTAAAAAGCGAAAGGGACAGGTCAGGCGTCACCAACCGGGCGTGGCCCAGCATATTCGGGGAAAGAGAGTAAACCAGCAGCGCGATCAGACCGCCTCTGGGGCCGAAAAGGGCTTGGGCCCAGAAAAAAACCACCAGCCCCAGACAGGCCGAAAACAGCAGATTGGGCAGTCGGCCGTAAATAAAAAGGCGGTGGTACTGTTCTGGGTTATCCCGCATGAACTGGGTGCCATAGATCCAGGGACGCCAGTCACCTGCCTCATGAAAACTGGGCTCACCTCTGACCTTTGCGCCAGCCGCCAGGAGGGGCCAGCCGCACCAGAGTTTGGCCAGGGGAGGGTTTTTGCCGTAAAGGGAAAAATCGCCGGTTTTCAGGTAATAAGCGCCAGCGGTCAGATGAGCAAATTCATCCACCGTGGGTGATTTATCTTTTAAACTGAAAAACGCCAAGCCTATATGAATAAGAAGCAGCAAGACGACTGTAAGAACAAGCCAGGTTTTTAAGGGCCTAAACCCCTCGGTTTCGGACTCAAACCTCGGCCGGGTTGACGTCTGGCCGTCCTGTTTGTTTTTTCGTTTAAAGGCCATCCCTGTTATTTCAATTGCTTGCGGATTTCTTCAGGCGAGCCTAATGGGTTGAGATCCGGATCCTTCGGCGCCTGAAGAGCCAGATCAGGTCTCAACCTGGACGCGGTTCGAAGGTGTTTCCAGGCTTCATTAACAAGATTCAACTGCGCCAGCACGCAGGCCAGGTTATAGTGAGCTTCGGCCTCAGCAGGTTGCAATGCCAGAGCCTTGTCATAAGCGTCCCGGGCTTCTTGAAAACGTTTGCGGGAGTGAAGTGAGAGTCCCAGACCTACATAGGCTTTGGCCGCCAGCGGGTTGTTTTTGATAGCCTTTTCAAAAATCGTTTGGGCTGTCTCAAAGTGTTCGAAATCCAGGTAGATCTTGCCCAGGTTCAGATAAGCCGGGATGAATTCGGGATTAATGGAAAGGGTTCGTAAATACTGTTCTTTGGCCAGATCGTATTTTTCTTGAGCCAGATAACTGTTTCCCAGGTTATAAAGCGCTTGGATATATTTAGGGTTGACCTCAAGGGCCTGCTTGTAATACTGGGCGGCTTTTTCATGATCTCCTGTTTGAGCCGCCGCGATGCCCAGCGTGGTATAAGGGGAGTCCATGGTCTTGGCTGGCGAGTAAAACGGCCAGTGGCTGAGGGTTATAAGAATTGCCAGGGGAATTACAGCAAGAATCAGGCGTGGCCATTGTTTGGCCCGAAGCCGGTCATAGACCCACCAGAGCGTTATCGCTGTACCGCAAAGAAGCAGGAGCGTTACAGGCATGCGGTAGCGGGCAGCCATGTGAAAAGGCGCGATGGAGATCAGGTAGCCCAGGAAAAACAAGGCGGCCAGAGAAAAGCGGCGGCGGTCAGGCCAGAGAAGGGCCAGGCCGATCAAGCCGAAGGAAACCGTAAGACCGAAGGAAAGCGGCAGCCATTTAAGCAGCGGCGCCTGCTCTTTGGCAAAATAGTAATTGTAATTATCTGGAACCTCGAAATTGTTGAAGAACATGGCTGTTTTATGGCTAAACAGTTCCAGGGCGCGGCCTGGGTTTTCCCATATAAATTTAAGCCCCTGCCTCATCCAGAAGCTGGAGATCTCGGAAGGTTTCATTTCCTGTCTACCCGTGAGCCGCAGGGCTTCCTGCCGGAAATCATCTTCCTCGTATTGTGGTTCGAGACGAATGTGTTTCGGGTTCTCAAAAAATCCGCCGGCTCGCGGGTTGTTGCCAATATAAAAATTTTGACCTGCTTGAGCCGTTGTCAGAACCAGGTCGCGGCCTACAACCCAGTTTCGAATTGTGACCGGGCTGATTATTAAAACCAGGCCCAGGATAAAACAAACAGCTAAAACGAAACGTTTGGAAAGCTTGGGACCTGGAACCAGGAAGATCCACAGCGCGATCAAAGGAGTGATTAGAAGCAGGTTGCCTCTGGTAAGGGCGGCCAGCCCAAAGGTCAGCCCCGCCAACAGCCACGGCCAGGGCCTTTCTCGCGCCGCTGCCCAAAAAAGGGCAAGCAGGGCCAGATTGATAAGAAAAAGCCCCGGACCGTCCTTACCTATAACCCCGTCATAGAAACAAAACAGCCCATAGACCAGGAAAAGGGCTCCCGTCAGGATACCGACGCGTCGGCCTCCCAGCCGCTTACCAATAAAGTAAACCAGGACCGCGTTGAGTGATCCCAGAACTATTTGGATCAGTCGAACCGGGAAGGCAGCTATTCCAAAGATTTTATAAACGATGGCCAGAAAATAAGGATAAAGCGGGTCCTGATAAAAGACTGTCTTGCCCAGCCAGTCACCGCCGAGTATTTCCTGAGCCCTGATATCATAGGCCTGTGGGTCCAGCAACAGGGTCTCGAAGTAAGGCTGACCTTCAATTTGAGCCAGGAAGATCAGACGTATTACCAGCGCGAGCAGAAACAACCCGGCCGCATACAACCAGTCTTCACTTCGCTTGATCATCATAATAGTTTGGAAGTATAGCCCAGACCGTGCGTTTAAGGCAAGGCGGATTAGACGCGGATTTGACGCTCAAAGTAAAACACGTTTAATTTTTTCGAAAATCTCCTTGGTTCAATAAAGGAAGGCAATCGCCTTCAGGTTTCTGCTACAATGGAAAAGTGAACAAGACAATCAGGATGGAAAATCGTAAAATCCGTGTTCTTCATAATAGATATGGTCTTCGGTCATAACTGATCGCGCCATTGTATCCGATGCCTTGGTGGCCGCAATGGTTTTGGGGGATTTCCCCCACCCCCTTTTCCTGAGAACATGCGCTTAGCCTTAAGCCGCTTACTGGAACAATTGCATACAGCCGGCGAGAGAAAAATCTTGCCTCCGGGGCCTAATAAATCGTAAAATGGAAAAACATAAGGATATCTATGGAAAATAATAGCTCGCGCCGTAACTTAATAGTCTCGATTTGTTTGAGTTTGCTCATCCTTCTTTGTGGCACAATTGGGTATACGCTGATCGAGGGGTGGCCCCCTCTGGACGCGCTATATATGACTATTATCACCGTAGCCACGATCGGCTATGGCGAAATCAGACCGCTCAGTCCCCTTGGCCGGGTTTTTACTATCTTTATTATTTTATTCGGTGTGGGCAACGTGGCTTATCTGGTCGGCCAGCTCACTAGAACCATGGTCGAAACCAGTCTGAGAAGAATCATGGGGAGGCGTAAATTGGAAAGACAGATCAAGGCGATCAAGGATCATTATATTATCTGCGGTTATGGCCGGATCGGCAGGGTTATCGCGAAGGAGATAGCGGCTAAAAACCTACCGCTGGTCATCATTGAAAATAACCACGAGGTCATCGAACAGATCGATCAAAGCGGTTACCTCTATATCATAGGCGAAGCCGTTGATGATGAAAAACTGATTGCGGCCGGTATTGAGCGCGCCCGCGGCCTGGTGTCTGTGGTAAATTCGGACGCGGATAATGTTTACATCGTCCTGACAGCCAGAGCCATGAACGAAAACCTGTATATTGTAACCAGAGCGGGCCATGAAAAGTCGGTGAGCAAACTCAAGCGTGCCGGTGCGGACAAGGTGGTGTCGCCCTATCAGATCGGGGCCCGTAATATGGCTCAGACCTTACTTAGGCCCGCGGTTTCGGATTTTATCGAGAGCACGGTCCACGGCCAGGGAGACCTGGATTTGGCCATGGAGGAAATTTTGGTTACGTCTCAGTCCGAACTTAAAGATATCACCCTCAAAGATTCAAATATACGGCAGGGCCTTGACTTGATCGTGATCGCTATCAAAACGGCTGAAGGCAAGATGATTTTTAACCCCTGGGCCAATGCCCGCTTTCAGGTCGGTGATACCCTCATCGCGGTGGGTGAGCGAGGAAACATGAACAGGCTGGCTAAAATGCTGGGGGCTGATTCCTTAACCCGGTATCCTACCCGAAAAGCTCCTAACTCGGAATCCCAAAAGAATAATGTTTGAGTTGACCTTTCGGTCGATGGTATTTGTAGAAGCCATCTCAAAAAAGTTTGTTTACCCTAACTCATGAGCGCCGCTTCGCTCACGCTGCAGCGGCATATGTCGTACGAAAATTAAAGTCCTCGAAATATTAAACATATTCCTGCGGGTTTAATTTTCTTTCTCCGCGATTTAGACCAAAACACTAATTTTGAGATAGCTTGTAGTAGATGTTATAATTATTTTCTTAGTTATAGTGTTTGAAGGGATGACGGTTTTCCTTCATTGCCGTGCTAGTGAGGTCGAGAACCCTGCAAAACCATTAATTTAACTCGGAATTCCCTGTAGCCCGCTACAGGGATGGTTCATAAAAGGTTACATTCCACATTATTGGCGGGATGTAATGGAGCCGACGGGATGCCCCGCGGCTTGTTGCGGGGAGAGTTCATTTTTTGATTTTTGATAAAACGGTCAAAGAGCGGTAAGAATCAGGTATTTTCTTACATTTTTGTATTTTTTAACCCTAATTGGTGACAAATTTGTCGTAATATTAGTAAGCATTAGAGGGTTAAATAATATGTTTTTATGTATTATCAGGACTTTATGCAGCCAATCCCTTGTTGGCCTGACTCTTGCCCCGATTGTTAGGCGCCGAGTCCGGTTAAATACAGGAGAATGAGTTAAAAGATCGAAGCTGGAGGAAAACAATATGGTTAAGATAGAAGCTATAATTAAACCATTCAAACTCGAAGAAGTGAAAGACGGGCTCAACGAGATAGGTGTCCAGGGCATGACTATTACCGAGATCAAAGGCTTTGGCCGTCAAAAGGGCCATAAAGAGATTTACCGCGGCGCTGAATACGTGGTTGATTTCCTGCCCAAGATAAAGATTGAAATTGCCGCTGAAGCTGATAAGGCCGAAACGATTGTGCAGGCTATCCAGGATTCGGCCAGGACCGGTAAAATTGGTGATGGTAAAATTTTTGTTCTACCCTTGAGTGAATGCATCAGAATCCGCACCGGTGAGAGAGGGAGAGACGCCCTTTAGTAAAAATGGTTGATTTTATTGAGGAAAAAACAAAGCTTATCACGGCTCTTGATCAGGGCTTCTCAGGAGTTGATTTCTCTGCCGCCTACACCGCCTTATTAGATAGTTATTTGAAAGATCTATACCGGGAAGCCTTAAACGGAAAAGAGGCGCCCAAAGGGCTGGCTCTGGTAGCCCTGGGTGGTTATGGCCGGAGTGAGGTATCTCCTTATTCTGACGTGGATTTGCTTTTTCTCTATGGTTCTGGCCTGGGTGAAGAAAGGGTCCGCCCTCTGGTGGAGGCCGTTTTATATCCTCTGTGGGATCAAAAACTCGATGTGGGCCATGCCAGCCGCACGGTTGACGAGTGTCAGAGCATGGGTCGATCTGACTTCGCAACGTTGGTTTCCCTGATTGAGTCTCGTTTATTAATAGGAGATGAAGATCTTTTTTTAAATTTCCTAAGACAGTTACGCTACTGGCTAAGTTCAAAGACTCAGCGCAGGAGCTTCTTTACCAACCTTAAAAATAATGTTGAGGCCAGGTACCGGAAATATGGACAGAGCCCTTATCTTCTGGAACCTGATGTCAAAAACGGTCAGGGGGGGCTGAGGGATATCCAGGCCATTTCCTGGGCTGGCCTGGGTATATATGGGATTTCAGGATTTGATGAGTTGGCTGAGGCAGGGCTTCTGCCCAAATATGGGGCGCTTGCGCTTAAAGAAGACCGGGATTTTATGGTTTGGGTTCGGGCTCAGCTTCACCGCCTCGCCGACAGTAAGAATGAAACGCTCACCCTTATGTATCAAGAAAATCTGGCCAACCGCTTTGGGTATGAGGACGAGGGTGATATTACGGCTGCGGAAGGTTTCATGCATGTCTATTATACCCATGTTTATTCGGTCAGTAATAATCTCGATTTTCTTTTAAGCCGGGTTGAAGAGGACCTTCGTCCTACTTCTGTAAAACGGATAACCCAGCATGCCCGCACAGTGGAAAAGGGCCTGTTGGTGCGTCGTGGGCTGGTGGAATTGGTTTCCTCGACGGACGTACGCCGCCGGTCGGTTTTGATGATGAGGGCTTTTGAAGTTGCCATGAGTGAAGGACTTCAGCTCAGTCATCAGACTCTGGACGTTATTCGCTCTAACATTGATCTGATTGACGATAATTTTCGGCGAAACCCGGAAGCCGCCCAGTCTTTTTTCCGGGCCATCTCGGCCATCCCGTCCAATACTCCTGCCAGGCCGCGTAATATCGAGGCCATGCAGGAAATAAATTTCCTGGCCGCTTATATCCCGGAACTGGCGCCTGTCAAAGCGCGGGCACAACATGACGCCTACCACCTTTACACGGTAGACGTGCACCTTGTCCTAACTCTGTGGGAGCTTAAAAAGATCGCATCCAAGCAGGGGGAGGAGGATAGGGATGATTTTGAACTTTCGATTTTGGAACAGGTAAAAAAACCGGAGGTTTTATATTTAGCCGCGTTAGTTCATGACATCGGCAAAGGTCTTGGGCATGATCACGCCCGCCGGGGAGCCGAACTGGTCCCCCAAATTGGTGAGCGTTTGGGGTTAAGTCCTGATGAAATAGAAGCTCTGGTCTTTCTGGTGGCTGAACATCTATTTCTCATCGAAACGGCTACTCGCCGGGATTTGACCGAGGAAAAGCTGATTCTTACTTCCGCCCAGCGTGTAGGGGATATTGATCGGCTGAACATGCTTTATCTCCTTACAGTGGCTGACTCCAGGGCCACCGGCCCTACGGCTTGGAGCCAGTGGAAGGCTTCTTTGCTTCGTGATCTTTACACCAAGGTTTATCACGTGCTAACCCGGAGCGATTTAGCTGGCAAGGAAGCGGCTAATCGAAGGGAGAAGCTGAAAATTGAGGTGAAAAAGATTTTGAAGAACAAGCTGGACCCGGAGCGGGTCGAGTTCGGACTTGAAAACGTATCAGCGCATTATCTTTCGGTGATGAACGCCAATCAGATCGCCCGTCATCTGCTTTTGGAGGATAGATTCGGCGACGGGGTCATGGTCTGGGAGGTCCGGGACACGAACAAGGGGTTTTATGAAGTTACCCTGGTGACCAAAGACCGGCCAGGCTTGCTGGCCAGCATGGCCGGAGTTTTCTCCCTCAACAGTATAAATATTTTAGGCGCTCAGGTTTTTACCAGGGCCAATGGAATCGCTATTGATATATTCCATGTTGATTCACCCCCAGACCCCATTTTTATTGAGGAGGCCTGGGCCAAGGTCAAAGAAGACGCGCGTAAGGTTCTGATCGGTGAAATGACCCCTGATTTTCGTTCATCACATCGGCGGCCGGTGTTTAAAGTTACTCAAAAGGTCCCGCATCGTCCATCCAGAGTTGAGGTGGATAATGAGGTGTCCGATTTCTATACCGTGATTGAGGTCTTTGCCCATGATCGTCTGGGCCTGCTTTACGATTTGACTCAAACGATTTTCAATCAGAACCTCACGATCCATATCGCCAGAATTTCCACCAAGGTTGATCAGGTTGTGGACGTCTTCTACGTCCGCGACTTTGACGGACAGAAACTGGATGAAAAGGATATTCAGGCTTTAAAAGAAGCTCTGGCATTAACTCTTGAAGAATAGACAGGTACCTCGAACCGCTGAGGTTTCCCCTTATTTATGCAATATTAACAAGGAGAAAAAGATGACACCCGAAAAAGTATTGGAGATGGCTAAGAAGAAAAAAGCCGTAATGGTTGATCTGAAATTTATGGACTTCCCCGGCATGTGGCAGCACTTCACCCTGCCAATCAAATCATTGGATGCAGCAGCCTTTGAAGACGGCTTTGGTTTTGATGGCTCAAGTATTCGAGGCTGGCAGCCCATTCACGCCTCGGACATGTTGGTCATCCCCGACCCGACAACGGCCCTGATAGACCCCTTCACCGAGGCCTCAACTCTGTCGCTGATCTGTAATATTGTGGATCCAATCACCAAGGAATCATATTCCCGGGATCCGCGATATATTGCCCAGAAGGCAGAAGCTTACATGAAATCAACCGGCCTGGCTGACACAGCCTGTTTTGGGGCGGAAGCTGAATTTTTCATCTTCGACGACGTTCGCTATGACAGCAATGAGCACAGCTCCTACTACTTTGTGGATTCGGAAGAAGGTTTCTGGAATACCGGCCGGGTAGAAAACCCGAACCTTGGTTATAAGCCGAGATATAAAGAAGGGTATTTCCCTGTTCCTCCCACAGACTCTCTTTATAATCTACGAAACGAGATGGCCCTGCAGCTCATGGAGTCTGGCATAGAGATCGAGGCTCAGCACCACGAGGTGGCCACGGCCGGCCAAAGTGAGATAGACATGATGTACTCCCCTCTGGTCGAAATGGGGGACAAGCTGATGCTTTTTAAATACATAGTAAAAAATGTCGCCCGGAAACATGGGAAAACGGTGACCTTTTTACCAAAACCGATTTATTCAGATAATGGTTCAGGCATGCACGTCCATCAGAGCCTGTGGAAAAAAGGCAATCCTTTGTTTGCCGGGGATGAGTACGCCGGTCTTTCCCAGATGGCTCTTTACTACATTGGCGGAATCCTGACTCACGCCAAGGCGCTATGCGCCTTCTGCGCGCCCACAACCAACTCCTACAAGAGGCTGGTCCCGGGTTTTGAAGCCCCGGTAAACATGGCCTACTCCAGCCGAAACCGTTCGGCCGCCATCAGGATTCCTTTGTATTCGCCAAGCCCGAAAGCCAAGAGGGTCGAAGTCAGGTTCCCTGATCCTTCCTGCAATGGCTACATGGCCTTTTCCGCCATGCTCATGGCTGGGTTGGACGGTATCCAGAACAAGATCCATCCGGGCGAACCACTGGATAAGGATATCTACGCACTCTCTCCGGAAGAGCTTGAAGACGTGCCTTCCGCGCCCGGTTCTTTGGAAGAGGCACTCAAGTCCCTGGAAGAGGATCATGAGTTTTTAATGAAGGGCGACGTCTTTACCCGTGACGTCATTGATATGTGGCTGGAATACAAGATGGAAAATGAGGTGAACGAACTGCGTCTCAGGCCTCATCCCTTTGAATTCAGCCTGTATTTTGATGTCTAATAATTGTAAGGGAAAGACCAGTCAAGGGCTTTCCCATACAAGATAAAGAATTACAGGGGGCGAAGCTGATAATAAGCGGAAGGCGGGATTGGTGGCTCAGATAGAAAAAAAAGGCCATGATCGCAGCGAGATCATACTCAGCCTGTTTCCTTCGGCTGAGCGTAAGATAATCACAGGCGATGAGCCCACGGCCAGGGCCCTTTGGGCGCTGGCCTCCTATTCCCCAGCCTTGACACAGGCGCTGGCCGTAAGGCCGGAAATTGCCCGCTGGCTTTTTTTGAACCGCTCTTTCCAGCGTCCGGCTTCTTCTCAAACAATGTCAGGGAAGCTCGCCGCCCAGGCAGCGGATGTTTCCAGCCTGAAGGAACTTCAAACCTGCTTGCGTTTTTTTAGGCTCAAAGAGTTAACCCGCCTGGCGATCCGTGACTTAACCGGACGGGCTGATCTGGCCGAGGTAATAGAAACCTTAACTACCCTGGCTGAGGTTTGTTTGAGGATGGCCCTGCGTTTCGCGGTACGGTCGGCGGCGACTCGCTGGGAACTTTCTCCGGATGATCTGGGATTGGTACCGATAATACTCGGTATGGGGAAACTTGGTGCAAGGGAATTGAACTACAGTTCGGATGTGGATTTGATTTACCTGTACCAGCCAGATCACACCTCCTTTAGATCGCCTGATCCAGGAGTTGTGGCTGAATTTATTTTCACCACGGTGACAAAGGCCATGTCCGAGGTAACCGAGGATGGTTTGGTTTTTCGGGTTGATCAGGACCTCCGTCCCGGCGGCAAGGACGGAGCACAGGCCCAGTCAATCGAAGCGGCCTCAAAACATTACCTGGCCCTGGGTCAGCCCTGGGAAAGAATGGCCTTGCTTAAAGCCCGGCCTGTTGCCGGTGATCTGACTGCCGGACAGGAGTTTCTTGACACACTGGTTCCGTTCATTTTTCGCCGTTACCTGGATTACACGGCTCTGGAGGAGCTTAAAGCCCTCAAGGTGCGGTTTTCCGAAGAAAAAAGAATCAAGGCCCGGCGGGTGAATGACCATCGCCTGCATCGGTCTGATATAGATGTCAAGCTTGACGGCGGCGGTATTCGAGAGGTTGAGTTTTTTGCCCAGGCCCTGACCATTACTTTCGGCGGCCGCCTGCCGCACCTTCGCCAGGCCGGAACGCTCGATGCCCTTGCGGCCCTGGCCGATGAAGGAATTATCAGCCCGGAAGACGCAAGGGAGCTATCTGAAGCTTACACTTTTTTGCGTACCGTCGAACATCGACTCCAACTTCGGGAACTGACCCAGACCCAAACCCTGCCCAGAAGTGAAATAGCCCAGGATAACCTGGCCCGTTCCATGCACTTTGAAACGGAAGGGAAAAAGGCCTTTTTTGACGAACTGAATGGCCATATGGACCTTGTCAGTGCCAGATTCAGTCTTTTACTGGCTGACCCGGATGAGGCGGAAACGAGAACGAGCGAGATTCATCAGGAAGACGCGGAGGCAAAGGTCCGCCTGCTTTTGGAGACTCTGGATAATGAGACCTCAAGCCTGAAGCTCCTGCAGGAACTTGGCTTTAAACGCCAGGAAGCGGCCCTGGCCGCTTGCCGGACCATCCAACGGGAACGCTATCTTCCCGATCGCCTGGCGCGGTATCGAGAGCAGTTGGAAAGACTTATGCCTCCCCTGATCGCTCAGGCCGCGGCGGCCCCGGATCCCGACCGCGCTCTGGCTCACCTTGAGCGATTCTTAACCCGGATCGGCCCCATGGGCGGCTTTCTTCTTTTGCTTGAGGAAAATCCCAAACTGATTTACCTCCTGGCCACGCTTTTTGGCACCAGCGAATACCTTTCCGGGATCCTCATAAATCATCCCGGGATTCTGGACAGCCTCATAGATCGCCGCAGCGCGCGTTTGGTGAAAAATCGAACCGCTCTGGCTGAGGATCTCTCAACCGCCCTGCTTGGCGAGGAAGACCCTGAATCGCAGCTCTCACTTATACGCCGTTTCAAAAATGACGAGATTCTTAGACTGGGGCTTTATGACATCCTGGGCGAATTGAGTCTTGACCAGGTGCAAGACCAGTTGACCTCCCTGGCTGAAATAACCATGGATTATACCCTGGCTCTCGCCGCCGAACTGGTTCGGGGAGGTCAGGGCCTGCCGCTGGCTGTAATGGGTTTGGGTAAGCTGGGCGGGCGCGAACTTAGTTACCGCTCTGATCTGGACCTGATTTTCGCGCTGGGCGGTTATCCAAACGGCGGGAAAGCAGATATCGAGGTTGCTGTTCGCGTGGTGCAGCGCTTTATCTCTTTTCTCTCGCTGCCTCTGCCAGAGGGACCGGGTTATGAAATCGACTCGCGGCTTCGGCCTTCAGGAACATATGGGCCCCTGGTGGTCACGCCGGTTTCCCTGGACCGTTATCATCAAACCTCACAGCTCTGGGAACGGCAGGCTTTACTCAAGATGCGGCAAGTCCTGGGTCCGGTGAATCTGGGGGGGCGGATCAAGAGTCTGGCAAACAGAGCTGTTTTTAGCGGCCCGTTTCCTTCTGACGCGGCTGAACGGATCCATCAGCTTCGGCTTCGAATGACCACGGAGCGAGGTAAACTCAGGCCCGGGACGATCAGTTTCAAATTTTCGCCGGGCGCCCTGGTTGATGTCGAGTTTATAGCCCAGTATCTTCAGATGATCCATGGTCGTAAATATAAAGGCTTCATCCGATCGGTCTCCACTAAAAAGGCTTTGTTGGCCCTGAGTAACAAAAGGCTCGGGCCAAGAGGGTTGGGAGACGTGGCCGAGGTTTATGAATTGATGTCCCGAATGGTAAACCGGTTGGGGTTGATCCACGCCAGGGGAGGGGACGAGGCAGCCTACACTGAACAGGAGATCGACGCCCTTAACCTGCCCGGAATACCCGAACAGCCAATGTCCGCGCTTAAGAAGGGCATGGACCTAGTTAAAGGTATTTACGCCGAAGTTTTTAATCAGGATATTGAACATGCAGGTTAATCCGTCAGATACGGGCACTAAACCCATTTTGAGTGATAGACAGCTTTTTGAAACCAGTCCATTTCTGGCTGAAATGGTGGACGGAGGAACTTGGAAGGAGAACAAAGAACAGGGTAATGTAACTGATGGTCTTTCTTCCTCATTTTCTTTTAAAGATTTTCGCAAGCAGATTCGCCAGGTTGCTGGCGATCCGGAGGCGGCTCTGCCTTTGCTGAGAAAATTACGAATTCAAACCCTGCTCGAAGTGGCTCGCGCCGACTTGGAAAACCGCCTGAAACCTCACCAGATTCAGGCTGAGCTAAAACAGCTGGGTGATAAGCTTCTATACGGAGCCTGGACTGTGGCCGAAACAGTACTTCGCCGAAAGTATGTACATCCGTTGATCCTGGAGCGCCGTAATATAATATCTCCCGTGGCCATATGTACCCTGAGCCGGCTCGGATCTGCCGACCCGTTTTACACCACTGCGCCGGCCCCTATTTTCGTCCACTCCCGGGCCGCTGAGTTTTCGCCGGCCCTTAAGGAAAAAGACTTGATTCAGGCCCGGCGTTCACAGAAGGAGTGGCTCCCGGCCCGCGATTACTTCCTGCGTTTGACCAGCCGTACGATCTCATACCTGTGGGCTTCTGACGCTCAGGGGAATAGGTTCAACCCCATGGGGGAAGATCACCTTCTCGATAGATCTGTCCTTCTGCCCGGTCCGCTGGTAATTCTTTTTTCAGCCTTTGAAGATCACTTCTTGAAGAACCAGCCCCCCGCGCAGGCCCTTTCCCTTCTCAGACTTCGTTTTTCCGTCGGTCAGACGCTTTTGGGTCAGGCTGTGGAGGCGGCTTCCCGAGAGATATTATTAAGAGCCGCTTCCTTGCTTGGCGGCCGGCTCAAGAACGCTCTTAATGCGTGGTTCCTGGAAAGGGCCAAGGCTGAGGGCCTTTCAATGGTTTCAGGCGGTTTACTTGATATCGAGAAGGTCATACGTTTTCTTCAGTTCAAGTATGCGCCTGATGATATTACACTTTTAAGTTCTTCACCCCAAAAGGCCCTTAACCTTATGGTCCGGAAGGGTTTAGTGGACCCTGAGCATAGAAAGATTTTGTCACGATCTTACACCTGGCAGTGGTTCATCATTAACCGCCTGGCGCTTTTTGACCGCCGGAACACACTGACCCCACAAGCCTTGCGCTCAAACCTGCTCGATCGCGAAATCGGTCTTGAAGGAGCCTCAGACAAGACCTTGAGCCTGATGAAATCAGCCCGCTCCATATGCAGGGACCTGCTTTGGGAAGGGACAGAAGGTGTCTGAATCTATAGTAATTGCCAGAATTAAGTTCCGTTTGATTACTAATGTAAATCAAGGCTCTAACAACGGCTGTCATGTTATAAAAAACGGCAATTACATGATGTTTTGGCGTTTGTCGTAAGGTGGCTTACGAGAATGGCCGAAATTAAACCTTCTCTTACCCTAAGGCCAAAAGGAACATATTTATGACAAACGCTCTTATTACCGCCGGCCCATAGCGGGAAGATACAGTTTGACTCAGTGAACTGAGATGAATATATATAGGGTCATCCATTTGGAGGAAAAAATGAACAGTCTTGCCGAAGAGGATATTCTTAAAAAAATCAGTGATTTAGAGGTAAGTTTCGTTCAGTTCTGGTTTACTGACGTTCAAGGCAGACTCAAGAGCCTGGCTGTGGACGCCACAGACCTGGATGAAGCGCTCAAAGACGGCATAGGCTTTGACGGCTCGTCCATTGAAGGTTTTGCCCGAATCGAAGAGAGTGACATGATCGCCAAGCCGGACCTGTCTACCTTTCAAATCCTGCCCTGGCGTCCTGCCGATAGACCCGTGGCCAGAATGTTTTGTGATATCTATGAGCCTGAAGGCACACCTTATCCAGGTGACCCCCGCCATACCTTGAAGGACCTGATCGATCGGCTTCTGGGTGATACTTATAAATACATGGTCGGTCCTGAGCTCGAATACTACTATTTCAAGGACAACCGGACACCGGAACCAGTGGACCAGGGAGGGTTCTTTGATACCAGGCCGCTGGACCTCTGCACCGATCTGAGACGGGCGAGTATCTTTGCCTTGCAATCCATGGGCATTAAGGTCAACTACTCGCACCACGAGGTTTCGCCGGGGCAGAACGAGATACATCTTCGTTACGACGAAGTCCTGCGCATGGCCGACAACACCATGACCTACCGGATCGTTCTCAAAGAGGTGGCACACCAAAACGGGGTATACGCATCTTTCATGCCCAAGCCAGTTCAGGATTTGAATGGTTCGGGCATGCATGTTCATCAATCCCTGTTTAAGGACGGCCGAAACGCTTTTTATGACCCTGATGATCCGAACCGGCTTTCAAAACTGGCCAAGCACTTCATGGGCGGTTTGCTCTATCACGCGCGCGAAATCACGGCTATTACTAATCAGTGGATCAATTCATATAAGCGGCTGGTTCCTGGTTACGGGGCGCCATCCTACATAGCCTGGGCCAAGCGCAGCCGTTCCGCGTTGATGCGTGTTCCGGTTTACAAGCCTGGCAAGGAGAACTCAACACGGTTCGAATACCGCGCCCCGGATCCGGCCTGTAACCCGTATCTTGCCTTTGCCGTAATGTTGGCGGCGGGGATGGAGGGTGTCAAGTACGAATATCCCCTGCTTGATCCCGTTGACGTGGATATTTCCTCCTTGAGCAGACAGGATCAGGAAAAAATGGGGATCTCCTTTTTACCAGGCAACCTTTATGAGGCCTTGCAGGAGTTGGAGAAGGGCGAACTGGTCAAGAGCGCCATCGGCGAGCATATTTTCAACAAGTTCATAGAAAATAAGAAGATCGAGTGGGAGAGGTACCGCAGCCAGGTCACCCAGTTCGAGATCGCACAATACTTCCCTACTTTATAGAATATCAGCCCAACGTAAATCGGCTGAACCCATAAGCATTTAAACTGGTGCAGGATTGTTATGCTTTCAGGTTGGAATTATAGTAATTGCCAGAATTACGTTTCGTTTGGCTACTAAGGCAAATCAAGGCTCTAACGGCGGCTGACATGATATAACAAATAGCAATTACATGATGTTTTGGCGTTTGTCATAAGGTGGCTTACGAGAATGGCCGGAACTAATTCTTCTCCTACCCCAAGGCCAAACGAAACATATTTCTGGGACATGACACTAGATGTAGCTGAGGATACGTGTATCCAGCTCCTTGTATGAGAACAGCGTCGAGTATTCGGTCAGCGCGGCCAGAGCCCGATTTTGGATCCGTATACCATACTCTTCAAGGATTGCGGTCGGATTCAGCCCACCAATCACGACGGCTCCCAGACGTCCTTCGCTGACGGGAATCTCCAGCAGGGGCTGACCAGGCCAGCCCACAGACATGAAGCCGTTTAAACCGACTTCTTCAAGCTTTCCGGCCAGGCTGAGTACGCTGTCCCGGCTGCCCGCGGGCACCTCGCGAAAGCTGGCGCCGATCCTGCCGTTGCCGGTTGAGGTCGCCCCGATATAATCGGTCATACCCCCGCGAATAAAAACCTCGAGAGGATCCAGAGTTGTGCCTTCATAATGGATGAGTTCCACAAACCGGGTTGGTTTTTTATCCTGAACCTCCAAAAGACCGCCGAACCGTGAATGAGTCGGGATGCCATGCGCCAGAAGCACTCCGTTTAGAGTGACCGAACACACGGTTCCGATCCCCACCGATTCCTCCCGTACTATCACGTCACCAATTCTTTCACCCGGGCCGAACAGCGTCAGAAGCTGTCCCATGGCATAACCGGAACTATAAACCCGCTTCATCAAAGGCACTGCTTGTTCAAGTTGATCATGCTCAATGATGCTCGCGTTTATCACCACGGTACCACGCTTTTCCACGAGATTGAAATCCATGTTGTAGGTCAGCTGATCGATCCTGGCCGCCAGGTAGCCAACTTTTTCATAGGCCCTCGCGACGGATAATTCCTTCAAGCCCCGTTCGGTAATCCTGTGGCCGCGTTTGCCGAGGATTTCAGTCATCCCCTCGCGATCCAACTGCTGGAGGTAAAGACGGACCGTTCGCTCACTCACCTCATGGCCCATGGCCAGAAGCTGCTGATTAATTATTGAGCTGCTTAAGGGTTTGTTGGAGCCCTGCAGAATCCTCAAAACGGCTAGACGTTTTTTCTCTCTTTTTTCCCGCATAAATTGAACTATATCGGCAAATATGCCTTTTGTCAAACGCATAACTGGTAAATTTGCCTGTTTTTTAATGCTGTTGCCTGTCTGGATTAAGTTCTCGAAATTGACTAACGTCACGGTTTATAAAGGTTTTAGGTCAGTTTAGCCTTTTTCTGAATAGGAAAAAATGCCGACTCATAAAAGCCTATATTAAAAACAAAAGGGTAAATTTGCCGATTACCATCCTTGGATTATGCGCGCATTACCCCTTTTTTTTCGATATTCAGTGTAAAAATTGATATTTAGGGTTGACAGGTGTAAAAAGATATGCGATAGAAAAGGCAATATCTTGCCGGATGATCGAGCGCGATTTCATAAGTGAAATAAGTAAGAGGCTTTTTAAGTCGAGATAACTTTCATTAATATAATAAAAAAGCAAAACTGGCAATATATGACCGTACTATAATCTTTTGGAGGAAAAGAAATGAACCTAAGCAGACCCAATAGTAATGAAGCCGTGCAAACAGCCAACAGATCACGATTTGTCGCACCGCAATCGGGAATCTGCAGCCGTTGTATAGATGGATGTAAGGGCAACTGTGATCTTTTCAAGGCCACCTTTCGCGGACGCGAACTGCTTTATCCCGGACCTTATGGGGAAGTAACCGCCGGGGCGGACAAGGATTATCCCGTTGATTACTCACACCTCAATATCATGGGATACGCTCTTGGAGCTGAAGGAGTGGCCGCGGATCCCGACCATGCCACCTTCCCAGCCGTTGATACCAAAACAGTATTTGGGACGGACAACCCTGTCAAGATGAAGATCCCAATCTTTACCGGAGCTTTGGGCAGCACGGAAATCGCGCGCAAGAACTGGGAGCATTTCGCTATTGGAGCGGCCATTACAGGTATCAGTTTGGTCTGTGGTGAGAATGTCTGTGGAATCGATCCGAAGCTGGAGTTGGACGGTAACGGCAAAATCAAGGAAGCGCCGGACATGCGCCGCCGGGTGGAAGCCTACCGCCGCTACCATAATGGTTATGGCGATATTCTAGTTCAGATGAACGTTGAGGATACCAGGCTGGGCGTGGCTGAGTATGCCATCGAAAAACTGGACGTGGAAACGATCGAGTTAAAGTGGGGTCAAGGCGCTAAATGTATCGGCGGCGAGATCAAGGTGGATTCCCTGGAACGGGCCATTGAATTGAAAAAACGCGGATATATAGTCACGCCCGATCCTGAGATGCCGTCTCACCAGGCCGCCTTCAAGGCGGGAGCCATAAAACAGTTCGAAAGACATTCACGCCTGGGTTTCGTTGATGAAGAGGGTTTTGCCAGGGAAGTCGAGCGGCTTCGCGCTTTGGGCGCCAAACGCGTTACATTAAAGACCGGCGCATATCCCATGCGCGAACTGGCTATGGCTATCAAATGGTCTTCCAACGCCAAGATTGACCTGTTGACTATCGACGGCGCGCCCGGTGGAACCGGCATGAGTCCCTGGCGGATGATGTCTGAATGGGGTATCCCATCCATCTATTTGCACTCCATGGCTTACGAGCTGTGCGCGCGTTTGGAAAAACAGGGCGCCCGGGTGCCTGATATCGCATTTGCCGGTGGGTTTTCCGCAGAGGATCATGTCTTCAAGGCTCTTGCCCTGGGAGCCCCTTACTGCAAGGCCGTTTGTATGGGCCGCGCCTTGATGATCCCGGGCATGGTCGGTAAGAATATCGGCAACTGGCTAAACGGCGAGGCCGGTGGCCTGCCCAAGACCGTTTCCAAGTTTGGAGCTACTAAGGAAGAAATCTTCTTCTGTTATGAGGACCTGAAAGAGGTGTACGGCTCTGATGTGGAGAACTTCCCGCTGGGCGCGATAGGTGTATTTAGTGTGGGTGAAAAGATTAGAATCGGCTTACAGCAGCTTATGGCCGGCGCGCGTAAATGGAAAGTGGAATATATGTCTCGAAATGACCTGGCTGCTTTGACCGAAGAATGCGCCAAGATTACCGGCATCTCCTACATTATGGATGCTTATCGAGAGGAAGCGCTTGAAATAATCGACGCCGAACCCCGCAGCAACTCTATCGCAGCCGGTTAACAAACCAACCTGAAACACAATACAAAACCTGAAAAGGGGGGTTAATAATCGACCCCCTTTTTTTTATTATAGTAATTGCCAGAATCACGTTCCGTTTGATTACTGAGGTAAATCACGGCTCTAACAGCGGCTGCCATGATATAACAAATGGCAATTACGTGATGTCTTGGCGTTTGTCGTAATGTGGTTTGTGGGAAAAGCCGAAACTAAATCTTCTCCTGCCCCAAGGTCAAACGGAACATATTTATGACAAACGCGCAGGCAATAAGATTTATCCAGAGGATTAAGAACGTGGCTTTTCGGGAGACCCGCTTCATTTTTTAAAGCGACAATTTTGTCAGGTTTAATTTTCAATGAGCGCGGAAACCCGTGATATGGAAAAATGAGTTAAAGGAAGGTATGTTTTAATAACGGCTATAACTGTTTTATTTCATAGGCTTCTTTTATTTCAGCGGGTTAATGTATTTTCCTTGGCACGAAACTTGTAAAATCCACTCTTGAAGAAACAAGCTGCCGTTTATTTAGAAACCGACCACACGGCAAAGATATGGCTAGAAGCTACCTCAAAATTAGTGTTTTGGTCTAAATCGCGAAGAAAGAAAATTTAACCCGCAGGAATATGTTAAATATTTCGAGGACTTAAATTTTCGTATGACATATGCCGCTACAGCGTGAGTGAAGCGGTGCTCATGAGTTAGGATAAAAAAACTTTTGAGATGGCTTCTAATAATTAATCAAGTTAAAACAGACTTTTGAAACAAAAATAGGCCGAACACAGGCTGGTAATTGTTATGTCTAAAGATAAAATAAGAATCGTAGTTCGGGGCTGTCACAACCAGGCCCCATTTTTAACACTTGCTAAAAAAAACGCCCCTGATTTACCTCCAGGGATCGAGTTGGCCCTTTTACCCTGCAGTGGCAAGATCGAATCTCACCAGATTTTAAAATTCTTTGAGCAAGGAGTGGACGGGGCGCTTATCATAGCCTGCCCCGAGGGGGCCTGCCGTTTTGTGGAAGGTAATTTAAGGGCCGTCAAACGCGTAGCTTACGCGCAAGAATGGATGGAAGAATTGGATCTGGAGCCGGATCGTGTCAAATTTCATATGCTTGATTCCCAGGCTTCTGAAGATATAAATGAGATAATAAATACATTTTACTCAGCCATGTGTGAGCTTGGTCCAACCGATCTCACCGGCCTATAAGATAAATGAGGTAGGAAATGATTGTCGCAGAAAAAAAACCGCTTGCCGAAATAAAGGCTTCCTTGGGTTCAGCCAGGCGGATTCTTTTGATCGGTTGTAACACCTGTGTGGCCGAGTGTGCCGCCGGCGGTCCTAAAGAAACGGCCCTGATGGCTTCAGCCCTCAGGATCGCCTATGACAAAGCTGGTGAAAAGATTGAGGTGCGTGAGGCCTCCCTGGATCGCCAATGCGTTCATGAATTCCTGGCCGAGGTGGGAGAAGAGGTCAATTGGACGGAAGCGGTTCTTTCTCTGGCTTGCGGAGCGGGTGTGCAGGCCCTGGCCCGTTTTTACCCACAGTCGGTAATTATTCCAGCTTTAAACACTCAGTTCATCGGCACCACCGTGGAAGCCGGGGTCTGGGCTGAAGACTGTTCAGGCTGCGGAAACTGCAAATTGGCGTATTTCGCCGCCGTGTGCCCTCTTACCCGCTGCGCAAAGAAACTGCTCAACGGTCCCTGCGGAGGTTCTAATAATGGAAAATGCGAGGTTTCACCGGATCTTGATTGTGCCTGGCAGATGATCTACGACCGCCTGACGGCGCTCAACCAGCTTGATCGTCTCAAGGAGTTTGTGCCGCCCAATGACTGGTCCACCTCTCATTCCGGCCGGCCGCGGGTCATTATCAGGGAGGATCGTCGCGTATGAACTTAGAAAGCAGGTTAGCACGGGTTTTAGCGGCGGGCCATTTTGCTGTAACCGCGGAGTGCGGCCCCCCGCAGGGAGCTGATTCTCAGCCGATACAGGAAAAAGGCAAGTTGATTAAAGACGTGGTTGACGCGGTCAACGTGACTGATAATCAAACCGCCGTGGTGCGCCTCTCTTCATTGGCCTCTGCCGTTCTTTTAAAGGAGATGGGCATTGAGCCGGTCCTGCAAATAGTAACCCGCGACCGCAATCGGATCGCTTTACAGTCTGATCTTCTTGGAGCTTCGGCCCTTGGGGTTCGAAACGTGCTCTGCCTCACCGGTGATCATCAGAGTTTTGGCAACCAGAAGGCCGCTCAAGGGGTTTATGACCTGGATTCAATCCAGCTTGTCTACGCGGCCAGAATAATGAGAGACGAGGGGCGTTTGCTGGATGGAACCAGGCTAAAATCGTCCCCAAAATTATTTATTGGCGCGGCAGCCAACCCGTTTGCCGATCCATTAGGGTTAAGGGTAACGCGCCTAGCCAAGAAGATTTATGCCGGGGCCAATTTTATCCAGACCCAGTGCATATACGATACGGCCAGGTTCGAGGTTTGGCTCAACGGGGCCCGCCAGGAAGGCTTGACTGAAAAAGTTTATATCCTGGGAGGTGTCACACCACTCAAATCTGTTCGTATGGCAGAGTATATGAAGGCAAACGTGGCTGGGATTGAGGTTCCGGACGAGGCTATAAAGAGAATCAAGGGAGTTCCGAACAAGGATCAAGGCGCTGAAGGGATTAAGATGGCCGTGGAGACGATTGAATGGCTGAAAGGCCTTGACGGTGTGGCCGGTGTGCATGTGATGGCTATTGGCTGGGAGGAAAAAGTTCCGGAGATACTGGAAGCCGCAGGTCTCTCTCCCCGCGCGAAACTGGAAAAGGCAAGTCAATAAGATGCCCGGGAAGTATCATATTGAAGCCAAACTCTCACCAAACCGCCACCGGGTTCCTGGGCGTGTGTCTTTGATCGATTGGGAGGAGGGATGCCTCAAATGCACTGTCTGTGTTAAGCAGAAGTGCGTTTACGGCGTCTATAAGGATCGTCAGATTGATCCGGTGTCACTGGCCGATACGGCCGATATGCTGTGCAGGCACTGCTACCAGTGCGTTCAGGGCTGTCCCAACAGGCTCATATCCAAGTCCATCAATCCTGAATACGAGATGATGGGTGATGAATATTGGACACCGGCCATTCTAACTCAGCTTTACAACCAGGCCGAGACAGGTAAAATACCGATCTCCGGGGCTGGCTATACCGGCCCCTTTTCCGGTCCTGGGTTTGATTCCATGTGGACTGATATGTCCGAGATCGTTCGGCCGACACGAGACGGAATTCATGGCCGTGAATACATAAGCACGTCAACCGACCTGGGCGCTAAACCCTCGTACCTTTCCTTCCTTTCGGACGGCAGCCTGGACATGATGCCCGCTTCATTCGTTGAAATTCCAGCGCCTTTTATCCTGACTATGCCTGAAGACCGCTTGGTCAGCCCTGGTCTGAGCGAGGCTTTGGCCGAAGCGGCTGCCGATTTGGGGACCTTGTTCCTTAACTCAGCCGAAAACATAGAAGAAGGTTCAGGCCGGGCAAAGCGGCATCTTATGCCTCGGCTGAATAAGGGTTCACTCTGGCCTGACCTTAAGGCTTACGAGCGGTTTAAAGTTGTTGAGATTGATTACTGGCCCGGTTTAGAAAGATGGCTGAATGTTTTTAGAAAGGTCAATCGTCACACGGTCATCTCGGTGCGTTTGCCTTTCTCGCCAGGTTTTACCGGCCTTCTCGGTCCTCTGGTGGAAGCAGGGACAGGGGTGCTGCATCTAACGGCGGACAATCATGGCCGTGGTTTGGGTTTTGAATCCAACTCACAGGACGCTCCTGTATTGATTGACCTCATCCGTGAGGCGCACTTTCACTTAGTGGATTTGAATATACGTGATGAGGTGACGATTTTAATAAGCGGTGGAATCGCTCTGGCCGAACATGTGGCCAAGTCCATTGCCTGCGGGGCCGACGCCGTGGCCTTGGATCTCGCCTTATGGGCGGCTTTGGAATGCCGCGTCTGTCGTGACTGTCTGGTGCAAAAAGCCTGTCCGGTTGAAATAGAGTCTTCACCCGTCAATTGGGCCAGGCAAAGGTTTGTGAATCTGGCCGGGGCCTGGCACAATCAGCTTCTCGAGGTTCTTGGTGCGATGGGCCTGAGGGAGGTTCGTCGATTAAGGGGCGAAGTTGGCCGGGTGATGTTTTTTGATCGGCTTGAAGAGGAATCCTTTGGCCCCATTTTCGGGCGGCGAAAGGATGGAAAAAAGTGAAGCCTGCAATAAAACCTGTTCCATCTAGATATAAGAATCCCTTAAGTAAATTTAAGGTTACCAGGGCGAACGCCTGCGTGAATTGTTTGACCTGCGTTCAGGTCTGCCCGCACGGTGTTCATTGGGATAGCGGGGGAAAAATACAGATGCCGCGTGACAATCTTTGTCATGGCTTTGCCTGCATGAACAAGGATTGTTACTGCGTTGATCAGTGCCCGTCCCGGGCCCTGAGGGTTACGCTCAATCCGGTCTACGATGTTTTGGGAGACCGCCGCTGGACGGCGGATCTGCTCCTCTCCACCTGGCATATGGCGGAAACCGCCAGTGTGCCTGGAAACAACCTTGAATATAAAACAGGTGATTCCGGCGGCGGATTCGATAGGATAGAGTTGATCTTGCCTGATAAAAAGGTTAAAGCCTCCGAAAAGGAGAAGGTTTCCACCAGTCTCCTTCTCAACCGTCGCGATGATGGCCGTATCAAGTTGGAAATTGGCCTGCCGTTTTATGGTGGAGGCATGTCCTTCGGATCGGTCAACCTGGGGACGATGCTTTGTCGAGCCCGCGCTTACTCCGCCTGGGAAAGTCTGGTTTGTACGGGAGAGGGCGGTTTTCCCGAAGAGTTGATTCCTTACCAGGATCATGTCATCACCCAGGTGGCAACAGGGCTGTTTGGGGTTCGGGAAGATACGGTTCAGCGGGTGCCTATGATTGAATTCAAGTACGCCCAGGGAGCCAAACCCGGCTTGGGCGGCCATCTTCTGGGAGACAAGGTTACGCCCGCTGTGGCCCGGATGCGCGAAGCGGTGGCTGGCAATTCGCTCTTTTCACCCTTTCCGTTTCATAGTGTGTATTCGATCGAAGATCATCAGAAGCATATTGACTGGATCAAGCAAATAAATCCCCGGGCCCTGGTTTCGGTCAAGGTTTCCACGCCAAACGACGTGGATATGGTGGCGGTGGGTTCTTATTACGCCGGGGCGCATGTTATTCATCTTGATGGCTCTTATGGAGGCACCGGGGCGGCGCCGGATATCGCGAAAAAGAATATTGCCATGCCCATTGAGTACGCCATCCCCAAGGTGCACCGATTCTTGACCCAGGAAGGCGTGAGGGACAAAATAACCCTTATCGCCAGCGGCGGACTGCGGACAGCTCATGATGTGGCCAAGGCCATCGCCCTGGGAGCCGACGGGGTTGTTATTGGTACGGCTGACATGGTGGCCCTGGAGTGTCTTCGCTGTCACAATTGTGAGAGCGGCCGCGGTTGCCCCAGGGGTATAGCAACCACTGATCCGGAACTGAAGCTGATGCTGGATGAGGACTGGGGCACTCAGCGATTGATCAATCTCTTTAGCTGCTGGAGAGATCAGCTTGTCGGATTTTTAGTAAAATGGGGCATGAAAAGCATAACCGAACTTGTCGGGCGGACCGATTGTTTAAGACATCTGGATTATGAGCCGTCCAGCGAGGAACAATAAAATGACAACCCGTAAATCAAGTACAGATAGATTTGTAAGGGCCATTATTGAAGCCAGAAGACCGCTGGCCCGGCTGGCGCTTCCCAGGTCAACTGTTAATCCGGAAGAGGAAGGCGGCTGCGGCGTAACCGGTTTTGCTTCCAGTGTCAAGGTTAAAGGGCGTCATATCTTTGAGCCCTCCCGCCAGATGCACAATCGGGGTAATGGAAAGGGCGGCGGTATCGCCGCGCTGGGGCTCGATCATAACGATCTGGGCGTCTCAGCGGAAATCGTGACTGAGGATTATCTCTTGCAGATCGCTTTCCTGGATATGAACTGCCGCCGGGCCGTGGAGGATAAGTATGTTAACCCCTACTTCCGGATAGACCACATTGACTCTTTAACACCGGTAGACGATTATCATGACGTCGAGGGTCTCGAAATTCGTCCTCCGGACGTGGTTCGATACTTCATTCGCGTCAAGAAGCCTGTTCTTCAGGATTTTATCATGAAAAAGGGCTTGCGTTTCACGGATGACCGTAAGGCTGAGGATGAGTTCGTCTACCAGAATACCTTTCGGTTGAATAGTGAGTTTTACGCCGGCGGCGAGCAGCGCGCCTTTGTCTTGTCTCATGGTCGAAATTTGATTGTCCTCAAAGCTGTTGGCTACGCGGAACAGGTGGTTCAGTATTATCAGCTCGACAATCTCAAGGCTCACGCCTGGATTGCCCATCAGCGTTTCCCGACCAAGGGGCGGGTCTGGCATCCCGGCGGAGCACATCCTTTCGTTGGTCTGAACGAGGCTCTGGTTCACAACGGGGACTTCGCTAATTATCAGAGTATTGTTGACTACCTGCGTCAGCGAAACATCTTCCCCCTCTTCATGACTGACACCGAAGTCAGCGCGTATTTGTTTGATTTGCTGACCCGTGTTTACAGCTATCCCCTGGAATATGTGATTGAGGCCCTGGCTCCAACCAGCGAAATGGATCTGGACCAGCTCTCCGAAGACAAGCAGAGAATTTACTCCCTCGTTCAAAACAGTCACATGCACGGCTCGCCGGACGGCCCATGGTTTTTCATTATCGCCCGGAATAACGTTGAGGATCAGACCCTTCAACTCATTGGCATCACCGATACATCCATGCTTCGGCCACAGGTGTTCGCCCTTATGGACGGTGAAGTCAAGGTGGGGCTGATATGCTCTGAAAAGCACGCGATTGACGCCACCTTGAGAAGTCTGGCCGATGAAGATCCCCGGTTTGGCCGCGTCGCGGATACCTACTGGAACGCACGCGGCGGATCTCACACCGACGGCGGCGCGTTCATTTTTAATATCAAACCGGGCAAAAATGGGGAGGCTGAACTCACCTGCACTGATAAATTCGGACAGGCCATTAACATCCCCGAGTATCAGAAACCCTGTCCTTTCCCCCGTCCGCATGGTGTTACGCGTTCGGAAGTTATTTCAAGAATGGAGCAGATGCTGGCCGCGGGAGACGCGGTGGGCTTATATAAGATGGTTGTGGCTGACCTGTCTGAACCGGGTTACGAAAGGTTTTTGGGTACGGTTGAGTGGCTGAAAAGGGCGGCGATCCGAGACGATCAAACAAAAAGTACGGTTTTAAAGATTCTTACGCTGCTTTTAGACAGGCGTTACGATCCGCATGACAAACGCCGGCGTTCCCTGTTAGAGGTTCTCAATCAGGCGATTGATGATATCCTGCTGGCTTGTCCGCTGGTAGGTTCTGAATCTTCCAGCCGGTACGCGCGCATTGATTTTACGAACCGGGAACGCCTGGGACCGCCTCAGGGCGAACAGGAGATACTGGTCATAGATGCCTTTGATTTTAAGCCCGAAGGTTGCGACTGCGACGCTCGGCTCCAGGTCGAGGCTTACCGTTTGGGGTGGCGGCGGTTTATCTGCTTTCGATATCGGGGACAGCGTTTCACGGCCACCGGTCTGGGTTTGGGTACGGATGAAGTTCGTTTCGATATCTATGGCGGTTCAGGTGACTATCTCGCTTCAGGCATAGACGGTCTTCACATTTACGTTCACGGTAACGCGCAGGATCAGCTTTGTCAGATCATGAAAAATGGCAAGCTGGTCATATATGGCGATGTGGGGCAGACCTTCATGTACGGCGCCAAGGGGGGCGAGGCCTATATTATGGGCAACACCGCTGGCAGGCCCTTAATCAACGGCGTGGGTCGTCCCCGGGTTGTTATCAACGGAACAAGTCTGGATTATCTGGCTGAGTCTTTTATGGCTGGCGATCCGTTGAAAGGCGGCGGTTTCGCTATTCTCAACGGCGTAACTTTTGACTGGCAGGGCCGGCTCAAGGAACTACCCACGCCATACCCCGGATCTAACCTGTTTTCCCTGGCTTCCGGCGGGGCAATTTACATCCGGGATCCCCATGACAAAATCGTTGAAGAACAGCTAAACGGTGGGATTCTGGACTTTATTACCCTGGAAGACTGGGAACTCATCCGGCCTTACCTCAAGGAGAATGAACGCTTGTTTGGTATTTCTCTCGAAAAAGACCTGCTCACGGTTGACAATCATCTGCTTGACCCCGGTCGGATCTATCGTAAAGTCAAAGCGGTGAAGAGTACTATCCTTGCCGGAAGCGAGGAAAGCCTTGTGCCTGAATAGCTTACGTTCGAATCTACATATCGGTATCAGTTTTTTTTATTACTCTGCACCATGCCGCTTTTGACATGACATACACTGAAGTGTGAAAATGGATTATCGCGTTGGCCGAATCAATCGTGTTTTTTTTGTTCGTTTTGATGACGGGGAAGACCTTCGAACCTGCGTGGAAGAGTTGGCGCACCGGGAAAAAATAGAACAGGGTTTGGTTCTTGTCACCGGCGCCATGAAAAAGGCTGAGCTGGTGGTTGGTCCTAAAGAGACCGCCATACCTCCGGAGCCTGTCTGGTCAGGGTTCGAAGATAGCAGGGAAATTCTGGGTGTAGGAACCCTGGTTCAGGATCCAGAAGGGATGTCGCTGCATTTGCATCTGGCCGCCGGACGCGGTGATGAACCCGTAAAGGTAGGTTGTCTGCGCGGGGAAAATCAAGTATATCTGGTAGCCGAGGTGGTTATATTGGAAATAAACGGTCTGGAGGCTGCCCGGATACCGGATGAGGCCTCGGGACTTACTCTTCTATCCTTTCGCTAACCTCCCAGGATAACCAGCCATATACGCTTTTTCCTTGTCCCGCTCTTTTTGTTAAGGTAAAAAGAGTTAGAGCGTTTGTCATAAATAAGTTTCGTTTGGCTTTGGGGCAGGAGGAGATATAGTTTTGGCCATTACCCTGAGCCACTTTACGGCAAACGCCAAAACATTATGTAATTGCCGCCTGTTTTGCCATATCAGCCGCTGATAGAGGCTTGATTTCGCTTAGTAATCAAACGGAAAATAATTCTGGCAATTTACTATATCAGGTTTTTTCTTACCTCGGCCTGCGGTAGATAATGAAAATCGGAAATCGTTACAACAATGTCTTTCAGTCCACCCGCCAACGACGGCGCCGGCTGCTCGTATTTCTTTTAGTTCTTGTTTTAATTTTTATCGCTCTTATAGCCTTTAATATTCGCCGTCCTGAAATAGCAGCCAAAGAAAAATCAAAGCCGGATCAGGAACTTTATTCGAAACTGCCCGCGTTACACCCGGGCCCGTTTCAAGCCGAAGCGGACTGGGCGAATAAAGTCCAAATGGTAAAGGTTAAAATAAGGAAAAATGAGACGGTTAGCAGCGCGCTGACCGGTCAGGGATTAGATCGTCTTCAGGTTTTTAACCTGACTCAAGCCTGCGCCAAGGTTCTTGACTTGAAAAAGGTTCGGCCGGGAACTGAATTTACGTTGTATCTAGATGAAAATCACAAGGAAGTCGAGAGGTGTGAGATTTCATACAACCAGGGCCATCGGGTGGTCGTGCTGAGAACCCCTGGTGGGCACGTGGCCGCGTCACAGGCTTTTGAACCGGTTGTCTGCCTGGAGTTTGCTGAAGGTGAGATCGAACTTTCCTTATGGGGCACGGCGGTTGAACGTCTTAAGATAAACCCGGAAGTGATCCTGAGTTTTTCTGATATTTTTGCGTATGATGTTGATTTTTTTACTGATGTTCAAGCCAAGGACACGTTTTCGCTTTTATATGAAAAGAAGTATTTGAATGGACATTTTATCGGACCAGGCCAAATTCTCGCGGCTGAGTTTGTCAATAAGGGACGAAAGCTGGAGGCCTATTATTTTAAGAATGCCAAAGGGGAAGCCGGATACTACAATGCAAAAGGCCGGTCCCTGCGCAAGATGTTCCTAAAATCACCGCTTAGATATCGGCGCATAAGTTCTTACTTTTCCAGGGTCAGATTTCATCCTATTCTTAAAATTTACCGCCCGCACCTGGGTATAGATTATGCCGCACCTGTTGGCACGCCCGTGGAAACAGTGGGAGACGGACGGGTTGTCTTCATGGGGCGAAAAGGCGGTTATGGAAAGTTTGTCAAGATTAAACATAATAGAGCCTACACCACCACATATGCGCATCTTTCCCGCTACGCTAAAGGTCTTAAAAAAGGGAAATGGGTACGCCAGGGGGATTTGATCGGTTACGTTGGTTCGACAGGTCTTTCGACAGGGCCGCATCTCGATTACAGGATAACTAAAAATAATAAATTTATCAATCCCTTGTCTTTAAAATTAGAGCCTGCTCCTCCCATTGCCTCTTCGGAAAGGCCACGTTTTTTTGCCCAGATAAAACAGGTTCAGGCCGCGACATCCAGGCTTCAGGCCGCCCGCAGGTAACACTTTCGTTTTTTAACTTTTTTTAAGTCAGTACAAAAATTTTTCCTTGACAAATAGTGGTTTATTTAATTAGTTTAAACGGCGGAAAAGACAAGGAAGGACGTAATTTTTTTTAGCTTGTCTATGTGCGAAAATTCACTAGATTTTGATTTGTTTAAGTGTTGCAGCGCATCCCGTAAACGCGGAGCCCTTTGTGGGTTTAGAATAAAAAGTGAAGGTGACGCTGAGCCTTGAAGCCTTACCTTAACCTTAAAGAAGGAGGTATGAATTTTGGCTTTTGAAATGAAAACCGTTCCGTATTCGGGCGAGATAAGAGAAGTTAAACTGGGCTCGAAACAGGACGTAACTGTAGGAGGAGAAACCTCTTATCCCTTCTTTCTTTTTGAAGGGAAAATGCCCAATAAACCAAAAATTGCCATGGAAGTATGGGATATGGACCCTGGCGAAGAGTGGCCGGAGTCTGTGAAAGAGCCTTTTGCCGATGTATTGAATGACCCGGGGGCTTGGGCTAAAAAGTGTGTGGAATACGGCGCGGACATCGTGGTGGTACAACTCAAAAGCACAGACCCCAACGGACTCGACAATGGCGCTAAAGAGGCGGTGGCCGCCGTAAAGGCCGTTGTTGAAGCTGTGGATGTGCCTATTGCCGTTTATGGTGTGGCAAACGAGCAGAAAGATATTGAAACTCTGAGCGCCGTCGCTGAGGCATTTCAGGGCCAAAACTTAATCCTGGGGCCGGTTGAAGAGAAAAATCACAAGCAAATAGGCGCTCAGGCCCTAGCCTATGGACACATAGTGGCCGCCAACACCCCTATTGACGTTAACCTAGCTAAACAGCTCAATATTCTCCTGGAGAACCTGGGCGTAACCTACGACAAGATTTTGATCGATCCCACCACTGGCGGTCTTGGTTACGGCATGGAGTACTGTTATTCAGTCATGGAACGGCTTCGTATGGCCGCTTTGGCGCAACAGGACCAGAACCTCCAGCAGCCCATCATCAATAACATGGCTTTTGAGATCTGGAAAACCAAGGAAGCCAAACAGGATATGGATGAAGTCCAGACAATGGGTTATAGCGACGATCGCGGCATCCTCATGGAAATCACCGCTTCCGTGGCTTTGCTTTTAGCCGGTTCTGATATTTTGTTCATCCGCCATCCTGAATCCGTGAAAATCGTAAAACAGTATATCGATCTTCTGGCTGACGGTGGTGAGGCCACTGCCGAGGGTGTCAAAGAGGTCGGGGTCGTACCTCTGGATATGCTGCCCAAGGTAGAAAAGAAAGCCGCGCCTTCACCGAAGAAGGAAGAGAAGACTGAGAAGAAGGCCGCGCCAAAGAAGAAAGCCGCGCCAAAGAAGGCCGAGGTGAAAAAGGAAGCCGCGCCCGCCAAGGAGAAGAAAGAAGAGAAGAAAGCCGCCGCCCCTGAGAAAAAGGTTGTACCCATTGACGAGGCCAAGGTCAAAGCTGAGGAAGAGGCCAAGGCTAAAGCTGAGGAAGAGGCCAAGGCTAAAGCGGAGGCGGAAGCCAAGGCAAAAGCGGAGGCGGAAGCCAAGGCAAAAGCGGAGGCGGAAGCCAGGGCTAAAGCCGAGGAAGAGACCAGGAAGAAGGCCGAGGCGGAAGCCAAAGCCAAAGCCAAGGCTGAGGCCAGGGAGAAGGAACAGGCTCTCAGGGCAGCCCGGGCTAAAGAACGGGAGGAACTTGAAGCTAAACATGCGGCTAAACAGGCTGCTGGACCTCGCAGCATGAAGAAAGCGGAAGTGGTAGTGGAGAAGGAATTTGTGGTGGCAGAGGATATTTTGGCCAGCTTAGTTCGGGTTCACCGCCGGTTTATTACATAGTGATGTGTAGACATAATTATACCCATAGGATATATTAATAATCAGGATTTTTAACTTAAACCCGGAATTTAAAATGTGAGGAGGAACCTTTCATGTCAGCCGATGAGGATAAAGGCAAAAAGGAAAAGGGTGTAAGGGCGGAAGAGGTATCTGTAGACACCGCTAGTATCAAAATGATTAAAAAAGCCCAGGCCGAAGGTATCGAGACGATTTTCGACCGGGCCAAGACGATGAAACCATGTAATATCGGAGTGGAGGGGATCTGTTGTAAGAACTGTTCGCAGGGCCCTTGCCGTTTACCCCTGACCAAAAAGATAAAAGAAGGCGTTGAAGAAGATAACCGGAAAGGCCTTTGCGGGGCTACACCCGAAACAATCGCCGCCCGGAATTTTGCCCGCATGGTCGCCGCAGGCGCTGCCGCTCATTCAGACCATGGCCGCGGCGTGGCCGAGGTCTTTCTGGCCGCCGCCCGCAAGGAGAC
>JAFDLS010000109.1 GCA_019306365.1 Deltaproteobacteria bacterium
TCTAAAAAAACAGGTTCCCCGTGGTTGTTTTCAGGCAGGTACTTCCTCAAGGAAGCAAAAAGGTTTACCTCAATCCTCATTTTGAATTCCCCCGGCGGTTCGATAATACTACTATACCTTTAAGGGGAATTTTTTACCAGCCTGGGGGGTTAAGTTACCACGGTCAAAACAACATTACTTCTGGATTCCCGCTTTCGCGGGAATGACAGTTCTTTTTTGTTGCTGTTACAAAAAAAGCATGAACTCATGAAACATTACGGGGTGGAAGTTGAGGGAATATAGTCACGCAATCGTCCTAAAACCCTTTTAGCCCGATTTAAAAAGGGGGGTGATTAAAAGGGCTATCTATCCCACTCTTTCCCAGACTCCAGCTTGGGAACGTGGCTGTTCTGAAGGGGTTCCCAAGCCGGAGCTTGGGAACCAGAAAAAAACGAAAAGCTCAAACAAATCAACTTTTTTCACCTAAACGACAACGCCTCTTCCCGTCATTCCCGCGAAAGCGGGAATCCAGGGTCAGGCGGGGAAATTCTTCAACCCAACCCAAACCCCGGCCAGGAAAAGTGACCGCTTCCAACTCGTTCCCAGGCTCCAGCTTGGGAACCAGAAAAAAAACCTAAAGGTCAAACGGAAAATATTTATGACAAACGCTCTAATTATTCGCGGGTTTGGGACCCCAGCCCAGTTTCGTTTGAATATTCAGCACCAGAGAAAAAAGGGAAGGCACCAGGAAGATGGTGAAGACCGTCGAGACGATCAATCCCCCGATTACCACGCTGCCCAGGCCCCGATAGATCTCCGACCCCGCTCCCGGGAAGAGGACCAGGGGACTCATGCCAAAAACGCTGGTGGCCATGCTCATAAAGATGGGGCGGAGCCGCGTTCTGACGGATTCAGCCACGGCGTCGCGGGGAATCAGACCTTTATATCTGATGTTGTTAAGGGCCTGGTGTACGATCAGGATAGCGTTGTTGACCACGATGCCTATCAGAATCACGAAACCGAGCATGGTCAGAATGTCCATGGCCTGGTAGGCAATAAAGGCGTTGACCGCGGCCAGACCCAGAAATCCGCCCGCGGCGGCCAGCGGTACGGAAAACATGATGATCAGGGGATAAACAAAGCTTCCGAAAAGGGCCGACATAAGGAGGAAGGTGATGACGAGGGCCAGGATAAAATTGAACGTCAGCGTTTCCCTGGTTTGGGTCAGCTTGTCAGCCGTTCCGGCCAGTTTGATACGGTGAAAGTCACCCAGTTCCCCGCTCTTTTTGATCGGCCCGACAACCTTCTGTTCAATCATCTCCATGGCCGTCTGCAGAGGCAGTGTTTCGGGAGGAATAACCTGGATGGTGACCGCCCGCTCACGTTCTATGTGATTGATCTGCATGGGCCCGGACACGGTTTTTATTTCAGACACGGAACCAAGCGTGATCAGGCGCTGGTCCGGGGTTTTGACCGGGATGTCGATCAGGTCCTGTGTCCGGGTAATTCGCCCCGGTTCACCCATTACGGTCAGGTCGATTTTTTCACCCTGGTAGCGGTAATCCGAGACCTTGCGGCCGTCCAGAAGGACGTCAATCATGGAACCCAGTGCGGAAGCGTTAAGTCCCGCCTCAGCCGCGCGTTCCCGGTCTGGTATGACCCTTACCTCCGGGTTGCCGAGATCCAGGGACGGGATGGGGCGCATCTGGCTGCGGGGTAAAATTTTCTTAAGCTGGCCATAGATACGCTGTCCCAGGGAAAGGACGCGGTCCAGGTCCGGTCCGGTGATTTCCACATTGATGGACCGGCCCGCGCCGATACCGCGAGCGAAAAGGCTGGGCTGCCGTACTATGGCGATGACGCCGGGCAGCTTGTTTATGGCGCGCCGGATAACCGGGTACAGCTCCTTGATGCGGTAGGCGTCTTCAGCGAAGGGGCTTATGCCCATGAAAGCCGTTTGACCATAAGCAAAGAAAAACATACTCCTGATCGGCGGCGCGTCCATCTCGGCGGCTTCCGGGGATCCCGGCTGAACCGACCAGTAGGGAGACAGGTCTTTTTTCAAAGTCCCGGCCATTTTTTCGAATTCACCCAGGTTGTAACCCGGCGGCGGAATCATCAGGGCGAAGATCATGTCCCGGTTGCCTTCAGGCAGATATTCGGCCTTCGGGGCCAGGAAGACGGCCATGCCCAGGGACGCCGAGGTCAAAACGAGAATAATCAAGACCTGCGCCCAGATTCGACCGCCTACCCAGCGGGTTAATAAGGGCACGAACCTAACCACAACTCTGCCGGGCCAGGTCAGTATAGACGGCTTAACCGGCGGGCCTGAAGCTCCGTTTTCCGAAACCTGGCGGCTCACCCTTTTTTTTCTAAGCCGCAAAACTCCCAAAATTCGAGAAGCGAAGGTGGGAATAACGGTAATTGAAACGATGAGCGAAAGAAAAACAGCGCTGGAGATAGCAATAGCGATATCACGAAAAAGCTGGCCGACCTCCTCCTGCATATAGACTACCGGCGCGAATACGGCGATGGTCGTCAGGGAGCTGGCCAGGATGGCTCCCCAGACCTCCCGCGTCCCATTCAAGGCCGCGTCCTTGAGGGGCTCTCCTTCTTCTCGATGCCGGTAGATGTTTTCAAGGACCACGATGGCCGCGTCCACGACGATCCCCACGGCAAAAGCCATACCGGCCAGACTGATGACGTTTATGTTCCGGCCGAAAAGAGACATCAGGAAAAAAGCGCCTATTATACTGATGGGGATGGCCGTGGCGATGATCAGGGTGCTGGTGAGGCTGCGGAGAAAAATAAGCAGAACGCAGAGGGCCAGGGTTCCGCCCAGGAAGAGGTTGTTGCGGACCAGCCGGATGGCTGACTTGATGTAGGTCGTCTCATCATAAGTCTGAACGATTTCCAGCTTCCGTTCGGCCAGTATGCCTTGATTCAATTCGGCGAAGGCCTTCTTAAGCCCTGCCATGACGGTCAAGGCATTGGCTCCGGTGGCCCGGACCGCGTTGATGACAAGGGTTCCGGAACCTCTGTCCCGAGTGGTGTAGTACGTGGGCCTCTTATAGGCAAGCTGCACCCGGGCCACGTCGCGGACGTAAAGGGGGTTGCCGCCAATGTTTTTAATGATAACCCGTTCAATGTCCTGAGGGGTTTGATATTCCCCGACGGTGCGGACGATGTAACGCCTCTTGCCTTCGTCGAATTCCCCGGCGCTGGTGTTCTTGTTGCCCGCGGCCACGGCCCGGATTACCTCTTGAATTGTCACCCATCGGGCAGCCAGTTTCTGCGGGTCAACAATAACCTGCATCTCCCGTTCCGTGCCGCCGTAGACGTTGACCGCCGCCACGCCGGAAACTCGCTCCAGTCTGGGCTTGACGTAGTCTTCAATGAAATCCCGGTCCTTGACCACGGACTCGATCCGGCCAGGCAGCCCCCGGACGGTGGTCCACATCATCGCGGTGCGCTGTTCACCGGCCGGGATGAGTATAGGCTTTCTGGCCTCGTCCGGGTATTGAGGCACCTGCTGCAAGCGGTTGGAAACCTTCAACAGGGCCGCGTCCACGTCCGTGCCCAGCTGAAACTCGAGGGTGACGGTTCCCCTCCCGTCGCGTGACTCGGAGGTCATCCGGTAAAGCCCCTCGACGCTTTTTAGCTTTTCCTCCTGCTCCTCGACGATCTCACGTTCAACCTCGGTCGGGCTGCCTCCGGGCCAGTAGGTTCGGACGCTGATAGTCGGCTTTTCCACGTCAGGCGTCAGCTGTACCGGAATGCGCGTCAGGCCGATGAACCCGAAAAGAACGAGCAACAGGACGCCGACGATGACGGTGACCGGATTGCGTATGGAGAAGTTAGTCAGGTTCATGGTGAGGTTTTAATTTCGGGGGGTTTGAGGCGGAACGATAGTGACCTTCTGGCCGGGCCAGAGCCGCTCATTGCCCTGAACCACGACCATCTGCCCCGGTACGATCTTGCCGAAGATTTCAACCTGCTGGCCGTGAGCTTCGCCGATTCGAACCGGAACAGGCACGGCGGCCTCCTTGTTAACGATGAAAATAGTGGCTTTGCCTTTATTCAGGACCAGAGCGTCTTTGGGGACCAGGTGAACTTCACGCGGGGAACCGCTCAAAGAGACGCGGGCCAGGAGACCGGCCTTGATCCGACCGTCCAGGTTCGGCAGGGAAATCTCCACGGGCAGGTTGCGAGACTTTTCTTCAGCGGCCGGAATGACGGCCGAAACCTGACCAGTGAAGGTTTCACCTTTAAAGGCGTCGAACTTGATACTGGCGGAAGATCCAACCGCGATTTCACTCAAATATCTCTCTGGCAGGAAAACCAAGACCTTGATGGTTGACAGGTCCATCAGGGTGACAACCGGAGCGCCGGGGTTGAGCCACTGACCGATTTCAGTGTGCTGATTGATTATGAAGCCGGTAAAAGGCGCGCGTACCGTCATGCGCTTGATGCGGTCGGCTAGACGGGCCGCCTCAACCCGGGCGTGCGCCACCTCCTGCTCCAAAGTCCGCACGTTGAAAAGGTCTTTCTCATAGTTATGAGCGCTAATGGTATGGGCTTTCTTCAAGCTGGCGGACCGCTGCAGGTCCTTGCGTGCTTCATCGAGCCTGATGTCGGCGCTGGCCAGTTTGGCCTGATACGCCCTGAGGGAGAGTTCCTGGTCCGTTTGATCCAGCGTGACCAGTGTATCACCCCTGTTAATCAGATCACCTTTCTTGAAATTGACCGTTTTAACCAGACCCGCCACCTCCGCGGCCACACGGCTGACCCGGTTGGCCGTGGCCGTTCCCACCAGTTTCAGAGACAGGGCCACGGTTTTCTTTTCGATCGGCGCCACCACCACCGGGGCGGCGGGAGCCTTGGAAGATTCGGCCATGGTCCGCCCCATACCCGCAAAAAGAACCAGAGTAATAACCGCCAAGCGAAGCGACCAAAGCTTCAGCGTTTTCAGCGGCGCGCGATTGAGGGCCGCAAGGGGCTTCACGCGAGAATATATTGTTATAAAGGACATCATAAATTTAACTGTCTACCAAAATTATGGATGAAACACAAATCTTTCATTACCGGGAGGAACTCCCTAAAAGCGATACCGGCGGCGGTTTTTACTTCCCCATGACCTTTTTAACGGTGGCCATAATCTTGTCCACGCTGGGGATGAATTCCTTTTCTAAAACAGGCGAAAACGGAACCGGCGTAAAAGGCGCTCCCAGGCGGAGGATCGGCGCGTCCAGATAATCAAAGGCCTTTTCGGCGGCCATGGCCGCTATTTCCGCCCCTGAACCGGCGAACTGAACCTCTTCGTGCACAATTACCAGATGGGACGTCTTCTTTACGGATTCAAGAATGGTTTCCTCGTCCAGGGGTGAAAGCGAGCGGGGGTCCACAATTTCAACGCTGACGCCGTCAGCGGCAAGTTTTTCAGCCGCTTCCTGGGCCAAAACCACCATGCGTCCCGTGGCGACCAGCGTCACGTCACTGCCTTCCCTCTTGATATCAGCCTGACCCAGAGGGATGGTGTAGGCCTCATCAGGCACCTCTCCCATGGTGAAATACAGGGTTTTATTCTCGAGGAAAACCACAGGGTTGTCATCACGAATCGATGAGATCAAAAGACCCTTGGCGTCATAAGCCGAACTGGGCATGACCACCTTCAGGCCGGGCACGTGCATGAACCAGGCCTCCAGCGACTGAGAATGCTGGGCCGCCGCTCCTGCGCCCGCCCCGCACATGGTCCTCACGACGATCGGAAGCCTGGCCTTGCCTCCAAACATATATTTCATCTTGGCCGCCTGGTTGAAAAGCTGATCCAGACACACGCCCACGAAATCAACAAACATAAGCTCAACCACCGGCCTGAGACCGCACGCGGCCGCTCCCACGGCTGTTCCAATAATCGCGCTTTCCGTAATCGGGGTGTCACGAATCCGTTTTTCTCCAAACTGTTCCAGCAGGCCCTGGGTTACGGCAAAGACACCGCCTGCCACGTCCTCGCCGGCCACATAGATATCAGGATCTCGTTCCATCTCCAGTTTAAGCGCGCTGTTTATCGCCTGGGCCATCGTGATATTAGGCATGTAAACCTCTCCTTTCTCTATTTAAAATCCCTGCGGTCAAACCACGTCATTTGAATCAAATCCCTTTTAACCCGTGTAAACATCAGTGGTCAGTTCAGCGGGATCCGGAAACGGGCTCTCATCGGCAAAACGAACGGCGTCATCCAGCTCCTTTTGCATCGCGCTCTCTATTTCCGCCTGTTGTTCCTCGGTCAGCGCTCCCTTTTCCATCAGCTTCTTTTGAAACCGGTCTATCGGGTCTTTGGCCATCCATTCCCTGGCTTCCTCCAGGTCGCGGTAGGCCATGGCGTCACCTTCAAAGTGGCCCCTGACACGATAGGTTTTACACTCCAGCAGTGTGGGACCCAACCCTTGTCTCGCCCGGGAAACGGCCTCGGACGCGGCCTCATAAACCGCCATGACGTCATTGCCGTCAACCACGACTCCGGGGATGTCGTACCCCGCGGCACGGTCGGCGATGTCCTCAATGGTCTGATGCCTGGACTGGTGGGTGAACTCACCGAACCGGTTGTTTTCCACCACAAAAACGATCGGAAGTTTCCAGCAGGCAGCCAGGTTCATGGCCTCGTGAGTGGTCCCCTGGTTGGAGGCTCCGTCGCCAAAGAAACATATCGAGACGGAGTCCTTGCCTTGATACTGAACGGCCAGCGCCGCACCAGTGGCTATGGGCAGGCCAGCGCCCACAATACCGTTCGCCCCCAGCATGCCCAGCTCGATATCGGCAATGTGCATGGAGCCGCCTTTTCCTTTGCAGTATCCTGTTGTTTTCCCGAAAAGTTCGGCCATCATCAGTTTCACGTCACCGCCTTTGGCGATAAGGTGTCCATGACCGCGATGAGTGCTGGTGATGTAGTCCTCGGGTTTGAGCGCCGCGCAAACGCCGGCCGCCACGGCCTCCTCCCCCACGTAGAGATGAACGAATCCGGGGATGCGCCCTCCCGCGAACAGCTCCGAAACCCGTTCCTCAAACATTCGAATTTTTAACATGGTGGAATAGAAACCGATCATCTGTTCGTTGCTGACAGTCATGTAATCCAAGCCTCCCGTCTGAAAAATCTGAAAAACCTTATATTGGTGAAAAAACTCCTTGACGTTATTTCCGGAGAAACCAAATCCGTTTTCATTGATAAGGATTATTATTTAACCGTAGGATAAAAAGGTTTGGGTATCAAGAAAAAAGTGCGCGTTTAGGGTTGAGTTTCAGAATCCGGGCCTCAGGAGGGGCTGCCGGGTTATAGATCTCTATAGTAACATAACTCAAAGGGGTTGCCAGGTTCTAGAGCCCTTTTTAACTCGTTCCAAAGCTCCAGCCTGGGAACGTAACTCTCACAGACTGGATTCCCGCTTTCCCGGGAATGACCGGTTTACCTGTTATTAGAGCGTTCTAGACGTTTGTCATAAATATGTTTTGTTTGGCCTTGGGGTAGGAGAAGATTTAGTTTCGGTCATTCTCCTAAACCACCTTACGACAAACGCCAAAACATCATGTATTTGCCTTTTGTTATATCATGGCAGCCGTTATTAGAGCCTTGATTTACATTAGTAATCAAACGGAACGTAATTTTTGCAATTACTATAATATAACTCAAAAGGCTTTCCGTTTGACAAACCGGCCTGGCATCTCTACACTTCACCTCATTGTTTCCTGATTTTATTTCTTATCATTGAAAATTAGGCTGAACTTGTGGAGGTATCTTTGATGCTTGACTCGCTCTTTAATCCCTCGTCGGTGGCAATTATAGGCGCTTCCAACGATCCCCAGAAATCTGGCGGCATGTTTCTCAAGAGCCTTTTAGATCATCATTTCGAGGGCCGGATCTACCCGGTCAATCCTGGCGCTTCCGAAATAATGGGCCTTAAGAGCTACAAGGAGGTGGATGAAATACCGGGTGAGGTTGACCTGGCCATAATTACCATCCCCGCTCAGGCCACGCTCAAGGCGGTAAGCGGCTGCGCCGATAAAGGCGTCAAGTTCGTGATCGTGCACAGCGCCGGTTTTGGCGAACTCGGCCCGGAAGGAAAAGAACTCGAAGCCCAGATAGTCAAAACAGCCCGTGAAGGCGGGACAAGGGTCGTCGGCCCCAACTGCATGGGCATATACAGCCCCGAGGCTAAAATAAACATGGTCCTGCCTCACCTGACGGCGATCGAAAAACCGCCGGAGAGCGGTTCGGTCTCGTTTATCGGACAAAGCGGCTGGTCAATACTTTGCCGAAGACCAGGAGACAAAGGTCATCGCGGCTTATATCGAAGGGATAAAGGAAGGCCGCCGGCTGTTCACCCTGGCCAGGCGGATTGCCAAAAAAAAGCCGGTTATCATCTGGAAGTCGGGCCGGACTGAGGCAGGGGCCAAAGCGGCCCAGTCCCACACCGGGTCTCTGGCCGTGAGCGATTCGGTTTGCCGAGCCGCTTTCAGGCAGTCAGGGATTATAAGCGCGGATAACCTTCACGAGATGATCGATTTTGCAGTGGCCTGCAATTACAGCCGTGTCCCGCCGGGGAAACGGGTGGGAATATTGGTCGAGGCCGGCGGGGGCGCGGTCGCGGCCGCCGACGCCTGTGAGAACCTCGGGCTAACGGTGCCGGTTTTTTCCAGTGAGACCCAGGAGACCATCAGGAAATTCATGAAAGAGGTCAAGGCCCCGATTCCAACCACCAGGAACCCGGTTGATCTGGTCTGGCCGCCTTTTGGAGAGTTTGCCAGAATCGTAACCATGACCATGGAACTTATGGCCAGGGAGTGCGACGTGATCCTGTGGATCACCTATTACCCGCTGGCTGATGAAGACATGGCGGGAGTGCTGGCCAAGATTACGGAAAAGGCCAAGGTGTCTCTTTTCGCGGTGCCCGCTTACGCCGTGGGGCAGGAGCAAAACCTGAACATCTATGCCCGAAAAGGCATGCCGACATTTTTAAGGCCGGAAACGGCGACAAAGGCTATCGCCGCCCTGACCCAATTCGCGGCCTACTCATCTCTCGACTCTTAAACTTCGAGACCACTGCAAAACTTCGTCCTTTAGCTGAACTCTTGAGCACCGCTTCGCTAACGCTGCAGCGGCATATGTCAGGCTCAATTTTAAGTCCTCGGAATATTAGTAATACTCCTGCGGGTCAAAATTTCACCTTCCGCGATTCCAACAAAATTACTGGTTTTGCAGAGGTCTCGGTTCGGACTCCCGGTCAGGGGGCAAAGCTGGACCGGGCGATAATGCCCCAATGGCCGCCTTCTTTTGTCACGATCCACAGCGATTGATGGGTGGCGTATTTGGAACCGTCAGCCTTGTATCGGCTGAATTCGATAGCAAAGTGCACCTTATCGTCTGAGGCGTGGATGACCTCGACCGAATCCAGGGAGCTGTGGTGCCAGCCTTCATGCTCGATCAGGAAGTTGAAGGGCGTCTTGAATTCTGATGATTCCGGCGCAATTCTGACCCTGCCGCTGGCGAATCGGACGTGGGGGAAATGCAGTGATTTACGGATCGCCTCGTTATCCTGAGCATTGAATCCCGCAAAAAAGGCGTCAATTGCCTTTTTGGCCTCGACTTCAGACATGTATCTACTCCTTGTCAGCTTAACGTGAATCAGGGGGAGCTATTCAGCCAGGCTCCCCTTTTGTTATCCAATGGTCTTGAATTATATGCCCGGACGCTTATCCGCCCACGGCCTTATGGCTTCAAAAGCGGCTGAGGCTTGAAGCACGGTCAGGTCGGCGAAACGGCGGCCCACGATCTGCAGACCCACGGGCAGCCCTTCCCTTGAGAATCCGGCCGGTACGGTAGCGGCTGGATTTTGACCGAGGTTAAAAGGCGCGGTAAAGGGAGACCAGTTCCGAAAATCTACCGGCTGGCCCTTTAGAGCCTCTTCAAAGGGCACCCCGGCCTTAAAAGGCAGTATGGGTAAAGTCGGGAGCAGCAAGAGGTCATAACGCTGAAAAAACCGCCTAACTCTGTCCCGAAACTCGCTGCGCACCATCTGGGCCTTGACAAAATCAACGGCCCTCATTTGCAGCCCCAGCTTGACCTGCTCAACCAGAACAGGGTCAATCCTGTCTTCCCATTCCTCGAGATAATCCTCCAGCATTCCGGCCATGCCCGCCAGCCAGAAGACGCCAAAGGCCCTTGAAATGTCTTGAAATCCGGGCTTGACCTCTTCCACGCTGACACCCAGTTCCTCAAAGGCTTTCGCGGCCCCGGCTGTAATCTCAGCCACCTGGTCATCGGTGGTGAAGTGCTCCAGGTCAGGGCTCCAGGCCACCCTGAGGCCTTTTATGCCTTTATCCAGTTCACCGGCATAATCAGCCGGAGGAGCTTCCAGGGACAGCGGGTCCGAATCATCCGGCCCGGCCATCACGGACATCATCAAAGCCGCGTCGGCCACGGTACGCGTCATGGGACCGGCGTGCGAAAGCGAGTCAAGCTGGCTGACCGGGTAAACCGGCACCCGGCCATAAGAGGGCTTGAGACCATAGATGCCTGAAAACGAAGATGGGATGCGTACGGAACCGCCGCCGTCCGTGCCCACCGCCAGGGGGGTCATTCCGGCGGCCACCTGAGCCCCCGCGCCTCCGCTTGACCCGCCGGGGGTGAGGTCGAGGTTCCAGGGATTGCGGGTCACACCGGTTACGAACGAATCAGTCACGCCTTTATGGCCGAATTCAGGGGTGGTTGTCTTGCCCACCATGATGCCGCCCGCGCCTTTAAGCCGGGTGACCAGCGGGGCGTCCTCGTCAGGCACGAAGTTCTCATAAATCCTGGATCCCCGCATGGTTTTGACAGACTTGGTAAAAACCAGGTCCTTGATGGAAAAAGGGACGCCGTGAAGCGGGCCCAGCGCTTCCCCGTTCATAACCGCCTGTTCAGCCTGTTTGGCTTCCTGAGCGGCTGATTCGGAGGTGACCAGGCAAAACGCGTTAACCTTGGGGTTGACCTCTTCGATGCGTTTTAAAAAAATCTCCACCACCTCGACCGGCGAAATTTCTTTTTCGCGAATCATCCTGGCCAGTTCTGTCGCTGGCGTGAAACAAATAGCCTCGAAATCAGACCTCCCTGTCATATGCTCCTCCATCGTTTGGCTTGGGTTTATACCTGAGATTCTTTATAATGTTATCATGCCGGTTCTTATAAAGTAAGTCCAGCAAATTTCAGAAAACCCGCCAGGGGACCGGTAATCGTTGCAGGCGGATAACTATTCCAACGCCTGGCCAACAGCCCCGGATTCAGGTCTGGTAATCGCTTCACAGGAAAGTTAATATATATTAAAGCTACTGAAATTTATGGAGGCGGGGCATGTCTGAGTTCAAAGGTTTTCCCAAAGAAACGGTGGATTTCTTTGACCGGCTTAAAAAAAACAACACCAAGCAGTGGTTTGAAGTTCACAGAAAAGATTATGATGAATACGTGAAACAACCGGCCATGGATTTTGTGGTGTTCATGGGAGAGAAGCTTCGTCAGATCGCTCCAGGGATCAACGCCATTTCCGCCGTCAACAAGAGCCTGTTCAGGTTGAACAGGGACACCAGGTTCAGCCGGGATAAAAGTCCTTATAAAACGCATTTGGGCATCTGGTTCTGGGAAGGCCGGCGCAAGCGCATGGAATGCCCGGGCTTTTATTTTCACCTGGAAGACCGGCGGCTGATGCTTGGTACGGGCATACATATGTTTCCCGGCGCGCTTTTGAAGCTTTACCGCCAGGCGGTTGTCGACGGGAAAAACGG
>JAFDLS010000110.1 GCA_019306365.1 Deltaproteobacteria bacterium
GCTGAACTGGGAGCCACGACCACAGTTTGGCCCAGTGACGAAAACACGCGCTTTTTTCTTCACGCGCAGGGGCGAGAGGAGGATTACACGCCTCTGTCCGCCGACGAGGACGCGGTTTACGATCAGGTGATTTTCCTGGATCTAAGCACGCTTGAACCCATGATCGCCTGCCCCTCTTCCCCGGATAACGTGGTACCGGTCAGGGAGGTCGCCGGGAAAGAGGTGGCCCAGGTTATAATCGGTTCCTGCGCCAATTCATCATATCGTGATTTGATGATGGTTGCCGGGGCCGTTGAAGGTAAGACGGCGCATGAAAATATCAGCCTGGAGATTAACCCCGGGAGCCGGCAGGTCCTGGAAAATATAATCTCTAACAGCGGTCTGATGAAACTCATCCAGGCCGGAGCGCGCGTCCAGTCGCCCGGATGTCTGGGATGTATCGGCGTCGGCCAGGCCCCGGCCAGCGGCACCATTTCGCTTCGTACCTTTACCCGCAATTTTCCCGGCCGAAGCGGAACCAAGGGCGACCAGGTTTACCTCTGTTCACCGGAAACCGCCGTGGCCGCCGCCCTGACAGGCCGCATCACGGACCCGCGCGATCTGGGGGACTATCCAAAAATTACCCTGCCTGAAGAGTTTATCATCAATGATAAAATAGTCATCCCGCCCCTTGAGGACACAACCGGCACTGAAATCATCAGGGGGCCGAACATCAAGCCGTTTCCAGATTTTGGGGAGTTGCCAGACCGGTTCGAGGCCCGTGTGATCCTCAAGGTGAAGGACAACATCACCACTGATCACATCATGCCCGCAGGCAGTGAGATATTGCCTTTACGAAGCAACATCCCGGCCATCAGCCGCTTTGTTTTCCAGGCGCTTTCCCCTGATTTCGCCGAACGGGCTGAGGCTGAGGGAACCGTGGCGGTTGTTGGGGGCGAAAATTACGGACAGGGTTCGTCACGAGAGCACGCGGCCATAGCGCCCCGTTACCTGGGCGTGCAGGTCAAACTGGTCAAAAGTTTCGCCCGTATTCACAAGGCCAACCTGATCAACTTCGGGATACTTCCTCTAACCTTTATCAATCCTGACGACTATGGTCAAATCGCTGAAGGCGAAATCATTGCCATCGAAGGCGTCCGGGAGCGTGTTCTTGGCGGGGCCGTGGAAATACCGGTTCAAATCGGCGAGAAGAAAATCATGACCAGCCTCGACGCCTCTGAACGGCAGCGCCGAATTCTGGCCGCGGGCGGGCTCCTTAACATGATTCGTCAGGAAGGTTGAGGCCTGTTTGAGAACCGGCCATCATGGTATTATTAAGATCCGCCAGTCATTATAAAACAGCCGGGCTCATTGCCTTGATCGCGGGGCTGTTTTTATTGTGTGACGGTTCGCCATCCCGGGCCGGAGATTCAATCAGGATCGCGGCTGTGGGTGACGTCATGCTGGGGACGGAGGACCGGCTGCCTGAAGGCGGGGGAGCCAACCTGTTCGACTCGTGCCGGAAATTAATCAAGCAAAGCGATGTCGCCTTCTTCAATTACGAAGGCACGCTGTCCAACGTTGGCCGATCCAAAAAGGAAACCGCCTCCGGCAAAAACTATGCCTTCAGAACTCCCCCGGGCTATGGTCTTTTTCTCGCCGAGGCCGGGTTCAATCTGGCTTCCATCGCCAACAACCATATCAATGATTTCGGGCCGGAAGGTAAACAGATGACCATCGAGACCTTGCGGCGAAACGGCATCGCCTTTTCCGGACCGCCGGGCATGACGGCCAGCCTTAATGTTCGAGGCCTCCGGGTGGCCATGGCCGCCTTCGCGCCTTACCTTCACAGCCATTATCTGCTTGATATCCCGAAGGCGGAACGGATAGTGGCCCGGCTGGTCCGGAACAACGATATAGTCATCGTCTCGATGCACGCCGGAAAGGAAGGGGAAGACGCGGTCAGAACCCCCCGGGAGATGGAGCTTTTTCACGGCGAAGAACGGGGAGAGGTGGTCCGTTTCGCTCACGCCATGATTGACGCCGGAGCGGATCTGGTTCTGGGTCACGGCCCGCATGTGCCTCGAGCCATGGAGGTTTATAAAAGACGACTCATCGCTTATTCTTTAGGAAATTTCTGTACCATGATGAGGTTCAATGTCTCTGGCAAAGCCGGTTTTGCCCCTTTACTCCTGGTTGAACTCGCCCCGGACGGACGCCTGATCGACGGCCGCGTGGTTTCATTCGTCCAGGTCTATGGCCGTCCTCTCAAACGGGACCCGTCAAATCAGGCCGCAAAGCTGATCCACGAACTGGGTCAACTAGATTTTCCCTCATCGAACGCCCTGAACGCGCAAGGGAATTTAATCAAAATTAATAACGATTTGCCCTGATCATGTTTTATGCTATCTTGATTTCATGGAACTTGACCTTCAAAAATTCGTCAGCATAAACAAAAGGGTCCTCATCTGGACGGCCTTCTTCGGACTGCTCTTCCTGCTCAGGAAGCTCTTTGGACTGCTCTTCCTGACGTTCATCCTTTGTTTTATTTTTTATAATGTTACCCACTGGCTGGAGGTAAAGACCCGATTTAACCGGCGCTTTCTGACAGTGGTGACTTACCTCGTTTTTCTTTGTATCTTATCGACAATGGTTCTATACATCGTTCCCAGACTGGGTTCTGAATCCAAGGTTTTTATCAAGCAGATACCAGAGACACTGAATGAACTTCAAAGCTACCTCGGCCGTCTGGCCGGTCAACAGGAACAGTTAGCCCCGCTTATTCAAAAAATAAAAGAAAATCTGACTTTTGAGGCCCTGATTGGTTACAGCCAGGAGGCGGTGATCGCCTTTATAGTCAAATTTTTTAACTCCGCCACCGCTTTTTTGTCCTACTTCCTGGTCAGTATCCTTTTCAGCTTCCTGATTCTGTTCGATTATCCCAAGCTTCGTGAAAGGACCATGGCCCTGAGGGAAACCAGGCTCAGAGTGTTTTATCTCGAAACCGTGGAGAGCGTAATCCAGTTCGCCCTGGTGGTGGGGGAAGTTTTTCAGGCACAGATCATCGTCGCCTGCGTGAACACACTCCTCACCGCGACCGGACTTTACATCCTCAATATCCACCCGATTGTGGTGCTTTCCGTCATCGTCTTTTTCGCGGGATTGGTGCCAGTTTTAGGAACCATGATTTCCTCGATTCCCATCTTTCTGCTGGCCTTTAACAGCGGGGGAATTGAGCTGGTTTTTTATGCCCTTATCCTGATCTTGATCATCCACACCATCGAGGCCTATATCCTCAACCCGAGGATTGTCTCCGCGGTGATGAAACTCAACCCGGTCCTGATCCTGATCATCCTTTATATCGGCCACAGCTTGTTCGGCCTCTGGGGTGTTCTTCTCGGTGTGCCTGTCGCGGTTTACATTTACCGTTTCGCGATCAAGCAGCCAGAACCCCAGGCAATACCGGAAGGTGCGGAGGTGGCGGAAGCGGGGGATGAGGCCGAGGGCGCTCCGGCGAGAGGACACTTAAACGAGGTGAAAACCAAAAAGGGTTGAGCCTGCAAGCCTCGTAAATAATTGGTTAAAGAGTTTGTCATAAATAAGTTCCGTTTGGCCTTGGGGCAGGAGGAGATTTAGTTTTGGCGTTTCTCCTAAGCCGCCTTGCGACAAACGCCAAAACATCATGTAATTGCCACTTGTTATGTCATGTCAGCTGATTTTAGAGGCTTGATTTACCTTAGTAATCAAACGGAACGAGACCTCTGCAAAACCAGTAATTTTGTTGAAATCGCGGAAGGCGAAAAATTAACCCGCAGGAATATTACTAATATTTATTGTAACAGCCCCTAAAAAACGGCGCTTTGACGGATGAATGAAACCCCGCCACAGGGCAGGCACGCGCGGAGAACCTTGTTGTTTGAGCGCCTTATTTTTTTCGGTATTTGAACGCCATTTTTGTTGTAATCGACAGAGAATCTCCGAGGTTGGCGATTATACTGCGGGCCGCCTTGGTTAGCTTTTCGTATTCCTGACGAATCTTTTCCTGATCGATCTCCAGGGTTTCGACATCCGGTGAACCAAGTATTGACGCCCCGAGGGGTTCATGGCCGAAATCAAGAAGTGGGATTTGGCCGAAAAAGTCATCGGTCCCGAGGGTGGCCAGACAAACCCGTTCCTGCTCTTCATGCCGAACTAGGAACGCGTTTCCCTGCTTGATCCTGAACAGCCCTGATGTCTTCTCCCCCTGTTTGATCAGAGGACTGGCCGTCTTCAATCTGTCATCGGCCTCCGGGGATTTCTCAAGGTAAAAATTCTCGGCCAGGTCCGTTATCTGAGCCACCCTAGCCACGAGGCTCTCCAGCATAACTCGAAATTCAGAGGACAGGGAAGAGAACTCAGTTGAGATCCTTTGAATATCCATGACGCCCAGGCAGACTTTTCCCACAGCCACCGCCGTAGCTGTTCTCATGCGCTTGGGGCTTAAAACGGCGGCAAATACTCCCGGATAAGAGCCTGTCCCAAGCCTGAGGATTGGCGCCCGCCCCCTGGGTGTCTCACGGATAATGTCCACAGCGCCTTCCAAAACAACCCAGAACCAGTCCCCGTATTTTTTTCTTTCAATGATTTCTTCCCCGGGTTCAAACCATTCCTCGTTCAGGATATACAGAAAATCCGGCACAAGGCCTTTTACCAGCATAACGGAAGAATCTTCCTCAACCGTTTTCTTCCGCTTTTGTGGAGTCGAAACGGCGGCTTTGGGGGGCGCGCCGGCGATAGGCGCTTCCTTTTTCGTCTCAGTCTTTACGGGCCCGGCTATCCGTTCCGGTATGACTTCGATTTCTTCGACCACCTCTTCCTCGCCTTCGGAAGGGGCTGCCCGTTGGACTTCTTCCCGTTTGGGGATCGCTTTTTTTCGTGGCGGCGGCGAAACTTCCACGGGTGGCTTTTTGACGGCCGGTTTGACTTTCTTTTTAATGATTTTAAAGACACCCTCGGCGGATTCACTGGGTGTCCAGCCGATCTTATAGGCTCGAACGGACAAGGTGACAGTTTCGGATAGTTCTAACGGGCCGGTATAAAGGCTGGACTCTTCCGTGGGTTCTGAACCATCGGTCGTGTAATAAATTTTCGTCCCGCCGGTATCGCACTCAACGGCCACGGTCTGCGCGGTATCATAATTTCCGGGTTTTATCGAAAAAACAGGGGCCGGGAGTCGGCGGCTCACCTCATAGGAAGCACTGACAACCTCACTGGGAACCCAGCCGGTTTTATAAGCCCGGGCCGACAGGGTGACGGATTCGGCCAGTTGTATCGGGTCTTTGTAAGGCGTCGAATCCTGAGTCGGTTCGCTTCTGCCGGTCGTGTAAAAAATCCGGGCCTCAGAATCGGCGCAGTCCAAACGAACCGTCTGCTCGGTGGTGTACATGCCCGGTTTCAGGGAAAACTTAGGCGAAGCCACCTGGCCCGTGATCTCATAAGCCGCGCTGACCACCGCGCTGGGGTCCCACCCCTGCCTGAACGCCCGAGCTGAGATAGTGACTGATTCCTCAAGCTCAACCGGCCCGGAGTACAGCGAGTACAAAGGTGATTCAACGGTGGGCTCGCTTCCGTCGGTCGTGTAACGGACCTCGGCCTTGGGGGTCCCGCAGGATATGAACAGCACCTGTCTGGAGGAATACGCCCCCGGCTCCAGGGAAAATGGAAAATTCCGGCGGGGCTGTCACGCCGGTGATCTCAAACGCGGCCCTGACGATTTCGCTCGGCGACCAGCCGGACTTGAAACCCCTGACCGAAACGGTCATGGAGTGGCTAACCTCAATGGGACCGGAGTAAGGAAGGGAAGCCGGCGTGGGATCGGTTTTGTCGATCGTGTAAAAAATACCGGCTTCAGGGGTGCCGCAGGTGACGGTCAGGCTTTGAGTGGCCTTGTAGGTTCCGGGCTGCAGGGAAAGTGCCGGCGTCTCCACGGCGCCTGTGATCTCAAAAAAGGCGGATACGATGTCACTGGGAGCCCAGCCGGTTTTATAAGCCCGGGCCGACAGGGTGCCTCTGTTGGTTCGCTTCTGTCGGTTGTGAAAAAAATCTGGGCTTTAGTAGTGGGGCAATCCAAACGGACCGTCTGCTCGGTGGTGTACATGCCCGGTTTCAGGGAGAATTTAGGCGAAGCCACCCGGCCCGTGATATGGTATTTGGCCTCGGCGACTTCACTCGGCTCCCAATCCGTAAGTAAAGCGCGGGCTTTGATGACGGCGCTTTTTTTCAAATGAACAGTATAAGGAATTGAGTTTTCGGCTGGATATGTGCCGTCGATCGTGTAGTAGATTTCGGCCTCCGGGGTGGCGCAGGATATGACCACCTGCTGGGCCGCGATGTATTTCCCGGGCTTTACGGAAAAAGCCGGCGTGGACAGCGTACCGGTGATTTTGTAACTAGTGACGGCGATATCACTCGGCGCCCAGGTGTCTCTGAACGCTCGAGCGGTGAGCATTGTGGTTTCCTTGATTTTCAACGGCCCTGAATATAGCAATGAATCTGTGTTTGGGACGGTACCGTCAATGGTGTAATGGATGCGAGCTTCCGAAGTCGGGCAGGAAATTTTTACTTTTTGCGGGGTTGTATATGTTCCGCGCTTGATCGAGAAGGCCGGGGTTTCCACTTTATCCGTTATCTCATAATATCCAGTGACTAATTCACTGGATTCCCATCCTTTTTTAAAGGCCCGGGCAAAAAGATAGGTAGACTTTGAAATCTCGATCGGTTCTTTATATGCAGCCATGGTTTTGGTCGGTTCGTTTTCGTCGGTGGTATAGTGGATCTCCGCCCCGGGTGTGGCGCATAAAATATTGACCATTTGAGGCGACGGGTAGGCTCCCGGTTCGACGAAGAACGTCGGCGTGGCCACTGTGCCGGTAATTTCATAGATCGCTTTTACGATTTTACTGCGCTGCCAGCCGGATTTGTAAGTCCGGGCGGTAATCGTGACCGATTTTGTGATACCAATTGGAAACTGATACAACGATGAATTCAAGGTAGGCTCGCTTCCATCGTTGGTGAAACGAATGTCCGCTTGAGGTGTGTCGCAGGAAATGGTCAAGTTCTGAGTCGAAGTGTAGGTCCCGGACAAAATGGAAAATGACGGTGGAACCACCTTTTTAACGATTTCATAAGTTTCAGCGGCGATTTCACTAGTCACCCAACCGGGTTTAAACGCGCGGGCCTTGATCGTGGTTGACGATGACACCTCAACGGGTCCCGAGTAACGCGGAGATCGGCCGGTCGGATCGCTTCCGTCCAGGGTATAATGGATGATGGAATTCTCAGCGGCGCAGGAAATGGATACCCTCAGCGTCAGGTTATATTTTCCTGAACCGGGGGAAATCGTCGGAGTGTCCACGGAATCAGCGGGCTGCTCGCCGCTAAACAGCCTGGCGGAGCGTCCACTGGACCTATCCGCGTCATCCTTTAATTCGCCGCCGGAATCGTCGATGTATTGATTCAATTGGCTCAGATCAACGCTGGCGGATGGCTCTGTGGCTTCTCGATTCGGATCCCACGCATCGATCGGTTCAAGATACCGCTCCAGATCACTTAGATTGATCGCCCGGGGGGGTTGGCCGGTCTGCTCAGGATGGTCCGTCTCCGATCCTTTTTGGCCGGGAGGCGATGACTTACCGTTCAGCGATGAATCGTCCTCTTTGGATGGAGTTTGACCGTCTTTGGATGTGGTTGGAGCGCGATCTGGCTTGTGAATCACAAGCTGGTGGCCGCAAGCCGAACATTTAACGCCACCCTTCATGTCTTTGATTTTTTTCAAGTCCAGGCGATATTTGTTACCGCAGTTCTCGCATTTGATAATCATTGCCGATCACCCCGGTCGATGGCGCTCAAACACGAATCGAGACCTCTGCAAAACTTCATCCTTTAGCCGAACTCATGAGCACCACTTCGCTGACGCTGCAGCGGCATATGCCAGTCTCAAATTTAAGTCCTCGAAATATTAGTAATATTCCTGCGGGTTAAATTTTCGCCTTCCGCGATTTCAACAAGATTACTGGTTTTGCAGAGGTTTCGAACCTCGCACCTGACGGACGGTTTTTCAATTGACCACGGATACAGATTACACGCTGATAAAGAACCTGTCAATCTGGAGGCCATCCGTTAAAATTACCGGATCGTTCAGGATATTTCAAAGGGGTCTCAATTCATAGTAAGGTGATTATTACCAGCTTTTCTTGACTTTGCGCGCCCGGGTGAAGACGAAGGACAGGCAGTAATTTCACCGTAACCGGGATAATCCTCAGGCCCGTTTCGTTTTCATTTTTCCGTGTTGGACTCTTTATTCAATAAATCCAATATGTTCGGGTTACTGGCCAAAAGAGAGACCTTTCTCATTAGAGACCTCATTCGCAGAGCCATGGCTTCCAAAAGCACTTTAAAATATTCGGGCAGATTCTCATACTCTTCCATTAAAACTTCATCTTTGAACTTCATCAGACCAACCTTGCCGACCGCCCTCGCCGCGGCCGAACGGGTGTGCTGGTCAAAGAAACTCAATTCGCCCAGCGATTCACCTTCATGAACATAGTCCAGTATGATTTTCTTTTCTTCAACCGTCTGATATATTTCAACTTCACCATAAGCCACCACAAATACCCAACCACTTGTCGTTCCCTCGTCAAAAATAAGTTCACCGTCCTCATAGGTCCAAACCTGGCTGAGGAGGTCGGCATAATTTTTGTCTTCAAGTTTCATAGGGTAATCCCCCTTTTGTACAAGTTGAAATCGAGCCGAGTTAACGCCCTGAAAATTAAATTCAAACCCTTACACCCTCACTTTGTACCTGTTTTCTAGCGGTGAAATCCAGCAATTATTGATTTATAATACAGCCGCACGGCCTTTGCACTGTTTCGGGTCTCACCACCGAAGGCTCGAGGGAGGTTTATCGGCCTCCTTCAAAATCTTATTTTCATCCCGCGTCAGTCATGACGAAGAAGGGTATTTAAAAATTATAAACATTATTATACCATAACCTCGGCTGAAGGCTATCCTTGCTCACTCCGCTTTCAGGCCGGCAAGCCATGGAACCAGGTATATTTCGAATCTCAGCGATTCAAGACTCAACTTAACAAGCCGGGCGTTTGAGCCGCGTAACTATAGTAATTGCCAGAATTATTTTCCGTTTGATTACTAAGTTAAATCAAGCCTCTAACAGCGGCTGACATGATGTAACAGGCGGCAATTACATAGTGTTTTGGCGTTTGCCGTAAGGCGGCTTAGGGAAATGGCCAAACCTAAATCTCCTCCACCCCCAAAGCCAAACGGAATTTATTTATGACAAACGGTCTAGTCTGACAGCAGTGAAGATTCCCGGAGTCTCGTGGATAGAAAAAACCCGATAACCATAAGGCCTATAAGTACCAGCAGCGGCGGAGTCATGGATCCTGTTTCAGGGACCTTGAAGCTATCCATTCCAAAAATGAAAATAATTCCGGATATTTGTCCCATAAGCAGAAGCAGGCCGTTTGATGTGCCTTCCGGCGCAGGATAGGCAATTTCCGCGCCATACTGGAACCCGATCGGACCCGCGCTCAGCAAGAAAAAACCCAGAACGAAGGACGATGCCAGGAGGAGCGAGTAACTCGCGGCATAGGTAATGCCAACCAGGCCAAGACATGAAGCGGCTAGCGCGATGAGAATAAAGGGAACCCTTTTGCGGTAGCGGTCGGAGAGCGTTGGCAGGACGACCGCGCCTAAAATACCCCCTACCACCATCAGACCGCCGGTGAGCCCGGCCTGTGTGATGGAAAACCCTCTGGGCCGCAAGATATCTTCAATCCAGGTGGCCACGGCATTGAAGATTCCTAGACCAATGAAGAAGACCACCATAAGCAGGATGAAATCTTTCTTGCGCAATATTTGCTTGAGGCCGTCAAAAACCAGGGACCGTTCTTCCTGGCCGGGAGGACAGGCCGGTGTAGGAGGATGCTCCCTGGCGAACCCCCAAAACACGGCCGCCGCGATGACGGCCACAATCCCATAGGTGACAAGCATGCTTTCGATACTGGTGTGGATTACGAGGTAAGGGGTGAGCGCCAGGCCTATGACAATGCCAAGGTACATGGACAGGGACCCCAGGCCCGCCGCGGTCGCCCGTCCTTGAATCGGAAACCACCGGGCAGCCACCCGGGTTACGGCGTTAAGGATAAAAGGCTGGCCAACCGCGATTCCGACCTGGGAAATTAGCACCAGTGTGTAATGCGATCCCAGCAGGCCCCTGGTTAAACCAAAAATGCCGGTCAGCGCGGCGCCAATTCCCACAGCGACTCGAAATCCATATGTATCGATGACCCAGGAGGCGGGAATCGACACAAAGAGGTAGACAATCATGAAAATCATGGACAGGAGGCCGATACTGAGATCGGAGACCCCATAGTAATCTGCCGCGCTGCCGGTAATCGAAGCGAACGTTATCCATAAAAGCTGATTTACCGCAATGGCGAACATGAACGTAATCAGAACAATCCATCGGTAACCATAGATCTTTAAGGTATCTTGTTTCATGGGCAAGCACCTCCTGAGAATTTAGGCCGGGGATGAATCAACAGTGTCCTGGCGCGATAAGTTCCAATTGCGCAAACTCTTCAAAAAAACCCGCGATCGCTTTTTCCTGATTTGTCCCGGATCAATGCCAGAGCTTAAAAATCCTTGAGCCCCATGCTCAATCGACCGTTCTGTTCACACAGTGAGTGTACTTTAAAAAAAATCTCATGTAGTTTTGGTGACTGCCGTTGAGATTAATAACCAAGATGATAAAGATTCTTCTTTTTTTATTCCATTTCAAACATAGAAGGTTTCTAACCATCACCTTACAGGCATTTTCATCCCAGAAGAGGCTTTAGAAGACGTGTTTCTATTTCTTCTTTTCCCCACTGCTTATCATTCATTTCTTTAGCTTCCCCGTAGATACGGCAAATGGTTTGAGCATGGCGCTTTGCGGTGTTGAAGCCGGCGGATACCGCCTGCTCTATAACGCCCCAGTTGAGCGTTTGCGTGAATTTTTGAAAACTTTCAATAAGTTCCGGGAAAAGTTTTTTTGTGAAATCGTTGAGAAAGGCGACGTAATAAGCCAGGGAAGCCGCTTTCCGTTCTCTTATTATGTATTGGAGCGTTCCGTACTCATTAGTATCGGCCAGGAGATCCTTTACGGTTCGAGCCAGGAGTTCCACCGGTGTATGAGGATACGAGGCGATAATTTCCCGCCAGGTGTCACGATGAAAAACGTCGTCCCGCATTTCCCCCAGCTCATGGTAGATGTAGGTATTTTTTTCAGCCGCGACAATATCCTTTAAGCCGTGCTGTATTTCAAACAGATCCGAACTTTTCAGCCCACAATTTTTTAAGGCAAAGTTCAGGGCGCGGCGTGAGGATTTTCTTATAAAAAATATCTGGTCCCAGAAAATAAACTCGGCTGATTCCTGGCGAACGACGACGCAGTCATCTTGAGACAGGGCCGGGGCGGTAAACAGGTCACGGGCCAGCTCATGGCCGAGGATATAGACCGTGTGCCCGTTTATTTCCTTTTTGTCTTCAAGAGCGGCCAGGAAAAAAGTGGGTTTAAGATTTCGGGCATACCCTCCCCCGTAAAAGATACCGTCAGGTTCCAGGACCGCGTTTATACCCAGTGTGTCAAAGGGGTCGTATTTGACGCCCTCAATTATTATTTCATCGAGCTCCTTTTCTGTCAGTTTATCCCACTGCCGTTCTTTATTTTCCACCCACCCTGAGATCTCGGAAAAATCCTTTTCCATCCACGGTTCTAAACCCTTTTCCCATTTGTACAAATCCCGCAGCCGCAAGGCTAAACCGCAAATTGAGTAATTTCCGGCATAACGCGCGTCGGAAATGTCACAATTTCGGAGTACCTGATTTATGATGGGTTTTAACTCGTCCATGCTACGATGTTTAACCTTCTTGTTTCCAAATTTAAAAAATTAATTTATGAGCCTCCTCACATAATCGCGCAACCGGGAGAAGGTGAATAAGGGATGCTCCTCAATCATTATCAAGTAAAACCTTGAACTCAAAAGTACTCAATTTTTATTTTCAAGGAGTATAGCAGATACGATAACTTTTTGCAGATCTTTTAAGGTTACTATTATTTTTTTGCGTTCTGAAGCGGGAAGGCATTGGCCGCTTTTTGAAAATTTGCCGAAGCCGAAAGAGCAAAAGGACCTTGACAGCCATGACAAAGCACACTAATTTCCGAAATTATCGTTAATTTTTCATAGGGAAACAAACGATCTTGATGAGGATCAGATTAGCAGGAGCAAGTTCATGACGAAAGTGGCGCTCGTAAGATGCGACAGCTATGATCACGAGGAGGTAAAACAAGCGGTTGAAAAAGGATTGAACCTCCTTGGCGGGGCTGAAAAATTCGCGAAAAAGGGGGAAAGGTTATTATTTAAGCCGAATTTACTTGTCTCGGATCCTCCGGAAAAATGCGTCACCACGCATCCGGCTGTATTCAAGGCCGCGGCTGAAGTTTTTTTAGCTACCGGCGCTAATATCACTTATGGGGACTCTCCAGGCACCGGGTATACATTAAGAGCCGCGAAAAAATCGGGGATCGCGAATGTGGCCGATGAGTTAAACTTAGAACTTGCGGATTTTAAAACCGGTGAAGAAATATTTTATGAGGAAGGACGGCAAAACAAGAAATTCATTATCGCTAAAGGGGTCTTGGAGAGCGACGGGGTTATAAGTCTGCCGAAACTCAAAACCCACGGCCTCATGAGATACACGGGCTGCGTTAAAAATCAATTCGGTTGTATCCCCGGCATTCTTAAAGGTGAATTCCATGTAAAACTGCCCAACCCCCTTCATTTCGCCAAAATGCTTGTTGATTTAAACAATTTCATCAAGCCGCGCCTGTACATCATGGATGGGATTTACGGCATGGAAGGCAACGGGCCTCGCGGAGGAGATCCCAAAAAGTTGAACATGCTTTTACTTTCTGAGGACCCGATCGCGCTGGACGCCACGGTGTGCCGGTTAATAAAGCTCAATCCCGAAATCGTTCCGACCATCAAGTTTGGCATGGAGTCTGGCGCTGGCACGTATATTGACAAAGAAATTGAAATCCTTGGGGACCGGTTCGATGATTTAGCGGTTCATGATTTTAATGTCGAAAGATCGTCCGTTAAACCGTTTAAGGGTAAGGGCTGGGTAGGCTTTCTTAACAATCGTTTTGTCGCAAAGCCGTTCATCATAGACAACTTGTGCGTTAAATGCGGGTTATGCGTTTCCATGTGCCCGGCGAATCCAAAAGCGGTGGATTGGCTCGATGAAGACAAATCAAAACCGCCGGTATACAATTATAATAATTGTATCCGATGTTACTGCTGCCAGGAAATATGCCCGGAAAGCGCGATAGTGCTTAAAACACCGCTTATTCGAAAAGGGTTCAAGGCGCTAAAAATCATACCGTAATCACCGGCATACTTTCACGGCCGCAGCGGTTTCCGCGCCCTTTATTTGACTAACTGAGCCGCTGTTTCCAGGTCCGCCATATCCCCATAGGCCACGATCACCTCGTCAAAACCCGCCCGCGCCATGGCTTCAACCCGTTCCCGCAGGATGTTAAGAGAACTTATCCTGTGTTCAAAAAAATCGTCCCGCGAGAGCGAAAAGGGGATAAGAGCGGCTGTTGGAAGTTTACGCTCGGTCATCACCCGCGCTCGAACCTCAGCCGACTTATTATTCCAAATGGTGGCCACGCCGTCCGCCGCCCGCATGGCCGATTCCCAGCTGGCGGTTCCGATTGCCGCCAGGTAGATGGGTACAGCCTTGTCCGGCGGGAGGGTTCTAAGGCGCATGCCGTCGATATGGAAGACATGGCCGTTAAAACTCGTGCGCTCACCGGCGATCAGGCCTCGCAAAACGGTTATGCATTCCTCCACGGCGGACGGATGCTGGTCTACCCCGGCCTTCTCCAGAAATTTTCCGATGCCTTTGCCAATCGACAGCGCCAGGCGTCCGCCGCTAAAACGCTGCATGGTGGCGGCCATTTGGGCAACCACCACAGGATGGCGGGTATAGGGATTGGTCACCCCCAGGCCAATCTTGAGGCGATTGGTGTTTTGCATGATGATGCTGGCCGCAAGCCAGGCTTCCCATGGGGACACTGCCGTATCCGGCACCCACACTCGATAGAACCCGTTTGACTCAAGGGCGGCCGCGTGACTGGTAATCTCCTTGAGGGGACAGATGTGGGACAACTCCACGCTGATCTTTATAGCCATTCAGAGAATCTCCCTAATAAAGCGACAATTGTGTCAGACTTTCAGCCACCTCGCCAAATGAAAATATTTGATTGGAAAAAGGAATAAC
>JAFDLS010000005.1 GCA_019306365.1 Deltaproteobacteria bacterium
AGTTGCAGGGCTAGCCTAGCACTGAAGGATCTTTGACTTCAGTAGTTCTTCGCGCAAGGCAACCCTGAAGCTGGGCTTTGAAATCCTATTATCTCCCTTTATCTTTTCTAATTAATAATTAGTGTTTATTAGGAACCAGTTTTACAATTAAAACTCAAAACATATACCTTCATCAAAAAATCAGGAAGCTTTTGTCAAAGAGCAAAACTAGATTGAACAGGATAATTATAGATGAATTGTTGATAAGGTCAAGTTCGAATTTACTTATTAAAAGTATAAAACAAATGTGGCATTTTTAAGAAACAGGAAGGAATCGGATCTCTCAGACAGCTATGTCATTAAAATGGCGGAGAGAGAGGGATTCGAACCCTCGAAGGAAGTTTCCCCCCTTACTCGCTTAGCAGGCGAGCTTTAAACTGTTCAGCGATTCAGCCTTTTCTTTAATTTTCTCAATCGAGAACCGGGGTTTGATGGTAGACACCCGCTGGGATAGTTCGTTTATATCTGTTTTTTGACCCCGTTCGGCTAAGTTACGATTCACATATGAAATTGTACTTATTAATTCTAAGTCCGTCGCGCTGTATTGGCCAAACTTATCAAGCACCCAATCAATTTCCTCATTGTATTGTTTCAAAAAATCTTTGGCATTTTGTTTCATTTCTTCAGCCTTTTCGCCTAGATCAATTTTATAACCATAGCCTGATGGATAATAAACAACCTGACTTTCCAAACCACCTAAAGTAACAGCATAATCTAAATCATTTAAAACTTCTGAATCAAAAGGACCGTAAGTGTAAAGCCTAAAATTATATCCTAAAGGAACCTTTTTAACAGTTTGAAGCAAAAAAAATAGTTTCATCGCGACAGTTCGGCCCAAGCTACCGCCTTGGTATTTTTCCACAATATGAACTAATAAACCCAGGCGATTTCGCAAATGGTCTAATCCAGTCATTTCTCTCTCCTTATTTTTTCCAGTTGCTTTTTGGCATCATTTAAATCTTTCGGATGTACATAAAGCCGCATTTGCCTGATTGGTTCTATTTTATCCACAAAGCTTGAATACTTCGAAAGAGGCGCTACTTTTTGCTCCTTTGACTCACTGACAACAGGTATATCAGTTTCACCAATTTTATACCATGATTTATCCGCTTCTGCTTCAATGACACGAAAATTTTCCAGAGCCTCTCGACGGCTAGATAACTTTTCAAAATCTATCTCTTTTGGGGTTTCTGGAGTTTCCCAGGCTAACCGGTAATGGTTCCTTTGTCTTAGTACCTTGCCATGTTCTCCGCCATTCCCCTTAATTAGTTCCCCTAAAACACACCAGTCATCCCATTTCATATACTTCTCAAGATCTTCTTCCTTTGTTGGGGGTGGAAATTTACCATCAGGAAGCATTTCTAACAAGGCATTTTTAAGGTGATAATCGTATGCCACACGTGTCTTATGAAAATAAACCTGAGTAAACATGAAATAACGGGCAACAATCAGCCCTTCCGCCGCATGCCAACCCCCTTCACTTACTCCTAAGCGCGGGCTTTCGTTTTCTGGACCTGGGACGGCTTCTATCGTATGAACCAGCCTTTGCCAATCATAACGCCCGTAATCTACTCCTGCGTGAAGCGAATCACGAAGTAGGTAGTCCATACGATCCGCGTCCATTTGACCTGAAATCAAGTCGCGCCAGAAGAGGGCGGAACCTGCATCCTGACTACCCTCTAATAAACCTGCTACATCATTAGCCTTAAAGTCGTAATTTTTATTAAGCGGATGGTTTTCAATTATATTGGTGAAATACATTCGAACGATCTGGGCAGAGTAGCTCTCATGTTTGTATGTTTCCTCCCCTCCATCCTGAGAAGGAAGTAGCTCCTCACTAACATGGGAAAAGGGGGCATGACCCACATCATGCAATAAAGCAGCTAAACGAATCAGAACCCTATTTCTCCCCAAACCATCTTCGTTATAACCCATCTCCTCATGAAGTAGCTCACTAGAGCGCTGGACAATACCGTCGTAAAGAAGGGAAGCCATATGCATAACGCCCAGTGAGTGCTCAAAGCGTGTGTGCATGGCTCCGGGGTAAACATAATCAGTCCAAGCTAATTGACGTATACGGCGTAAACGTTGAAAGTATTTATGATTGATGATTTCCCGTTCCCAATTGTTTAAGGACACAAAACCATAAACCGGGCAACGAATTTCGTATTTCTTATGTATGTCGGACAAAACGCTGACCTGTGCTTTTCGAGGGAAACCCCTTGTCAACTTAGGTGGAAGATGCGTTCCATTATTAGATTAGACTAATTATAGAAGAATTTTAAATAAGATCAAGACTTTTTTCTTTTATTAAGTAGGGTTTATACGAATTAAGCTAAAGAGCCCCCTAAAAACATGTGTTATCGGGGTGTCTAATAATCAATTGTGGCGGAGAGAGAGGGATTCGAACCCTCGAAGGAAGTTTCCCCCCTTACTCGCTTAGCAGGCGAGCGCCTTCAGCCAGCTCGGCCATCTCTCCGCGTCGGGCATCCAAAAAAATAAAAAAATGGCGGAGGGAGTAGGATTCGAACCCACGGTGCTTTCGCACAGCGGTTTTCAAGACCGCCTCCTTAAGCCACTCGGACATCCCTCCATTCGATATATTTTTTAACACCTTCTCCATTCAGTGTCAATAATTTGTAATGGCTTAAAGTAACCGCCTGCCTTATAATTTTTACTGAGCGCTCTTCAGAGCGGAAAAGAAGACTCAACGCCCACCAGAGTTAATCTTATTTTTTCTAAAATCAATTTCCAAGAAGGTTAGAAATATTAACAAAGAGTTAATACCAGCTTTTACAAGAATTGAATTTGACATTGGAATCTGGTAAGATTATGCTTCGTTAGCAGGGCTTGAAAGGCCTTCTGTTAAAAAAAACATTTGTCTGAAAACACCATTCTGGCTCAAATCCGCCTGAAGAGGATCTTATGAAAGTAATCGCAGTTTCAACCAGCAAAACCACAGGGGTAAAAAAAACTAACGTACCTTCAGCCAGACTTATAATCAATCACGGGCTCGAAGGAGATGCTCACGCTGGAGACTGGCATCGCCAGGTCAGCCTGCTGGCCGAGGAAAGCATTGACAAGATGAGGGCTGAAGGGTTGGATTTGGCCCCGGGCGATTTCGCGGAAAACGTGACCACTGAGGGAATTGACTTAGCCAGCCTTGAAATCGGAACACAGATCAGGATCGGAGCCGAGTCTGTGCTGGAACTGACACAGATTGGCAAAGAATGTCACACCGGCTGCGCGATTCGCAAGGCTGTGGGCAAATGTGTCATGCCGACTGAGGGAGTATTTTTTAAGGTTATTACTCCGGGTGAGATAAAACCAGGGGATGAAATCGTAATTTGCTAGTCCTTCAATTATCCTTTTTTAGAAACTATCTCAAAATTAGTGTTTTGGTCTAAATCGCGGAGAAAGAAAATTTAACCCGCAGGAATATTTTAAATATTTCAAGGACTTAAGTTTTTGCACGACATATGCCGCTGCAACGTGAGCGAAGCGGTGTTCAATACCGCTGCAGCGTCAGCGAAGCGGTGTTCATAAGTTAGGGTAAACAATTTTTTTTGAGATGGCTTTCAGCCAAAATCCTCCTTATTGGTTAAATAATCCGACAATCTTGTCTCTTTATTACAAAGATAAAACCGGAAGCGGTTCTACGTTATTGTCATTTTAACCGATGGATAAAATACCAAAAAATAGTACGCCCCAGGCAACCAGCCCCGAAGAGCTGACCACCCTATACGAGGTGGCTATGGCGGTTGGCGCCACACTTGACCTGCGTCAAGCTCTCTATGATGTCCTGGACATATTATCCAGGCGAATGGACATGCGCCACGGAACCGTAACCTTGCTTAGCCCGGGTCAAGACGTGGTTCAGGTCGAGGTCGCCCATGGGATGTCAGTTAATGCCGTCCGCCGGGGCCGTTACAAGATGGGGGAAGGCATCACCGGACGGGTCGTGGAAACTGGGGACCCCATTATCGTCCCTCACATCAGCCAGGAACCTCTTTTTCTAGACAGAACCCGCATCAGGCGCCAAAACCCTGCTGAAGACATCTCTTTTTTGTGCGTACCTATTAAATCGGGAACCAAGGTAATCGGCACGATCTCAGTGGATAGGGTTTTTCAAAACGAACCCGCTCTAAAGGCTGATTTACGTTTTTTAACCATTATCGCCACCCTGATCGCTCGCACCGCTGTCAATCTGGAAACCCTGAACAGGGAAAAAGACCAACTGCATCGGGAAAACGAACGGCTTACCCAGGCCCTGGCTGACAAATTCGCCACAACTAATATCGTGGGAAACTCCAACAAGATGAAGGAGGTATTTCACCTGATCGAGCAGGTCTCAGGCTCGACAGCGACAGTTCTCATCAGGGGGGAATCCGGCACTGGGAAAGAGCTGGTTGCCTCGGCCATCCACTATAACAGTCCACGGGCCAAGGGCCCTTTTATCACGGTCAACTGTTCCGCCCTGCCTGCATCCCTCATTGAGAGCGAACTTTTCGGGCACATCCGCGGGGCGTTTACTGGAGCGGTCAGGGACAAACCAGGCCGGTTCGAACGGGCAAACAAAGGAACCATCTTTCTTGATGAGATAGGTTCCATACCGGTCGAAACGCAGGCCAAACTTTTGCGTGTACTGCAGGAACGAGAGATTGAGCGGGTTGGTGACATCAGAACCCGCGCGGTGGATGTGCGTATTATCGCCGCCACCAATCGAGACCTGGAGCAGGCCATGGAGCAGGGCGAATTTCGGGAGGACCTTTACTGGCGGCTCAATGTCTTTCCAATTTTTCTTCCTCCGCTTCGGGAACGTCCCACGGACACACTACTGCTGGCCGATCATTTTGTTGAGCGTTACGCCCAGCGTCACCAAAAAGATGTCCGCCGAATTTCAACTCCCGCAATAGACGCGCTAACGATCTACCATTGGCCGGGCAACGTCCGCGAGCTTGAAAACTGCATTGAAAGAGCGGTTCTTCTGTCAAATGAAGGGGTTATTCACGCCTATCACCTTCCCCCATCGCTTCAGACGGCGGAAGACTCCCAGACCGGCATCTCAACTTCCCTGGATGACGCTCTAGCCAAAGTGGAAAGAGACCTCATCTCTGACGCTCTCAAATCCTCGCATGGCAATATGGCGCAGGCTGCCAGGATCCTCCAGAGTACAGAACGCATCATTCGTTATAAGGTTAAAAAATACGATTTAAATCCTCGCCGCTTTCGGTAAAAATCCGTGCATTACCGTCATCGTAGAATCTTGATTTCATGAGCCTCTAAAAATGAAAAAGGCGGATCTGGGTCCGGGCTGAATTTACGGTCAGGTTTGGGATTAAGGGGCGGGTCTAACAAACATTTTCCTGCTTTGCCCTGGAAATTGTATGACTTAAATGGTATATAAAAAGTTTAATGGCTGGGACTGACGCCCCAGTCTGAAGGCACTTTACAAATACTGCCCTCTTGGGTGGTAATTTTTTGACTTTCTTTATAGAAAAATTACATGGGAAACAAGACCCCCACAGATCAGGTTATCGACTTCTTTGCATCGGTTAAACTGGCCCTGACGCTCCTGATTATCCTGGCGATAGCCTCCATCGCGGGCACATTCGTTCCTCAAACCCTGTCGCCCGGAGAAGCGCTCCAGCGCTATGGCCCGCAATTAACATCCTTTTTCTATTATCTTGACCTTTTCGATATGTACCACTCCTGGTGGTTCAATATTCTACTGGGATTCCTTTTACTTAACCTAATCGTATGTTCTTTTAATCGTTTTCCCAAAACCTTGAAATTAGCCCGAACGGTCTCCGGGGAGCGCGTCAAGCCAGGTTTTTTAAAAAAACAGCCCTTTTCATTTCAAATTCTCCGTCCCGGTTCGCCGCAAGACAATCTGGCCCCGGTGCGGGAGGAGATAAAACGCGGTTTTTCCAAACCACGCGAAAAAGCAACTACATGGGGAATTCTACTTCTCACCCAAAAAGGCGCCTTTTCCCGGTTTGGCGCCTATGTGATTCACTCCAGTTTGATCTTTATCCTAATAGGATCCCTGATTGGACATTACCGGGGTTTCAACGCCTTCTTAAACCTTGCTGAAGGCCAAACAACCAATCAGGTAATTTTAAAAAATTCCGGGGAAATAGCACTGCCTTTTGAGGTTCGTCTGGATCGTTTTCATCTCAAGCGTTACCCCAGCGGAGCCCCAAGCGAGTATCGCTCAGATCTGACTATCATTGAAAATAACCGGGTGGTTCGAAAGGCATCGGTAAAGGTCAACCACCCTTTTACCTATCGCGGGGTAACCTTTTACCAGCACTCGTATGATTCGCTTCCGGCTGACGGCTGGGGATTAAGATTGATCAGAAAGACCGACAATAAGGCCTTCGATCTTCAAGTCACGCCAAATCGACCTAATATGTTACCAGACAGATCCGGCACATTTCTTGTGCTTGACTATGCTCAAGACTTAGGGCGTTCAGGGCCGGCGGTCAGGCTTCTGGTCCGAATGAACAAAACCAAGGATTACGCTGTTTGGGTTTTCAAAAACCCCTTCCAACTCATTAACTATAATCCCCGCTATCGCACTGGATTACAGGCCAATAAAGACCCGGGAATCTGGTTCATCTGGACCGGTTTTGGCCTGATGCTGGCCGGCTGCCTGATAACGTTCTTCTTCTCCCATCAAAAGCTATATCTGGGCTTGATCCCTGAGGGGAATAACACTAGAGTTATTATCGGTGGTTCTGCGCATCGCAACCAGGGTTCCTTTAAAATCAAATTCGATAAACTAACAGAGATATTAAACTCAAATCCTTCTGAAAGTAAGGACCTAAAAACATGACTTTTGACAGTTCATTTCTTCTCAGCATTGTCACGTTTGCCTACCTTGCCGCCAGTTTGGCTTACATCTGTCTTCTGGTATTTAAAACAAAATTCTTTGGGCCGGCCGGAACCGTCCTTACTCTAATCACCCTGGCCGCTCACACCGGAGCAATCATCTGGCGATGGGTCGAATCTTACCAGCTGGGAATCGGTCATGCCCCTTTCTCGAACCTGTATGAATCATTAATTTTCTTTGCCTGGGCCATCACCTTTCTTTATCAAATCATGGAACGGATATATAAAAATCACGTCATCGGGGCCTTTGTAATGCCTCTGGCCTTTTTATCACTAGCCTATGCCGGACTTCAGCCCAAGGAAATCCATCCCCTGGTTCCGGCCCTGAAGTCCAACTGGCTTATCGCTCATGTGATCACCTGTTTTTTAGCTTACGCCGGTTTCGCGGTTTCAGCGGGATTGGCCTTGATACTTCTGCTTCCCCGGGGCAGGGAGTCAATCAGCAATCTGGCAAGCCGTCTGCCCGCAACAGGTACCCTGGACAGCCTGATCTATCAGAATATCGCCTTTGGCTTCATCCTTCTCACAGCGGGTATTATCACCGGGTCCATCTGGGCCCAACAAGCCTGGGGATCTTACTGGTCCTGGGATCCCAAGGAGACCTGGTCCCTGGTTACCTGGCTGGTTTACGCCGCTGTCCTCCACGCGCGCATGGTCAAAGGATGGGCCGGTAAGCGGATGGCCGTGATGTCGTTGATAGGTTTTGCCAGCGTGCTCTTCACTTACTTTGGGGTCAATCTCATTCTTTCCGGATTGCATTCATACGCCACATAAATTTGATTGAGACCTCTGCAAAACTTCGTCCTTTAGCCGAACTCATGAGCGCCGCTTCGCTGACGCTGCAGCGGCATATGTCAGTCTCAAATTTAAATCCTCGAAATATTGGTAATACGCCTGCGGGTTAAATTTTCGCCTTCCGCGATTTCAACAAAATTACTGGTTTTGCAGAGGTCTCATTACATATATTAGATGAGCCATTCAACAGACAATCGAGGCGGCTTTTAAAATAAAAATCAATTTTTTAATCGCGGGCCGTCATTTTGAATCGGTCTATATAGACAGAAAAAACACAAACTGATATTATTCAACAATAAATCTCATACCAGGGAGGATCGTATGGGCCTTGCCCGTAAACAGTTTCATTGGGTCAATGCTGTCATGGGAATATTTGTAGCCGGTTTCATCGGATTAAATCTTGCCGGATGCGGTCCAAGCCTTCCGAAATCGCGTCCGATAGAAAAATATAAACCGCCGAAAACGACTGCGCCGGCCACAAAGGCCTACCCGCTTTCAGGGAAGTCCTACACCATCAATAGCCAGCGATACTGGATTTTGGCGTCAGCTCAAAGCTATACCGAAAAGGGCATCGCTTCCTGGTACGGTAAAAATTTTCACGGTAAAAAGACGGCCAACGGCGAACGCTATAACATGTATGGCCTAACCGCCGCTCACAAAACCCTGCCTCTGGGCACCTGGGTTAAGGTTACAAACCTATCCAATTTTAAGGATGTAACGGTCAGAGTCAATGACCGGGGTCCATTTGTGAAAGGACGAATTATCGATTTGAGTTATGTGGCGGCGAAACAAATTGGGCTGGTTGGCGCGGGTACCGCCTGGGTGCGAGTTGAAGCTCTGGGTGTGCCCCAGGAAAGAAAAATTGACGGAAAAATGACCTCCGTTCTGGTTCAACCCAAAAGCTACACTGAAGGCCGGTTTACAGTTCAGATCGGTGCGTTCAGGGAAAAATCAAACGCGGAGGCCCTGCAAGCCAGGTTACAAAAGAACTATGATAAGGTGTGGATAGAAATTTTCGAGCTTGGCGAGAAAACCTTTTATCGTGTGAAGGTGTCTGAAAAAAGTACGATTGGCCAAGCCATAGATCTCCAGGCCAAACTGGAAAATGAAGGATTTGAAGGTTGCTTTGTTGTGGCTCGTTAGGGCCTGCAAGCAGATTTATCCGATGTGAGTTAAGTGGCTTTTGTTATTCGTCAACCGCGCCGTTGATCTTTCGGCGCAACACCCCGGAAGTTTTAAAAACAACGACCTTGCGAGCGCGAAGCTGAAGATCCTGGTTTGTTTGCGGGTTACGGCCACGACGTGGCCTCTTCTGTTTGACAACAAACTTGCCAAACCCGCTAATCAGTATATTTTCTTCCTGAGCCAGGGTGTTCTTGATGATTTCAAGAAGGTTTTCCACGACCTCTCGGGACCGACTTTTACTCAGACCCGTTTTCTCGTAGACCTGGGCGATTATCTTCTCCTTTGTAACAGCCATAGACCCGGCTCCTTTCATTTGAAGTCCCCACATCAGGGGAGCTTAGAATTACATATATGCCTAATATGCCTTATAAAAAAGACCCTGTCAATAAGTTTTTTTAAATAATTTGCTCAAGGTCTGACTCCGCAAGCCCTTTAAAAATTAAGTGATTAAATGACCGAACCTCTGTGTGCAAGGCCTATTTACGCTATATACGGCCCGCCGCCTCCGAAGAATTTATTTTTTATCCAACGATGACTCAATTGGCAATTGCTCTGTTTCCTTACTCTTTAACGGTCTGGGCCGCTCCTCTGGTTAATAAAGCGGATACCTTCTGCCAGACCTGCTCCTTTAACGTCTGAACATCCAAGGCTCCGTCCAGCCTTACAATATTAGAATCGCAAAGAGCCTCATAAGCCTTTTTTACCAAAGCCAGATATTCCAGCTGCTCGTAACCCGTATTTGCCTGCTCACTCCTGCCATCAGTAATCCTCAGGCGGCCAAGCTCGGGACTGATGTCAAAGATGATCACCAGATCCGGTACGGGGAATTTGGCGTTGCGCAGCCGAATTTCTTTCGGGTCCAGCCCAAGCGCGGACTGGTAAGCAATGTTACTGTAATAATAACGGTCCGCGATGACCACGCTACCCCGGTTCAGCGCTGGGGTTATATTGTCCCGAACATCCTCCTCCCGGTCAAAAATAAAATAATTCAGTTCTTCATCCAGAGAGATATTCTTCCGGCCGCGTTGAGCGATTTCCTTTATTTTTTGGCCCCACGGTCCCGAGGTGGGTTCTTTAACACATACCGCCTCAAACCCTTCTTTTTCTACTCTTTGTTTCAACAGGAAGGCTTGAGTTGTCTTGCCTGCGCCATCAATACCCTCGAGGGCCACAAAAACCCCCTTTTCGAGACTCTGAAGATCGCGAACCGATTTAGAACCTGTCATCTTTTTTCAAAAACCTTGCTTAGGGTAGCCTCTTTTTCAGAGTTCTCATCATGAACTGTGATTTGAAGCTTATACCTGCCTGCTGGCAGGTCTCTGAAATTAAAAGTAAAAAAAATAGGATATTCAGTCTGAAGTGATCGAGACCGCACTTGGTACTGGGCAAAATTCTGCTGGCTGCCAAGAACTTTATTTTTATCGTCCAAAACAGCGAAATCAGCGAATAACCTGAAGCTGTAAAACGGACCTGCCTTTTTTATAGTGTAACCCACCGGTTCCAGGTAGATCAGTACGGGTTCAACCGCGTCAAAAACATTACTCTCGCGAGGTTTATACATACCGAAACCCTCTGGCGGCTCCATGATCCATGTCGCGTTGTTGAACGTCAGGGGAGCCTTGTTCCAGGTTCCTTCCAGTGCTTCCCGCAGTTCGATGATGGCCTGAGTATATTCACCGTTATCATAACTGTACTTGGCCCGCTGGATTGTTACAGAAGGGTCAGCCGCTAAAGCGGTTCCTGCCAAACCAAGGCAGATCGCTAACCAAATTGTTGCCAGTTTAGGCATAATAGATCCTCCCTCCTTGAACATTTTTTATTCCCGGTTTATAAACTCGACCGCAGTGCCGCCAAGTTCACGGGCTTGCGATAACGCTTCTGGTTTATCAAAAACTTCTCCAGCTAAATCCACTCCCCGAACAAGAACCTGACCGCCAAACTCGAGGTTTAAAACATCAAAAAAGTATTTTACGGTGAGCAGTAAACCATCAAAAACCTTTTTACCAAGAGTGGCCGAGGCTGAAATAACATACCCCCGGCCCGGCGGCTGATCAGTTTTCCAGTTCAGCCGATATTTACGGCTCCACATGGCCTGACAGCGGTCAATTACCGCTTTGAGCTGAGCGCACGGCCCATAGAAAAAGATGGGGGAAGCTACGATCAGTACACGGGCCGCGTTCAGTTTGTCATAGAGTTCGATCATGTCGTCCTTGATGGCACACTGACCATCTTTCAAACAGGCATAAATTTCCAGGCAAGGGCTGATTTTCAAGTCACGCAGGACAACTTTTTCTGAGACGACGCGTTTTTCGGTTAAAACCGTCAGGGTTTCGTCCAGCAGCAAGTCCGTGTTCCCTCCCCGCCGAGGACTGCCTTGCAGGGCTAAGACCGGGGCCCGAACTGCTTTGGATTCATCTGGCATAGTAATCACATGCCTGAAAATCGATTAGTATCATATAACCTTTTTTCATACCCAATAGAAATCCTGCTCGGGTTCCCGGCCCACGGTCCAAACAGGCGCTTGACGTTTAACTGACTGCCAAACGAAATCCGATGTCATGGTCACGGTGGATAGGCAGATGCCACTCCCGGAAACCACAGCGAAGGAAATAGGGATCACTGTTCCAGCTTCCGCCGCGAATGACTCTTGCTTCAGCCGCGCTTGGTTCTTCCCGCCCGTCATCGGTCCGATAGGGATAACTTTTTTCCAAGGAACTGGTCCATTCCCAAACCTGTCCATGTATATCGAATAAATTAAATTTGTTGGCTTTCTTTTGAGCTACAGGCCGCGGGCGGAAGCCGGCGTTGGCGCCGAACCAAGCATAGTTCTCCAAGCGGGAGGACCGTCCCTCAAAGCAGTAATCGCCCTGTGATCCAGCCCGGCAGGCGTATTCCCATTCAGCCTCAGTCGGCAGGCGGTGAGCGTCCGTCTCCATCATCTCATTAAGCCGCTTGATAAACTCCTGAACCTCGTACCAGTTGACTGTCTCCATTGGAAAATCAAATCCACCCTTGTAGCTGGCCTGGTTATGCCCCATAACCCGTTCCCACTGGCCCTGCGTCACCGGGGTACGCCCCATATAAAATGACTGAATCTTGACCAGATGCTGGGGAGCGGAATCATAGCGGGTGTATCGCTCCTGTTTTTCCTGTTCTCGAACCGCCTCTTCCACGCTCTTGAGGTCGGTTGGATCGTCAACAAGCGCGTCTGTGCCCATGATGAACTCACCGCCCGGGATAAGGATAAACTCCATACCAATCTTATTGACAAGTTTTTTCTTAAGAGGCTTTTCCGCTGACCTTGGTTGTCCAGACATCAATTTTATCCCAACTTTAAACGCACATCAAACGGTCCAAAGAGATCGTTCGCGTGGTCTGATGAATATAAACTTAAAACCCTTTTTTTATCTCTTCGGCCACCGCCTGAATCTCATCCATGTTTCCGGCGACTGGCTCCCAACTGCCAATGGTGAGTTTATCGTCCTCCCAACGCGGGAGGAAATGCATGTGGTAATGAGGAATCAATTGACCAGCGGCGCGCCCATTAGCCTGCCAGATATACATTCCATCCGCGTTCATACCTGTTTTGATCGCTTTAGCCAGACGCTTGGCCACAACGATTAGGTCACGCAGAAGGTCCTCAGGTATAGTGAAAACATCCTCATGATGGGTTTTGGGGATCAAAAGGCAATGGCCCTTGCCCACAGGATTGATATCCATAAATACTGAAAACTGCTCATCCTCATACACCTTGGCCGAGGGTAATTGCTGAGCCGCGATCTTGCAAAAAATACAGTCTTCCATGGGAACCTCCGACATTACTTTTCAATGAGGTTAACGCAAGGCCGGACGAATGGCCTCTTTATATTGCTCGAAAACGGTAAAAACAAAATGCATCGTCCGTCGCTTAACCTCCCGGGGCAAAGGCAGTTCCGGCCATGAATGAATCCTTTCCGTTTCAAGACTGACAGGTTTAATAACCATTGCTTCATAAAGCGAATTCATCTCGCCCGGGCTGAAGTTACCGCCCATGACTTTCTTTTTCAGAAGCGTTTCCACGTCCATGCTTTTCAGAAAATTAATAATATTCAATATATCGTAATTTTGTTCAAAGGTTTTTATGTCCATGTTTATCTCATCAGCCAGGGCCGTGAGATTTCCCGCTGCTTCCTGGCCTTTACCCGTCAGCAAGCGAAATTCGTTGTATGTCTTAAGGACCAAATCCAGATAACGTCCCCGATCCGTAAACCCTTTCGGTGATAACCCAACCGGACACGCCGGAGGCTGATTCATGACTTCAGTATAACTGACCCATGACAACGGCGGACGATCAAAACCTATTAAGGAAAAAAAATGCGCCAGGTTTTCCGGAGTAACCAGCAGGCAGGCCAGGTGATCCCTTATTTTTCCAGCGGCCGCCGCGATTTCACGGTAGGATTCTAACTCGCTTGAAAACTCCTTCTTTTCCTCCTCAAGGATAATCCTCTCCTTGAGGTAACCGTTGATGACCTCTTCCTTGATTTGATAGTTGAGATAAGTTAAATAATCGTCCTGCACGTCCTGTCATCCTGAATGATGATGTCTCAACCGCATGAAATGAGATATTAGGCTAAAGGGGTTGGGATGTCAATCAGGGGCAGGCCCTTCCTGACGACCCCATCCCTTTTTAAATACAGTTATTCCACCTTTAAAGTAATACATAAAAAACAGAAGGCCGACAAAGCTTATCCCGCCGGCGACATAAAAGATGGAATTCAAACCCAGAGTGTCCATGATGAGTCCCGAGATCAAGGGTGCGGCGATCATCCCGATACTCATGGCTGCGTTGAACAGACCCATGGTAGCGCCCAATCCCAGGTCTTTTCCGGCCATTACGGCCAGAGCTGTGGCGGCTGGCATGGATATGGCTGCCCCAAGACCCATAATGACCAGGAGGGCCGTTAACTGCCAGAAACCATTACTCAGCGGTATCAAAACCAGGCTCAATGTCCCGATCATCGAACCTGACATGATCAGGAAAAACTTATTCGATTTGTCCGATAAGATCCCAAAGGGGATCTGCAGCAGGGCCATGAGCAATATGGGTGTTGAAACCATTATGCCTATCTGAAGAACGGAAATCCCTGATCGTGAAGCGAAAATAGGAATAAACGACATAACGCCTCCACGGCCCAAGGCGTTTATTATCCTGAAAATCATGAGACCCTTGATGAGGTTGTTTTTTAAGATACCTTTAAATGAGACAGAACCTTTGGGTTTTCTGAGAGCTTTTTTTTCTGGCAAAAAAAATAATACCAGGAAAAAGGCCAGCGCCGCCAAGGCGGATAAGGGGTAGAAAACGACTGAAAATCCAAAAAAATCATACAAAGCCCCGCCCAGTAAGGGACCGCATCCCATCCCCAGAAACATGGCCTGGTTGATTGTCCCCATGGTTTGTCCTTCCTTGCCTCCCATGGAGATCTCTCCCGCGTAAGCCATGGCGATGGGGATAACAATCGCCGAGGCAAACCCGTGGAAAAATCTGACAGCGGTAAGCGAGTAGACGCTGGCCGCCCTTGGATAAAGAAGTGAAATAGCAAAGTAAGTCACCAACCCGAAAAGAATAAATCGCCTTCTACCCCTTTCATCCGAAATCTTGCCGATAATGGGCATTAAGATCCCGCGTGAGATAGAAAAGGAGGCAAAGATAATTCCAAGCCAGACTCCGGTCGCGCCCAGACTATCCGCATAAATAGGCATAATCGGGCCAATGATTCCCAAACCAAAAATAGTAGAGAATACAGTAACATACAAAATAAAAAGAATACGACTATTCATCTAGTTCCACTAGTTGCACCCGGCTGGAATTATCACCTCTTACACCAGACTTAAGCTAATAACAGGATTTTTTTTCAGGCGGACAACTGATTGATTAGAGTGTTTGTCATAAATGTGTCCCGTTTAGCCCCGGGGTAGGAGAAGGTTTAGTTTCGGCCACTCTCGCAAGCCGCCTTACGACAAACGCAAAAACATCATGTAATTGCCATTTGTTATTTTATTGCAGTCGCTGTTAGAGCCTTTATTTACATAGTAATCAAGCGGAACTTAATTCTGACAATTACTCTGATGTTTTAACCAAAGAGGATTTAATTGTGATTTCATGAACGGGACAAACTGAGCCATCACCTGCACCATGCCCAGCTATTGCTCCTTATCCACAGTTTGGTCTCTGATCTTTATGCCCGGCTCAAGATGATACAGCCATCGAGGAAGGAGCAAAAAGACTAAAAAAGGTTGAGCATTGAAAAATAATCCTGGGGCCTAATGTTTTTAACCTGTTGGTTTAAATTGGCGCTGGACGTTATAATGACTGCTTCACACACCCTTCAACCCCGGTTAAAGATCAGGATTCAATTATTTTTTCTAATAACGCCTGAGCCTCTGGAAAGTTTGGATTAAGTTCCAACGCTTCTTTCAACAGTTTTTTAGCGGCATCCTTGTTTCCCATCATGTAGTGAACTTGGCCGGCGTTGAAACACAGATTCTCATCGCTGTCCGTGACCGCAAGGGCCCTTTCAAAATACTGAATGGATTCTTCCAATTTCCCCTGTCGGTGCAAGCTAATCCCAAGCCGGTTGAAAACGTGTGTCTGATGCGGATCCAGTTTTAGCGCATTTTTAAAAGCCTTTTCCGCCTCCTCAAGCTCATCTGTCTTAAGCAGAACCTCACCTAAATTAAACTGACGCTGAGCATTGAGAGGGCTGATGCTAACGCTCTTTTTAAAATAACTGGCGGCCTCTTCATGCTGCCCTGCTTTCTGAACTATTTCCCCCAGCGCATCCAATGAATCCACGTGCAGCTTACTCATCTTGATCGCCTCACGGTAGCTGGACTCGGCCTCCTCGTCTCGTTCTAACTTTTCATAAACCCCGCCTACTTTATAATGCAAAGAGGCGATGGTGTCCTTGGTTGCTTCTATAGCCTCCTGATACTTCTTCAAAGCGCCTTCCGCATCGCCGGATTCAAGTAAACTTTCCGCTTCTTTTGCGGTGAGATATCCCTGGTCCGGCGCAAGTCGTTGTTTGAAGATTATATTGACTTTATCGGTCAGAAGCTTCTGAGAAAAAGGCTTGAGCAAATAGCCGTCAACACGCAACTCAGCCGCCTGCGCCACGTAATCCTGGTGCACCTCAGAGGAGATTAGGAGAAACGGAGTCTCCTTGAGGCGATTATCCTTTCTGACCGCAGTCAAAAGTTCCAGACCGTTCATCTCAGGCAGATCATAATCCGCTATGATCAAATCGACAGACGCTTCCCTGATTTTAACCCACGCGGCTTTGCCGTTTTCCGTGACGCTTAAATTATTGTAGCCCTCTGCTTTAAGGTAAGTCCTGATGATACTTCTTAAATTGACATTGGAATCAGCGATTATTATTTTCAGCTGTTCTTTTTCCACGGTTAAATCCCTTTACAACTTGATTCCATAGTTATGGAGTTGAGCTTGTTACTCCTAAATCATAAAAGAACCAGAACTCCTTAATACAAATTAAACGACTCTTGTGATTGGCTTTAATTACATAAGAATCCATAACGCGGGTGTTTGAAAAAACATTTTAGCCCAAAGCCTTACAGTTTTGCAAGATTTTAAAAACCATAAAACCTGGTGTTTATTTTGCGCTGCTGCTTTTATCAAGAACACCCAAAAAGGCGCAAGTTGTTTTAAGCTTGACAAAAAAGGGCCCGAGGACTTAAAAAATTTAAAGGATATTAAATCAACTTTTTGCTCATAATGAACATTCAAGGAAACCTTGATGATTAACAAAGGATATATTCACATTTACACCGGTGATGGCAAAGGCAAGACATCAGCCGCGCTGGGTCTGGCTTTTCGAGCCCTGGGCCGAGGTTTGAAGATCTACATCGCTCAGTTCATGAAAGCTCCAAACTCGTCAGGCGAGCATTTATCCGCTGAAGCCTTCAAGAATCAGCTGACCATTAAATCAATGGGCCAACCGGGATTTATTCGCCCCGGGGAAAGCCGGCCTGAAGACCGCGCCATGGCCCGGCAAGCCCTGAAAGAAGCTCGGGAAACAATGGTTAGTCAAGCATACGACGTGGTGATCCTTGATGAAATCAACGTGGCGCTGAGCTTCTCACTGCTGGAAGTTCAGGAAGTTGTCGATTTTTTGGCTGTTAAGCCCCCAAACGTTGAATTAGTTCTCACCGGACGAAATGCTCATCCTGATATTATCGAAAAGGCGGATCTGGTCTCTGAAATCAAACAGGTAAAACATTACCTTCAGGAAGGAATCAAAGCCAGGAAAGGCATTGAATTTTAAACCATTCTTATTGATTTAGCTGAAATATAACAAAAATCCTTTCAACTTTTATCTTCGTTTAAGAATAAATTTTGTTCATTTTTTGTCGTAATCTCAAACATGGGTAACATGAAGGTTAGGTAAAAGAGATAGCCTTCGCTCGGTTTTCTTGTCAAGGGTAAATGGCGCTCGCTTCGCTCGCCCTTGACCAGCATCTCGCTTCGGCTTATTTTTGATCAAGTTTTGAATATCTTCAAAACATTTTTCCAACCGGTCTTGTCGGCAATACGTTCAGCGGGTGTGTTTTATAGTCCAAGCTATCTTTATGGGCGTCAGAGCCCTGATAGATGTTCCACCACTTGTAGTAGGTCTTACGAGATATGCCACAATTCTTACAAGCTCGGCTGACGTTGCCTAGTTCCCTGGCCTCGATAAACCAATTTAATCTTCGCCTAATCTGCTCTTCTCTGGTAAATTGCGTTTTATGGGTAACCTCTGTTGAGTACGATGAAGATTAGCATATCCTCATCATAAAATATACCTTCGGAGCGTTACCCATGTTTTAAAACTGCATACACGCCTGATTTTTTTCAGTTGACGAAATCATGGGATGGTGATAAATTTATAATCTGAGAAAGTGAATATCCATGCGAAAAAACAATGATTTGGGAAACCGGTTAGTTGCCGCCGGTGTTGCAAGACGGTTCAACTGTGGCGGGCAATTTCCTGACGCAGGCCTAATAATAATGAGGAATAAATATGAGCGGGTGGACTGAAAAGATTCAAAAAGTTTTCACCGCCGTCACTTTTGCCGAAGCTAACTGTCCTGACATAGCTCGGCAGTTTCTGAAAGATGACCCAGCCCTCCAATCGGTGATGGTCCCTGTTCGTCAGTCGAACGGACTTAACGATTTTCTTTCGGCGGTTGGCCTTGGTGAGACCAAGGTATGGATCGGTGTGGTTGATACGGGCTGAGAAAATGCGGTCGATGCGCCATCAATGTTCCGAACACCAGCAGATTGGTATCATTTGGTAATGGTTCGGGAATTAAAAGAGGGGAAGGTAACCGATTTCAGGGAGGAGCAAAACTGATGGAAAACTTTAAGGTGCTCCTGGTAGATGATGAAGAGGAGTTTGTAAAAAGCCTTTCGGAGCGGCTTGAGATTCGAGAGTTGAAGTCGGATATGGCCTTCGATGGCGAGCAGGCCATGAAGCAGGTTTCAGATGAAGTGCCGGACGTAATGGTCCTGGATCTGAAAATGCCTGGCATCGACGGGCTGGAAGTCCTCCGCCGGATAAAAAAACACTACCCCCTGGTTCAAGTAGTTATCCTGACCGGACATGGCACGGATAAAGATAAGGCCCAGGCCAAAAAATTAGGTGCTTTCGCCTACTTACAGAAGCCGGTGGATCTCGAACAATTGGTCGAAACCCTGAAGAAGGCCTATGCTTATAAAAATAAGATTGAAAAGAGTATGGCCGCCGCGACATTTGCTGAAGCAGGTGATTTCGATACCGCCCGGGAGATCATGAAGGATTCAGGCAAGGAAAAATAAGGGCCGAGAAAGCGTCATCCTAATCTGTTCTCGAAATAGAGTTTCCCCCTCTTGAACCGTCAATTAAAATTTAGCTAAAGACCCCTGGAAGATAAAAATCTAACCCGGAGCCTCTTTCCATAGTACCCTAAGCCTATCAAACAACTTCAATAAAACCCGGGTGCTTATTCGGCCGCGTCACGAAGGATGACTGGTGTGAATGTTAAATGCCCGTTCCGATTGAAGACAGGGTTTATCTATCTATGGAGTTTGTACACTTACGAGGAACTCTTTGACAATTACCAAAAAATCCTCCCGGTTGCCTGCACTATTACTGCCTTTAGAGTCTTTGAAAATCCGATGAAAGACCTTTAATAAAAGGAAAATATTTATGGCAAACGTCCTAATGGCCGGTCGGCGGTAAATGCAGACTTTACCAAGCCTTGCTCTGGATTATTTTTTTAATTTTATCAGCGGTTTGCTTTTCCACCAGAATCAGTTTCTGGGCCTGAGCCTCTTTTATTTTTTCGGTCAGAGTCTCCAGTTCGACCGGTTTTTCAATGAAGTCCATGGCCCCGAGTTTCATGGCCTCGATGCCTTTTTCCACGGTGGCGTGACCGGTAAGCAGGATGATCTGCATTTCGGGGTTCTTCTTCTTGATAGCCTTGAGGACTTCTAGCCCATCCATTTCAGGCATCATAAGATCCAGGACAATAGCGTCGTACGATTCCTGCTCCGTCTTTATAAGGGCTTCCCTGGCGGAAGTGGTTGTTGATACCTCCATACCTCTGACCTGCATCCTCTCGGCCAGAGTTTCCAGGAAATCCTCTTCATCATCTACAAGCAAAACTTTTTCAGGCATGATCCTACTCCTAAGCTCTAAATAGGCAAAATAATATACGGCCATAAGGCGGTCGGGATTCAAGGGCTGATATTTCCAGACAAAACCAGGATGAGTTCCCCGGCCTCAGTATTCACTTTTAGTTCAGCCTTGAGCGCATCGAGCAGGGTCTTTTCCCTTTGAGTCGGAAACTCGTCCGTTCTGACCCCAACCAGGCCTTCGAGCCGTGTGAATCTGATCTGCGGGCCGTTTTCTGTTTCTTCGGTCAAAAGGCCGACGGTCTTTCCTTGGCCGGCGGCGTTCATTGCGAAATCCACGCACAACCAGAGGAGATGGTTCAAGAAAAAAGGAATGGTCGTGATCGCTATTGGGCCTAAAGGGGACTTCGGTTCCAATTTAACACCCCGCATGGAAGCGAACCTCTCTGAAAGAGTGAGCATGAGTTCCAGGGTTTCGCCAAGTTCAACGTCCTTTACAGGTTCGTCGGTACTGTGGGCGAATCTGTTCATGTTTTTAACGATTGTATCAGCCCGCTGGACCTGCTTCATGATCCTTCCAGCCAAAATTTTGAAACGTTCCGGCTCCAGGGGTTTCCCTTTCTCCAACAAAAGTGTCAGGTCTTCCAAAAGTCCAGCCGTTTCGTTGATAGTGGCCAAGGCATTCTTGATCTCGTGAGAGATAGAGGCGGACATTTCCCCGAAAAATTGGAATCCCGCCCAACTGTTATTTTTATGCTGGCAGCTCAAGATATATCTCCTTACTTATTAAAAATTTCATTCATTTTGTGAACGAGGAGATCGATATTGACCGGTTTCGCCAGGTAGTATTGTGCGCCAGCTTCGGCTGATCCAATCTTGAAATTATTTTCTGAACCGTGCCCGGTGAAAAAAATGAATTTCATCTCAGCATTTTTTTCTTGCAAAAGTTTTTTCAGTTTCAGTCCGCTCATCCTGGGGAGTTTCACGTCCAATAAGGCCAGGTCGTAGGTCTTGCTTTGTATGCGCTTCAGCGCGTCCTCTCCTGAGGTTACCCAGTCTGCCTCAATACCCCTGATTGACAACCGCTCCGCCAAGGCAGAGACCAACTCTTCCTCATCATCCACTAATAATACCCGCATCTTTTTCACCTCTAACTTTTGGGTGGTTTAAGCGGTAAAGTGATGTTAAAACTCGTGCCTTTTCCCAGTTCGCTTTGTACGGTGATATTACCTCCGATTTCTTGAACGAGGCCGTATGTAATGGACAGGCCGAGACCGGTTCCGCCCTTCATCGTTCTGGTGGAAAAGAAAGGTTCGAAGACACGAGCGAGATCCTCCGCCGGGATGCCGCATCCATCATCGGCAAAGGTGATGGAAACAAGGTCCATTTTTTCCTTTCTGACGGTAATGTTTAGATGTCCGCCGTCGCTCAAGGCGGCGAAGGCGTTATTTAGAAGGTTGAGGAAAATTTGCTGCAGCTTGCCGCGGTCGCTTTCAAACTGGGGGATGTCGTCCGGCACATCCACAGAGACCTCGATGGACCTGTACTCAGCCTCCTTGCCTTGAAAATCAATCGTTTCGTGGATGACTTCCTTCAGGTTGATAGGCCGAATACTGACGTCAATGTGCCGTGCGAAACCCAATAACCGGTTGGTGATGGCCGCGCATCGTTCGACCGAGGCCAGGATAGAGTCCGCAAAGTCGATCAGTGTTGAGGATTCGATCTGATCCTTTTTGATGATGAGCCGGTCTTTCATCAGTCCGGTTTTTTCGTTGATGATGGCCAGGGGGTTGTTGATCTCGTGGGCCACGCCTGCGGCCAGGCGTCCGATAGAGGCTAACTTGTTGGAGTATTCCACCTCGTGCAGGCTGATAATGCGCTTGTAATCCGCTTCCTGTATCTTGCTCACCAAATAGGTGGACACGCCCACGATCACAATCAGGATGATGATAACGCTAGCCGCCAGAAATCCGATAAGCTGAAGGCGGGTTCGGTACCAGGGCTTCATGAGTATGTCCTTCTGCTTGACGATCATCAGGATGAAAGGCGTCTCGCTGATGTAAGCATAACCGATGAGAATCGTTTTCCCCTTTGCATTTTTGCCTTCGAGCACCTGAGTTCTGGGTGAGTAACTCGGAACAGGCAAGGAGAGAGTCTCAAAAACCTTCCCGTGGTAGCGGGACGGGGTCTGGAGCTTTCCCTGGTGATTGATAATGAAAGCATCTCCTTCCCCATCCACCTCAAGGTGTGAAAGCAGCTGGTCGAACTTATTGGTGTCCACCGTGGCTCGAAGGACGTAAAATGATTTGTCTGGCTGGGTATGCCTGACCGCGATGATCAAATGCGGCACCTGCCGGAACCCCATGAATACATCGCTGATATAAACGTCACGGTAAAGGATTTCCTTGAACCACCACTCGTTGCTGTAGTCCTGGCCTTCTAGCTGGTAAGGGCCTATGTAGGCCTCCTGAATGCCCAGGGGGTTTATTAGCCCGATGTCGATGTACCCGCCGAATGCTTTTTTCAAGTTTTCCAAAGTTAACGCTAGTCGGTCTGGATTTTTAAACTCTTCAAGAGTGTAATCCTGGATCATGAAATTCAAAGCGGACCTGCGTTCAGTCAGGAAGAAGGAGATCGTCCGTCTGGTATTGGAAACAAGACGGGCCGTGCGCAGGAGGATTTCGGATTCGATGGAGTTCTGCGTTACTTTGTAATCAATTAGAATTATGGAAATCAGCGGCACCAGGGTGACCACCGTGGTTAGCAGGACGGCCAGCATCCAAATACGGCGGAAATTGAAAAGGCGTTTGAACGGACCTGCCGCCACGTCCTGATAATCCCAGAATTTCGGCTTCAGTTTTCCCTGTATTGACATATCCTAGCCCATCCTGGGGGTTCGATTCGGGGCTCGGCTAAGAAATTGATACTAACTCCGACCAATCCCCGGCGGCTCTTTTCCACCGGGTCCGCTTCCCGTTTTTTTCCTATCATTCATTAATAATGACATACACGGCCTTATAATTGATCCTAAACGATCATCAGTGCCCCACTGTCAGAATTCCGCTGGCTGCGAGAGAAAGGGCCACTACTTCCAGCAGGGCAAGGACAACATATATTTTATCATTATTCTTAAATAAAAGCGGCACAATGGCTAAATAACAGATGATGGAGACACCGGCCAGGACAGTAATCCCAATAAAATTGAGGAAGTCCCCATACCGGAGCATCCTGAGCCAACCCCAGCCGTCCTCGATGTTGGCTTGTTGAAGATAATCATGAACGTTCAAACCCCAGTATCGTGAGATTTCACCGATGGGGATATAAGGCTTTATTACGCCCAAGGCATAAACCAGAAAGGTAAGAAGAAGCAACACCAGCCCGAGGTACATTCCTTTTTCCAGGATACTGGCATAACGGGCCTGCTCCGGTCCTACTTTCAATGCGTTTTCAAGATTGCCTGACATTATCCTTCCTCCAACTTCAATCCGGGCTTAAATACCAAATCCTTTGAGCAGGGCCCTGATCCCTGAAAAAGCGAGCATGGCAATCACTAACCAGCGGATCACTGTTGGTTTGGTAATCACCAGCAGGCGAACCCCCACAAAAGATCCCAGCATGATACCAACTAAGGACGGGACCACCATCATAGGAATAACACATCCCTTGTTTATGTAAATCCAGGCAGCGGAAGTATCGGTGATGGACAAAAGAAACTTGCTCGTGGCTACGCTGATCTTCAAGGGAGCTCCCATCACGAGATTGAGCACCGGGACGTTGGCCCAACCGGCCCCAAGTCCGAACATACCGGCCATAATTCCGATGACGATAAATAAGCACAAACCCAAAGGCGTGCGGTGGATTTTCCAGTCAACGACCTGCCTGGTGCTGATTTCCTGATAAACGCCATAAATACGCAGGACCGATGAAAGCCTGTCAGCTTTAGGCACATCCGGATGTTCAGACTTCTTGGCCAGAACCATGAGGAAACAAATACCGATGATTGTGGCTCCAAGGCAGATCTGGACTATGTTGGTAGGAAGGGCCAAACCTATCATGGCCCCGATAATGGCAAAAGTGGAGGCGATGAGCGCTACCGGAATGGCCAGCCTCAGACTGGCCAGGTTCAATTTGAGCAAGCCCGGGCCTGCCGCCAGTGCGCCCGATAGGGCCACCAGAAGGCCGGTACCCCTGACAAAATCTAGATGAAAAGGGAAAAATCCACTAATAATTGGAACAAAGAGGACACCCCCGCCAACCCCTCCAAGGACGGCAAAAATACCCATGGCAAAAGTGACTACCAAAAGGAGAAGAGGCCAAAACCACCAGGCATGCCCGTTGGCAACCTCCGCAGAAGTATGGGCCACACCTTCAGCATACGCTGGATAAACAAAAGAAAAAATTAAAAAAAGACACACAACACCAAAGGTCCAATATCTCTTGTCAGCATTCATCCTATATCCCATAGTTTCACTTCGTAAAAAAATTGTGCCAAGCAGTGGCTAAAGCGCTAGGCCTTTCCCAAAATCTAAGTTGTTAATTTTTATTTACATTTAAACTGTGTGGCATATACAATCCAAGATAAGCTTGAAATTGGGTAAGTTTACCAAAATCATGATTATAAAGCAAATTTAATATCCGATGGAAAACAAAGGCGATTCTCTATTGCCAGCCATGGCTGTTTATTGAAAAATACCAGGCGTCACAGGTTTGAATTTTTCTTCGTTCGCTGGCAGCAGGACAGCTTTTTAATCAGGTTAGAGCGCCTTTGGCAATAATAACCAACCCCGGGAGAAAAAATAACCCGAACATTCGAGGAATCCGGCAGCTTAGAACGAAAAGCGATCTGAGATGAACATTTTTAATGATGATTCTGGATTAGAAGGAATTCAGCCCAAATTTTTCTTGACAGCCAGCAAAGCCTAAGTTAGATTGTCCAAAAATGCACAAGGGGTTTTCTCTTGTAAAGGTGAGGCAAAAGTAATCGGCTTTATCAAAGACCAAAGCGTAGCTTACAACTGCCTTTTTATTTAATAACAAATCTGGATTAACTTTCGCTTGAAAGATCCCTCCAGGGCGAATAACTGCATAGGGAATTTTTCGATTCTAAAGGGACAACCCTTGAAAGGATCAACCTTCGGTTGATGAAAATTAATAATTACTAAGGAGGTGTTTAGGCGGAAAATATAGAATGCTTGAAATGACATTTCGGTATGATTTACGTTCAAATAGGTTGAATATTAAAACAGGAGGAAATAGATGCCAAGCTTTGTAATTGTTGAGAAGTGCGATGGCTGCAAGGGACAGGATTTAACTGCATGTATGCATATCTGCCCCAATGATCTGATGGTTCTGGATGCAGAAACAAATCCAGAAAAGCCTTTTGCTTATAACCGCGATCCTTCCATGTGCTGGGAGTGCTATAATTGCGTAAAGATATGCCCTCAGCAGGCTGTAGACGTGAGGGGTTACGCTGACTTTGTGCCAATGGGTGCAAGCGTTGTGCCTCTTCGTGGGTCCGAGGATATTATGTGGACGGTCAAGTTCCGAAATGGGTCGCTTAAACGATTTAAGTTCCCCATCCGGACTACACCCGAAGGGACAGCCCAACCTCTGGGCGGTTACGATGAAGGCGATGGGGATCTGAATAGCGTTAACCTGATGACCGAACCTGCTTCCACGGGCGCGGACATACTTCCCCAGCTGTAGGAGGATAGATTATGGATTTTGAAACTGTAGAAGTAACAACCGATCTTCTTATTGTCGGTGGCGGAATGACGGCGGCCGGTGCGGCTGTAGAATCAGCCTACTGGGCGAAAAAAAATGGACTGAAGGTAGTCTTGGTCGACAAGGCGGCTTTTGATCGTTCCGGCGCTGTGGCTATGGGTCTCTCGGCCATCAACCAGTACGTCAACTATGGCAAGGGCGTAAATACCATCGAGGATTATGTCCATTACGTACGTCAGGACCTGATGGGTATCTGCCGTGAGGACCTGGTATATAATATCGCTCGTCATGTTGATTCCACCGTTCACCTCTTTGAGAAATGGGGACTGCCCATTTGGACGGACGAGGAAGGCAACTATGTAAATGAGGGTCGCTGGCAGATCATGATCAACGGTGAGTCATACAAGGTCATCGTGGCTGAAGCGGCCAAAAACGCCATGGCTGAAGCGGGCGGCGAAATTTATGAGCGCGTTTTCATCGCTCATCCGCTGATGAGCGCTGATGGTTCCCGTATTGCCGGCGCTGTGGGTTTCTCAACCCGTGAGAATAAATTTTACATATTCAAGGCCAAGGCCGTTATCTGTGCCATGGGCGGTGCTGTCCATGTCTTCAAACCTCGCTCCACAGGTGAAGGTTTGGGCCGTTCCTGGTATGCTCCGTTTAACAGTGGTTCCTCAACCTACTTCACCGTCCAGGCTGGCGCAGAGATGACCTGTCAGGAAGTTCGCTTCATTCCAATCAGGTTCAAGGACGCTTATGGTCCGGTCGGCGCGTGGTTCCTGCTGTTCAAATCCAAGGCTATTTCTGCCGGCGGCGGCGACTACATGGTAAATCGCAGAGATGATCTGGCCGATTGGGAACCCTATGCCAGCACCAAACCTCTGCCAGCCAACCTGCGTAACCATGCCGGTCTGCTAGACGTAAACGACGGGTTGGGGCCCCTGTATATGGAAACCCATGAGGCCATCGCCAACCTGGCCGAGGAATACAAGGATGACAAGAAGGCTTTCAAGAAGAAGATGAAAGAGTTGGATTCCGAGGCTTGGGAAGACTTCCTGGATATGACCATCAGCCAGGCTATTCTTTGGGCCGCTCAGAACATCTCGCCTGATGTTGAACACTCTGAGATCATGGCTTGTGAGCCTTACTTCATCGGCTCCCACTCCGGCGCTTCCGGCGCCTGGGTATCCGGCCCACCGGATCTCAAGGGCAAGGGCGAGATACCTGATGAATGGTTCTGGGAAGACGTCGGCAACATGACCACGGTCACGGGCCTCTTCGCGGCTGGTGACGCTTCCGGCGCCTCAAGCCACAAGTTCTCTTCCGGTTCCAACTCCGAGGGCCGCTACGCTGGCAAGCAGGCCGTCAAGTGGATCATGGCCAACAACAGCCTGCCAGAAGTAAATCAGGCCGATGTGGATGCCGCAACAGAGAAGGTGCTCAAGCCATTGAAAGTGTTTGAAGAGCATTGTGGTTTAACCACCGATCCGGATATTAACCCCAATTACATCAAACCCCAACAGTTCATGTTCCGTCTGCAGAAGATCATGGACGAGTATGCTGGCGGTGTTTCCTCAGCGTTCAAGACCAGTAAAGATCTGCTCGAACGCGGTTTGGAGCTCATGGTTTTCTTGCATGAGGACTCCAAAAAACTGGGCGCCAACTCACTGTATGAGTTGGAACGCTGCTGGGAAAACATGCACCGCATGTGGCAGGCTGAAGCTCACCTGCGGACCCTGCTGTTCCGTGAGGAGACCAGATGGCCGGGTTACTACTTCCGGACAGACATGCCAAAGATGGACCAGGAAAATTGGCTGGCTTTCGCTAACTGTGTTTATGATCCCAAGAATGACTCCTGGGAAATGAAGAAAGTTCCGGTCAAGCAACTGATCGACTAAGGTTTATCTTTATAAACTATAAAACCCAAACCGGGCTCGCCGTTGGCGAGCCCGGTTTTTAATTGAACGAGACCTCTGCGAAACCAGTAATTTTGTTGAAATCGCGAAAGGCGAAAATTTAACCCGCAGGAATATTGCCAATATTTCAAGGACTTAAATTTGAACCTGACATATGCCGCTGCAGCGTCAGCAAAGCGATGCTCATGAGTTCGGCTAAAGGACGAAGTTTTGCAGAAGTCTCAAATTTGCCTCAAATTTGTCTTGCAATGCGATTGAATATGACAGCTATGAAAAATACCCTTATTTATTTTTTCGTTTAATTTGAATGCCGGTCATTGGGCGGGACCGGAGAAAGCAATAAAAAAAACCCGCAAAGACAATCCTTTGCGGGTTTTTAATCAGGATGTATTTTTAATCTATAAAAATAACCAACGCAACTCGGTCATCGTCTAAGACGCGATGGCCTGCTGTTCTCGCGCGTACCTCTCCTTGACTTTTGTCAGGTAAAGGACAACCGGACGGTATGCCAGGTGGGCCCATTTAGCAAAAGGCACTTCCAGAACCAGCATGGGCACGGCCACCCCCAGATGAATCGCATAAAGCACGTAGGTCGTCAGGGGCCAATCCAGAAGTCTTGTAAAATGTATAAAAATACCGGTCAACGTTGTGAGCTGCAAGAGAATCAAGAACATCCAGTCAGTTCCATGAGAATTCTTATAGGGAGCCTTGGATTTCTTGATTCGTCCGATAATGGCGTAAGTTGTGCCATAAAGGATGGCGGCAGTCGCGTAGTACCCCAACAGACGCATGGGATGCCAGATCGGATAAATCACGTCTCGCTGGAACCGGATTTTTTCCCATGAAAGGCCGATGATGTCAAGGCCTCCTGCCAGGAAGACAACAACCATAAGAAAAACCGTACTGTAACCGGTCATAATCAGGAGATGTACAATCCACTGCATCCTGTCAGTACATTCACTGAACTGTTTTTGAGTAAAGAGATGGATAACCAACTCCTTGGCTTCAGCGATATAGTGTTTAATAGGAATTTTTGATTTTAAATCCCCCAGTACAAAAAGAAAACAGCGGGCGGTGTTGCTCAAGAGCAGTATCGCGAGAACGCCTCCCATGATCAGATCCGCGATTTCCATCGACTCAACGGGCCAGACTGAGTTGATATAGGCGTGCTCCATATTGGGGCTGTCGGCATGGAAAATCCATAAGCCTAAAGCGACAAGAAGGCCCAGGACAACCACAGCGATAATCTCAAATTTCTCAGATGTGTAAAATTTACGGGAGAAACCTGTCCAGTCATAAAGTGAAGTCAGGTAGCGCCGCATGACCATCATTGTCTCTCCAGGATCAGCGCCCCTGGGGCATGTATCGGAACAGTCACCGCAATAGTAACAGAGCCAAGGCTCAGGACTCTGTAAAATCTTGTCCTTGAGACCCATTTGCGCGTACTTTACCAGTTTTCTCGGAAAAGGATTTTCCGGCGTGGAAAGCGGGCAGACCGCCGTACAATTTCCACAGTGAAAGCATTTATTGGCATCTGTCAAACCAAATTCTTTAAGATCCTTCATCAAATTAGGATCAACTTTAACACTCATCCTCCTACCTCCAGAGAGAGTTTATAATTTTCCTCTGTTATGGCTAATATGTTCACCACGAAAGTTAAAACCTCCGCATTCTTCAAAGTTCACGATTGGCGGCCTTGTCTTACCATCCCTTGTATGGGTTGGGGCCAACTTCTTCTATTGTTTCCATGAATTCTTCCACAATCTCCGGAATTCGCTCCCAATCGATTATGGCGATCTCCTCGACTCGCACACGCTCGGATTCGAGCACCAGACGGTCAAGGGTTTCAGCGATCTTGGCCAATCTGTACTGTGCCAGTTCACTGCCGGTGATGAAGTGACACTGGTAGTCATCACCGGGACGGCAGCCGAAAAGAATGATGCCGTCGATTCCCTTGGATAAAGCGTCTGCGATCCAAACCAAGTTAATCGAGCCCAGACACCTGAGAGGGATGACTCGAATATATGGAGAGAGTTCCATTCTTTTGAGGCCGGTCATATCCAGGGCCGGGTAGGCGTCGTTTTCACACACCAGCATTAAGACGCGCGGTTTTTCCTCATCCTCTTCCGGAACCTCGATGGCTTTAATCATGGAACCGATCATATCCACGGAGTAGTTCTTGAAGGAGATGATCCGCTCGGGGCAGGAACCCATGCATATACCGCAGCGCCGGCAGCGAGTCGGGTTAGGCAGCGGGTTAGCTTTCTCGTCCTCATTGTAAGCGCCGAAGGGACACTCCATGGTGCATCGTTTACACTGGGTGCACCGCTGCATAAAGAGTTCTGGAAAGGAAAGGTCCCCGACACGAGGATGCACGGCCGCGCCGCGAGAGGTGAGTTCGACGCACTGAATGGCCTTCATTATCGCCCCTGTGGCATCTTCCATGGCCGTCGCGGTGCTCATGGGACGGCGTACACAGCCGGCGGCATAGATTCCGGTTCGTCTTGTTTCATAGGGAAAGCAGATGAAATGTGAATCAGGAAAATCGTTTCGCAAGGCCGGAAGTTCCGGGCCTTGACGATATTCCAGGTTGAGGATGTCCGACCGTCTGATAATGTCAGCGATAATATCTTCTTCCTCTTCCTCTTTCTTTTTTTCTTCCTCTCCTTCCTCTGTTTCTTCCATTGAGAAATCCGGGCCAAACGCCGTAACCGGGACCATACCGGTAGCGAGCACTACCATGTCCAGGTCTTCCAGAACAACCTTTTCTCCTAAAAGTTCATCGTCAGCTTCAACGGTCAACTGGTTTCCGCTGGCCTTCACTTCAGGATCCTGGCAGCGGATAAACGTTATGCCGTCTTCCTGCGCTTTTCGGTAGAAATCCTCGGCCTGGCCGGGAGTTCGCAACTCTTTATAGACCACGTATACATTGGCATCCGGGTTTTGAGCCTTTACCTGGCAGGCTTGCCTTAAGGCGGTAAGACAGCAGATGGATGAACAGTAAGGCAGGTGATTCGGGTCCCTCTGACCGGCACACTGTAGGAAGGCCGCGTTTTTCACGTCTTGCTTATCGCTGGGGCGCGCGATCTTCTCTTCTTTAAACATCTCTTCAAACATGGCATTGGTGATCACGTTATCGGAAGCGCCGAAGGCCAGTTTTTCATCGAGTTTGGTGGGATCATAAGGCTTCCAGCCGGCCGCCAGGACGATGGCCCCTACCTTATGGTCAACAGTGGAACCATTGGCTTTGATAGAGACATCAAACAAACCGGGAGCGCCCGATGTTTTTTCTATGTTTGCGCCAGTATAGACCGCGATTTTATCGTGGCCGGTCACGGCTGCGATCAAATTATCTATATCATTGTCTTGAACGTCCTTATAAGGGAATGTCACCTTCTGTTTGACGTTGTTCTGAAAACCGCCCAATTGAGCTTCTTTTTCAACCAGGACTACCGAGTAACCAGCTTTCGCGCCTTCCAGGGCCGATGTCATTCCGCTCAAGCCGCCGCCGACCACAAGGATGTTCTTGGAAACTTCCTGTTCAGGCTGGTAAGGCTCAGGGAGTTCCATTTTTTCGACTTTGGCCAAGCTCATCCGAAGATAGTCCTCCGCCATCATCTGGGTGTCTTCGTCATTGGGCTTCTGACACCAAACGACCTGCTCTCTGATATTGACTCGATCCACGATACAGTTTTCAAAATCAAACGCGTCGTACATCACTCTTGGAGAACAGGCGGCGATGGCCAAGGTGTTGGCTCCCTCGCCGGCGATATCGCTCTTTATAAGTTCCACTCCCTCCTGACTGCACAGGTTCGGATGGGTTTTACAAATGGGAACGCTGTTTTCGCTGGTTGCCACCTTGCCAAGTTCTTCTATGTCAAGGGCATCTCCAATGCCGCATCCCGTACAAATATAAACTGCAACCTTGTGTTCCATCAGGCTACCTCCTCGCTATAGATTGAATGGCTTTAAGGGCCGCTGCTGTACCATCCTGAACCACTTCCGAAACGTTGTTCGGGGTTCTTATACAGCCCGCGGCATATATCCCCGGTGCGGCGTCCAATGAGGCCACGAACCCGTAATCGTCATAGGGGACCTGAACCGGTATAGGGGTTTCCGCCGTGTTAGGCTGCATTCCTGTTGCCAAGACTGCCATGTCCACCGGGACTTCTCGCAGCTCCTCTGAGGTTGTATCCTCAACCTTTAAAATAAGGCCCTTGGTTGATTCATCCTCAGTGATCTTGGCCACTTTCCCTTTGAAAAACTCTATGTTTTCATCCTGCTTGATCTTGTAATAAAATTCTTCCAGACGGTCGGTAGCGCGGATGTCAATATAGAAGATGTAGATTTTCGCGTCAGGATATTGTTCACGCACATAAGTGGCCTGTTTCATAGACGCCAGACAGCAGATGCCCGAACAGTAAGGCAGATGATTTTCGTCTCGAGAACCCGCGCACTGGATGAATCCGATAGTCTCCGGAGCCTTGCCGTCGGATGGACGAATAATTTTGCCTTCAGTAGGACCGCTTAGAGCCGCCAGCCTGTCCATCATGACGTTGGTAATCACGTTTGGAAACTCGTTAAAGCCATAAGTGTCCAGTTTGGCAGCGTCGTAAGGATGCCATCCGGTAGCCCAGACAACAGCGCCAACCTTCAAATCCATGGTCTTTGGTTCCATGTCCAGATCGACAGCGTCATATGGACACGCATCCTTCACCTTTTGCGCCTCATCGCTTTTAACCAGCGCCGGGTCAATGACGTAACGCATCGGGAAGGCCATGGCATGCGGCATATAGGCGGCCTTGATTTTGTCCATGCCATAGTTGAACTGGTTTTCAATCTCCATGGTACAGGCCTTGGCGCACTCGCCGCAGCCGGTGCATTTCTCATTGACATAGCGTGGGTTCAGACGAATTTTGACGTCGAAATTTCCTTCCTCGCCGGAAATGCTCTCCACTTCGGCCATCGTAAAAAAGCGTATTTTGGGATTTTGTTTGATACGTCGAAAATTGATTTCCAGGCCGCAATACGGCGGGCACAATTTTGGAAAGTAGTTATGAAGCTGGGCCACCCTGCCTCCAAGATATGGGTTTTTTTCCACTATATAAGTGTCATAGCCCGCTTCTGCCGCTTCTATGGCAGTAGTGAGCCCGCTCATACCACCGCCGACAACCAAGATACTTTGGGTCTCTGTGTTTGCCATGCTCATCCTCCTAAGCTAATTGGATATACAACAAACTCCCCCCTTGCTCTGAGTGGAGTTACCACACAATCAATATGTCTGTTAATTTATCCAGCCAGAGTTAACGAACTCCATCTGGATCGGGCGGAGCTTCTTCGCAGTAAATACAAATTTAATTATGTTTCCAGCTATATTCACCCTGTTAAAGGGGTTCCTTCCAAATCGAAACCTATACAAGAAGTTATTCTTGAATGCAAATAAAAAATCAGGAACCCCTTAAATAAGGTTTGGTTTAAACCATGGTGTATTTTGGGCCGCCGCCGCCCTCGGGTGCGGTCCAAGTTATCATTTCATAAGGGTCTTTAATGTCACAGGTTTTGCAATGCACACAGTTGGAAAAATTGAGTTTCATCACGCGTTCACCCGTGTCCTCATTTACTTCCATCTCATAAACATTAGCCGGGCAGAATCTCAGACAAGGATTTTGATATTCTTCCGTGCATTTGGTGTAGCAGATTTCGAGGTCCGCGATCTTGAGGTGCGCAGGTTGTTGTTCTTCATGGGTCGCGCCAGAATAATAGACGTCGGTTTCCTTGTCATAGGTGCGATCCCCATCGAACTTTATAATCCCTTTCTGTTCATCCGTGGGAGAATTTGTGCTATAAACTTCATTCACCTTTTTAAGATGCACATAATCGGGCTCGGTAGGCAGACGGTCTTTCAGGACTCTACCGCCGAGGACATACTGGAACCCTGCCCTAATCAGCGCGATATACAGTCCGGACTGGAAGGTCTGGTGAAAGTTCCTTACCTTCTTCAGCTCTTTACCAATGAAACTTTTATATACAGATGTTTCATACTCTTTAAGAGCAGATTCCGAAAAATCATTTTTCAGCAGGGCGCTGAAGGCCGCTTCGGCCGCCAGCATCCCTGATTTCATGGCCACATGTATACCCTTGAGCTTCTGGCTAATGAAGAGGTTCGCTGAATCCCCAACCAGGAGGCCGCCATTAGCATAAAGCTTGGGAACGGAGAAATATCCGCCGACAGGGGCTGTTTTGGCTCCGTATTGAACCATCTTTCCGTCTTTTAGAATATCAGCTACTACAGGGTGAAGTTTGAATTTCTGGAATTCAGTATGAGGATCTAAATGCGGATCGTGATAGTCCAGGCCGGTTAACAATCCCACGGAGACCTGGTTGTTTTTCATGCCATAAACGAATCCGCCGCCGTATGTGTCGCTCTTAAGGGGATATCCCATGGTATGGTAAACCATTCCCGGTTCAATTCTTCCTTCCGGGACCTCCCATATTTCCTTGACGCCGATGACGAAACCCGGAGCATTCTTGCCCTGGTCGAGGTTATGTTTTTCAATCAACGTTTTGGTCAGGCTGCCTCTTGAACCTTCTCCAAAAATCGTTACCTTGGCCTGCAGATCAATACCGGGTTCATAATTTTCCTTTTTGTTCCCATCCGCGTCAATGCCTTTGTCACCGGTTCTCACTCCGATGATTTTATCACCGTCGTACAACACTTCAGTGCCAGCGAAACCGGGAAATATATCCACACCGGCCTCCTCGACCATTTGCCCCAGCCATTCGGTGAACCTGGAAAGAGAAATGACATAATTGCCATGATTGTTCAAAGGTGGAGGGGTGATTGGCGATGTGATCTTACCTTTTTTGGTCAACAAGCAGACCTTTTCTTTTTTTACCTCGCCCTCTAGGGGAGCGCCTTTATCGATAAAATCCGGAACAAGCTCTTTAAGGGCGGTTGGATCCATAACGGCCCCGGAAATAGAGTGCGCTCCGACATAAGCGCCTTTCTCAAGGACGGCGATCATAATTTCATCTAGCTTTTCACCTTCGCCTCCTTGTTCTACTTTTTCATTGTGTTCTTTGACCAGATTTGCGAAGTGCAACGCGCCGCTCAAACAGGCGACGCCGCCACCCACAAAAAGAACATCGACCTCCATCACGTCTCTTTCTTCGTCCACAGGGTAACCCTCCTTATTGGAATCGTGAGCTCCTTGATTTCAAAATCGCTCTTTACATAGCATATATATTCCCCGAACTGCAAGTATTTTTGTGAAAAATCTAACAAATATTAAGGTTAAAAAGGACAAATGGAAGTAAGTTAGAAAATAAGCTGAATGTCAAGGACAGCGAAACTGTAACAGGCTGAGAAAAATAGACTATTAGGGTCTTTGAAAATAATTTTCAATGAATTTAGGTTAGAGAATTTTTAGATAACCCAGTGATATTAAGCAATGTGCGCCTGCGCTCAGGCAGACCGGTTAATCAGCTTGCCGGTCTCGGAAAAAATAGAGTATTCTTTTTTAAAGAATGGTGCTAAAAAATATTTATAAAGGATACGTAACGGTTTGTAATTTTGCCGCTTGACACGGTCAGCTCTTTTATTATTCACTTGATGAATAGCATCTCCTTTCGGAGCATAAAAACATGGGACTCTTTTCAATTATTTCTATTCTGATTACCCTGTCCGCGTTATTCAGCTATATCAATCATCGCTACCTGAAGATGCCGACCACTATCGGCCTTATGTTCATGAGCATCCTGCTCTCACTGGGTTTGATCATCTCTGGCCGACTTGGTTTCCAAATCGAGGATCAGGCCCGTGTCTTTGTCCAAAGCATCGACTTTAATAAGGTTCTCCTGGGAGGTCTGCTCAGCTTTCTGTTATTTGCCGGGTCACTGCACGTAAATATAAACGATCTCCTGGAAAAAAAGTGGGAGATCGGTATTTTCGCTACGGCTGGAACTGTCTGTTCCACTTTTATCGTGGGAATCGTTTCCTACCTGCTCTTAAAGGTTTTAACCCTCAATGTCCCATTGATTTATTGCCTGGTCTTCGGTGCGCTGATATCACCGACAGACCCGATTTCCGTGCTGGGAATCCTCAGAAAAGCCAATGCCCCTAAAAGCCTGGAGACCAAAATTACCGGCGAATCCCTGTTCAATGACGGCATCGGCGTGGTCGTATTTATCGTTTTGCTCGGGATCGCGACCGGTGAGCATGAGGTGAGTTTTAGTGAGATTGCGTTCTTTTTCTTGGAAGAAGGTGCAGGCGGCCTCATTTATGGTTTTTTGCTGGGCCTTCTGGCCTATTATTTCTTAAAAAGCGTTGATAATTATCAGGTGGAAATACTGGTGACCCTGGCGGTGACCACAGGCGGGTACGCGTTGGCTCTGGCCATGCACACCTCCGGGCCGCTGGCCATCGTGACTGCGGGCCTTCTTATCGGCAATCAGGGACGCAAGTTCGCCATGTCTGATAAAACCAGGGAACATCTCGATACTTTTTGGGAGCTGATGGATGAGATTTTAAATGCCATGCTTTTTGTCCTGATCGGGTTAGAGGTGCTGGTCTTGACCCTGTCCGGTTTGTACATTTTAGCCGGATTCCTCTCGATACTGATCGTTCTGTCAGCCAGGTTTGTTTCCATCGGGGCTCCGGTCAGTCTGTTGAGGCTCCGGCGAGAGTTCAGCCCTCACTCAGTCAAAATCATGACCTGGGGAGGTTTGCGCGGCAGCATTTCAGTGGCTCTGGCTTTGAGTTTACCGGCCGGGCCCGAGCGAGAAATCATTTTGACCATGACATATGCCGTGGTGGTCTTTTCAGTGCTGGTTCAAGGTTTAAGTATTGAATACTTTGTTAAAAAATCTCAAGGGACCTGACCGCCTTTTCAAAGAAGCTGAACATGAAGAGCGGAAGATGCAGGTTGTGGCCTTCAGAGCTAGGAAAAATAATATTTCGGTCAGATTTTTTCTGGAAAATAAAATCTGTCTTGACATTTAATATAAATTAAGTTAGGTTCTCCGATTATTCACAGCTGTCGGGCCCCAATATCTAATCAGACTAAAATGGGTTGAATCAGCAAAATTTTGAGAAACCCAAATGGATATGCCCGCAGCGGGGACTTTATTGTCCATATTTTATTGAAGATTGGTAGGTGATAGTCTTTGAAGGGTAAATCTGGCATTCAGATCTTTGTCAAGGACAATGATGTCGAGCATGCTTTAAAGGTTCTGAAACGCAAAATCGCGCGAGACGGTTTGCTCAAACAGCTTAAAACCAAAAGAGCTTATGAGAAACCCAGCGAAAAACGCAAGCGTAAAGAACGAGAATCCCTGCGCCGCATTCGAAAGGCCATGGCCAGGCGCAACAGGAGATCCGGCAGATATTAGTCACATAAAACCAATCTGATATTTTTTTCTTTCAGGCCCTGACTTTTAGGGCCTTTTTATTTGCAGCGGTCTCAAAACATCCGGGCGATTCCCTTCTCAATCGTCACCTTCGGTTTTTTTGAACATTGAGTCAAATCTCACGATCGAAAGGAAAATATTTATGGGAATCGCTCCAGGAGCTTCAGCGCGGCCTGAATGACCTGCTGAGGTTGCAGCCAATTCCAGTCTTGCGAGACGTCTGGCCCTCTGGGGGGAGATAGGATTGTGACCCTGGGGCCTCTTGGGGCCCAGCAGGCCGGATCGGTCGGCCCGAATATCGCGATGGTTGGCAGCCCCAACTTCGCGGACAGATGAGTCACACCGCTGTCATGACCGATATAACACCGGCCAAGGTTCAGCAAGGCGGCCAGAACGGGCAGCGTCAGTTCCTGAGCCAGGAAAACTTTACGAGGGGCCATTTCATCTTTTATAATTTTCCCCAAACCGCTTTCAGCGGGGCCCTGGATAAAAAGAATATTAAGCCCTGACTTTTTAGAAAGTCCCCTGGCCAGTTCAAACCACTGATCCAGGGGCCAGTTTTTTTTACGCCCGCCGCTGCCAGGGTGCAGTGCTATCCAGGAAGCACGATCCAGCCTCTCAGCTTCGAGAAAGGACAGGGCCTGATTCATGGCTTCAGCAGTAGGTTTAATTAAAGTTGGTTCTGGTAGTGGCTTGATGCCTGATGCGGCGAACATGTGATCGGTCAAATGCATCCCGCCCCCTTCAGGCGGATGCGAAGGGACAGCCAGAGTCATTGGCAAGCCCGATTGTTTTAAGCCGGATAGCGCTGGGTCAGCGATATTTTTCGTCAGTACCACCGCTCCTTTGTGGGAAAGAAATAACCGGGACAGGTGAGTCGAAATTTTAGGCGGGTCTTGATAAAGACCGGCCCAGGCAGCCTGATCATGATCCATTATCGCCGAGACAAACGGCTGGTTGATCAGAAGTTCAAGATTGGCGCGTCTTCCAACAAGAGTAAGGGCTTGGACTTTGAAGTGGGCCGGCAAGGCCGCTATGAATGGCAGGGCCAGAAGAACATCGCCGAGTGCCCCCCGGATCAAAACAAGAAACTTTTCATCTGCCTCCGGGGGCTTACCCGTCCCTGGACGTCCAGTCATAGGGGATGTCGTTTTCGTGTGGATCTATACGATATTCGTCAGGATTCTCGTAATTGTAAACCATGGTTGGAACGTTGATGATATACGCTTCCGTCTCGCTAATACATTTCCAGCCATGATGAAGTCCCGGTGGGATCTTGATCAGCATTGGATTGTGCTCGCCAATGAAAAATTCATTGACCATCCCCCTAGTAGGAGAATCGTCACGAGGGTCGTGAATAACGAGCTTGATCATGCCGCGCACACAGATGACATAATCGCTCTGAAGTTTATGTGAATGCCAGCCCTTCACAACGCCCGGATAGGTGGTTGAGAGGTAGACCTGGCCAAATTTCTCAAAAATCGGGTCATCAGCCCGGAGCATTTCCATCAACCTGCCGCGTTCATCCGGGATAACCCTCAATTCCTTGGTTTCAATCCCGTCAATTAGTTCCATTTTCAAGTCCTTTCACCGGTTATTATGATCTAAACTAGGCCGGTGATCAATAAGATAATTCGAGACCTCTGCAAAACTTCGTCCTTTAGCTGACCTCTTTGTCAGGCTCAATTTTAAGTCCCCGAAATATTAGTAAAATTCCTGCGGGTTAATTTTTCACCTTCCGCGATTTCAACAAAATTACTGGTTTTGCAGAGGTCTCATTCGCTCTTTAAATCTTCTGATAGTTTTAATTTTCTTATGCTGTCAACGCCTCAATAGAAATTTGCTCAAGTCGGCTTCCGTTATGGATAACTTTTCTAACAGCCTGTTAACGTATAACGATGACTGAGTATCACCCTTTCAGCGTAAGGAAGTGAAGAAGCAGGTTGACGCCAAAGCCGGTTCCGCCGGCAGGAGTGTCAGGGGTGCCTTTTTCAGCCCGGGCGGTTCCAGCGATGTCCAGGTGAGCCCAGGGGATTTTCGGCACAAACTGTTTCAGGAAGAGTCCGCCTATAATGGTCCCAGCCGCTCTGCCGCCGGCGTTGTTAAAATCAGCGACCTCGCTTTTAAGGGATGAAAAGTAATCTTCATATAAAGGAAGCTCCCAGACTCTGTCGCCGCTTCTTTCCCCGGCCTCCTTGAGCTTTTCCACCAGATCCTCGCCCGTGCCCATCAACCCGGCTATCTTGTCTCCCAGCGCTATCGAGCAGGCTCCGGTCAGTGTGGCTAAATCAATGATAGCTTTTGGTTTATAGACTTTGGCCAGGGTCAGCCCATCCGCCAGGACCATCCGGCCCTCAGCATCCGTGTTTGTTATTTCCACGTTCAGGCCTGACATGGAAGTAATGACGTCACCGGGCCGGGAGGCTTTACCGGAGAGCATATTCTCCGCCGCCGGTACGATCCCGACCAGATTGACCTTGAGTTTAAGTTGGGCTGCGGCGGCCATCACGGCCATTACCACAGCGCCGCCTGCCATATCGGTCTTCATGTCTTTTAAGCCGGTCGATGGTTTGAGGTTGATACCCCCGCTGTCAAAGGTGATAGCCTTGCCAAGCAGTGCCACAGGTCTGGTGCGGCTTCCGGCCCCGTTGTATTGAAGAACGATGATTCGGCCGGGTGATTCGCTGCCTTGAGCCACGGCCAGAAAGGCGCCCATTTTCCGGCGTTTAGCTTCATCCTGACTGATAACCTTGATTTTAAGGCCGTTGGCTTTGGCCAGTTTACGAGCTTCCCCGGCCAGATCTTCCGGTTTGAGCAGATTGGAGGGGCGATTCACCAGGTCGCGAGCGTAGCATATTGCCTCAGCAGCAGCCTCCGCTCTTTTCAAAGCGGCGGCAGGGGCGCTTCTTCCGATTTTTTCCGCGGATATTAAGGTCATCCGTTGTAGAGATTTAGCATTGCCCTTATCCCGTGTTTTTAACTCATCATAGCGATAAAGACCGAGGCGAAGGCCTAAGGCTGTCATTTCAGCCAGTTCTGCCGGGCTTTCCAGTTTCTTCCGTTTTGAAGGCAATAATATAGCCGCCTTTTTGAGATTGAAATCGCGCACGGCCTGGGCGGCCCTGGCTGAGGCTGACCGAAGCTTTTCAGGTCCGTATTCCTTTTCAGAACCTAGCCCCACCAGGATGAGTCGCTCTGGGCCTTGTTCAATTTCCTGGAAAAGTCCAAG
>JAFDLS010000111.1 GCA_019306365.1 Deltaproteobacteria bacterium
CCAGAACTTCCAGTTCTTGTAAGGTGAAACTTTGGTTATGTAGTTCCACAGGGCCACGGGATCCGCTTCAGGCATTTCGGCAAAAACCAGACCCTGCCCCGCCAGCAAGAAGGCCGCTAACAGTAATGAACTTAAAATGGTGATTTTTTTCATTTTGGGCACCTTTCTCGAAAAAAGAAACGTTTCCCCTCTGTTCCAGGGATTACTAGAAGCTATCTCAAAATTAGTGTTTTGGTCTAAATCGCGGAGAAAGAAAATTTAACCCGCAGGAATATTTTAAATATTTCGAGGACTTAAATTTTCGTATGACATATGCCGCTGCCTTCTAAATGAGTAGACCTTTTAACGGCATGTCCTTACTTGCACTCCTTTCGTTTGTATTAAAAAAAAGCTTACACTTTATTGAAAAACTATAAGTCATCCAATCCGCTTTTAGGAGCCTTTGGCCTGCCTGTAAAGGGGTGACATATTCCGTAAGGTTGCCACCACCTGTACCAAAACATCCAGGAAGCGATCAATATCAGATTCAGAGATTTCCTGTCCAAAGGCGAGAACAAGTGTGCCTTGGGCATCGGCGAAATCCATATCAATGGAAACAAGGACGTGTGAGGCCCTTAGCGAACCTGAGGCGCAGGCGGACCTGGTTGAAACAACAATTCCTTCCTCGTCCAGCATAAGTACGATACTTTCTCCCTCGATATACTTGATAGAGACGGAGACGAGGTTAGGCAGGGAGATTTCCGGGTGCCCGTTGATATGTATGTCCTCGATTTTTTCCTTAAGGCCTTTGACCAGTCTTTCTTTTAACCTTCTTGAATGCCGGACCCGTTTGTCCATATCCCTGTAAGCCAGGTCAGCGGCTACACCGGCGCCGATTATGCCGATCAAGTTTTCCGTGCCAGCGCGCTTGTTATTTTCCTGAGCGCCTCCATCTATTAGCGACCAAAGACCTGTTCCGCGGCGAATGTAAAGACCACCGACGCCGGAAGGGCCGTAAAACTGGTTGGCTGAAAAACTCAGCAAGTCCACACCCAGCTCCTGAACGTCAATCGGTACAACTCCAACCGATGAGACGGCGTCGGTATGAAAAATCACCTTCCGTTCTTTTGTGATTTGAGCAATTTCTTTTATTGGCTCGATGGTTCCGATTTCATTGTTACTGTGCATTATCGAGACCAGGATCGTGTCGTCGGTTATGGCTTTGGCCACATCGTCCGGGTTCACCAAACCGTATCCATCCACCGGGACGGAAGTGATCTGGTAATCCATCTGCCTCAAACGGCGAACGGATTTCAAGACAGCGTTATGTTCGACGTTGGAAGTGACAATGTGCCTGCCTTTACTCGCCTTGGCCCAGGCCACTCCTTTTATGGCGTGATTGATGGATTCGCTGCCGCTTGAAGTAAAAACGATTTCACCCGGCGACGCGGCGTTGATGAGCCGGGCCACAGACTCCCTGGCCCTATCCAATGCCATTGTCGCCTGATCGCCCAGCCTGTGAGGGCTCGAGGGGTTGCCATAATTTGTCTTGATTGCTTCGATCATCGCCTCCTGGACCTCAACCAGAAGGGGATTTGCGGAGATATAATCCAGATTGATAATGCTCATTTCAGAACCTCGTGCATTAAAACCGTTATAGTAATTGCCTAAATTAGTTCCGTTCGATTACCAAAAGAACTCAAGGTACCGCCAGCGGCTGACATATGAAGCAAATGGCAATTGAGATCTCTGCAAAACTTCGTCCTTTAGCCGAACTCATGAGCACCGCTTCGCTGACCCTGCGGCGGCATTGAGCACCGCATCGCTGACGCTGCAGCGGCATATGTCAGGCTCAAAATTAAGCCATCGAAATACTTGGTAATATTCCTGCAGGTTAATTTTCCGCCTTCCGCGATTTCAACAAAATTACTGGTTTTGCAGGGGTCTCAATTACATCCTGTTTTGGCATTTGTCATAAGGCGGCGGCCGAAACTAAACCTTCTCCTAACCCAAAACCAAACGGAACATATTTGTGACAAACGCTCTAGTGTTCCAGTTCAATGGCCTGGCCGCAGTTGGTGCAAAACGGAGCCTTTTCGATCTCCAGAGGCAATTCAGTATCGCAGTATGGGCAGTAGCATTTATCCCCGTGAGTATGCTCATGCTTATCCTCTTCGGGTTTGGCTCGTACTTTACCCGCTTTTCTATCTTCATAATCCTGTATGGCCAGCTGAAGCGCATCAGCGCCCAGGTTCGAGCAGTGGAGCTTGTTCTTAGGCAGACCTTCCAACGCCGCTGCCACGTCCTTATTGGTTATCTTTTTAGCCTCTTCCAGGGTTTTGCCCTTGGCCATCTCAGTCAGCATACTTGAGACAGCAATCGCGGCACCGCAGCCGAAGGTCAGAAATTTAATGTCCTCGATCCGATCATCCTCAACCTTGATAGAGATTGTCATTATGTCCCCGCAGACGGGATTGCCGATCTCACCCACCCCGTTCGCGTTCTTTATCTCGCCCACGTTTCGAGGGTTTTTAAAATGTTCCTTTACCGTTTCTGAATACATGCCAACTCACCTCCAGAGTACCTTCACTTATTAAATGTAACTACGAGTCGTGCAAAATTCAAGCCTGCGGCAAAGCTTCCGTCAGGCTCTTGATTTTAGTCGCGCTGTTAACTCGCTCCGATTCACCACTTACATATGCCTGAGCTCAATTATTTTAACATCACCCATGAAAAGCGCCTTCAAGGGCCTTTTCCAATTCAGCCGGGTCTTCAATGGGGGTTTGACAGGCATATCCCTGACAGAGATAAACCTGAGGCTTGCCACCTGATGGAGGCAGGTCTGAGACATATGGCGCTAGATCGGCCAACCGCTCTCCGGTCTGACCCTCTGCTCGCAGTAACAAAACCTTATTGGGCAGATACCTTTGCCGGATGGCCTGAATCAAGGCCCGCGAGGCTTCCCTTTCCGGGTTCCCGGCAATAACGATCTCCTGACTCGGGCCGATGATGAAATCGAGAGCCGCCAGAAACTGGGTGCAGGCCATGGGATATTGAGCGACCTGATTGGAAAAAGTCCTAATCAACTGCTCGGCCTTTTCCTCCAGGGCGGTGTTACCGGTCATGCGGCCAAGCCGGATTAGATTCAGGGCCGCAACCGAGTTGCCGGAAGGAATAGCCGAATCGTAGATCTCCTTGGTCCGCGTTATAAGGGCCTCATTTTCCCGGCCGGAAGAGTAGAACCCTCCATTGGTAAAATCCCAGAACAGGTCGATCATGGCTTGGTTGATATCAAGTGCCCTTTCCAGCCAGGACAGTTCAAAGGTGGCTTCGTACAGTTCGATGAGCCCCCAGACCATGAAGGCGTAATCGTCGAGATAACCGTTATATTTCACGTCACCCTGCCGGTAACGGCGCATGAGTCTTCCCCTGTCCCTGGCAAGCTTGTCGAGGATGAAGTCAGCCGCGCACGAGGCGGCCAGGCTGTAGGCTTGATCTCCCATGACCTGGTAACCCCTGGCCAAGGCGGCGATCATCAACCCATTCCAGGAAGTCAGGATTTTATCGTCCTTCAAGGGGTGAACCCTTTTCTTACGAACCAAAAACAGTTTTCGCGCGGCTTTTTTCAGAAGATCTTGAAACTCGACAAGGCCCAAACCCTCCCTCGCGGCGAATTCTTCAAGGCTTATAGAGACATGAGGAATGCTTTCGCCGTTTTCGAAGTTACCGGCCTCGCTGATATCATAAAACCTTGAAAAGAGTTCACCGGTCTCTTTGCCCAGTTCCCGCTTCACTTTTTGGGGAGTCCAGAGGTAAAAAGCACCTTCCCGGCCTTCACTGTCCGCATCCTCCGCCGACCAGAAACCTCCTTCCGGCGCGGTCATATCTCTCAACACGTAGGTGAACACCTCACCGGCCACATCTGCGTAATGTTTTTGACCGGTAGCCTGAAAGGCTTCCAGGTAAGCAATGGATAGAAGGGCCTGATCGTAAAGCATTTTTTCAAAGTGAGGCACCAGCCATCGTTCGTCCACCGAATAACGGTGAAATCCAAAACCTAACTGGTCGAAGATACCGCCCTGTCTCATCCTCTTCAGGGTCTTTTCCACCATCTGCAGTGATTTTGAATCCGCAGTACGGCGATACCATCTTAATAAAAACGTTAGATGGTGTGGGCTTGGGAACTTCGGCGCTTTCCCAAAACCGCCCCAATTTTGGTCAAAGACTCTGGTTTGCTGCTCGTAACCCAGTTTAAGGGTCTCAAGTTCGAGGTTAGAAACAGACGAGCCTTGATCGATCTCAGGTTGAATAGTACGGGTAACGCTTTCAGCCGCTTCTAGCAAGCGTGATTTGCCTTCTGCCCACAGTTTTGAAAAATGATTGATGATATTGAGAAAACCGGGCATGCCCAGCCGAGTTATCCTTGGGAAATACGTACCGATGAAAAACGGTTTCCCGTCCGGGGCCATCAATATGGTCAGCGGCCAACCCCCCGACCCGGTCATGGCTTGGCAGGCGGTCATATAGACCTGATCCACATCAGGCCGTTCCTCACGGTCCACCTTGATGGAGACGTAGTTTTTATTCAAGGCATCAGCCACTTCCCCGTCTTCAAAGGATTCGTGAGCCATGACGTGACACCAGTGGCAGGTAGCGTAACCAATGGATAAAAAGATAGGTTTATCCTCCCTTTTTGCCTTTTCAAGAGCCTCTTCTCCCCAGGGATACCAATCCACAGGGTTTTCAGCATGCTGAAGCAGATAAGGACTCTTTTGATCAATTAAACGGTTGGGCATGGTTCAAACTTCCTTTTTGAGAAGAGGGGAAATCTTCCCCGGATCGCTGATATATGGATGGTGTTATAACCTTTGATCAGCGTCTAGAGCGTTTGTCATAAATATGTTCCGTTTGGTCTTGAGGTAGAAGAAGATTTAATTTCGGAAACGCCAAAACATCATGTAATTGCCGCCTGTTACACCATGTTAGCCGCTTCTAGATGCTTGATTTAGCTTAGTAGTCAAACGGAACGTAATTCTGGCAATTACTATAACTGGTTTCTAAATTTTTCAGATATCTATAAAAGCCGATTCTTTTCGCGGAGTTTCAGCGATAGTTTACGGACCAGGTCAAAGGCCATTTCCACGGTCTTTTCTCCGTCGGGATTGATTAAACAGCAGGTTGCGGGCGAAAGAAGACTTCTGGATAAAAGAAAATTTAAGTCAATACCTTTCCGTGCCAAGGCCACCCACAAGGCTGTCAGCCTTGTCTCTAAAGAGTTAATGTTTTCCGCCTCAATCCCCCAGACTAAAACCCCTCCCCGATCTAAAAATTTTTTAATCGCGTTTGCGTAAGAAACGAAAATCTCTCCGTTCGTGTAAATATCCAGGGAAAGAACGTCCAGATCCAGGCCCAGTAAAAAATCCCAGTCCGGATTACCACACAGGTGTATACCCCTGGGCCGGTCGATCATGGCGAAGAAGGACGACATGTCCTCTCTGGCCGCCACGTCGTTGTACCCGGACAAACCGCTGAATAGGAATTGTAAGCCTGGTTCGTCCACGAACATGAAGGCGTTTGAGTTAAGCTCTTTTAATCTTTTGAGCTGTATATTCACTCGTTTGGCCAGTATTTCAAGAATGAGCGGGCGAATGTTGTCATCAAAAAGGATTGGACGATCATTTGAGTCGAGAATGTTCAGTCCAAAGCTGATGGGACCTTCTATCTGGCCGTGTATAGCCGGACGGTCTGACAAATCCATAGATAGAAAGCGGCTGTAGACGGTAGAATAGGTTTCACTGACGTCAAAGTACTCCGGCTCATCATAATGAGACAGGGTCTCTTCATATTCGTCCATAAATTTTTCCATGGAAAACCCTAGCATCCGCTTCTGTACGTTCAGGACGATACCGGGAAAGTGTTCTGAAGCCTGAACATACATGTCCTCATAGTAGCTGAGCCTGGGCAGCTGCGGCCAGAAGGGCACATCCAGCGATAGGGCCGCCTCGAGGGCCCGGTCCGCATCCGTATGCGGCATAACGGCCATAGCCGTTGTGATTAAATTGCCAGGGATGGTCATGTATCCACCGTTAACTTTTTCATCCACCGGTCAATTTTTTCGCGATCTCCCGCCCGTATCCCTGCGCCGCCTGTATGCCCCCCTCAACATCGGCGGACTTCAACCGCAGGGGGTCTCCTGCCAGATACATTTCAAAAATATTCTTCATGGTTTCGTAAATCCGTTCAGGGGCCTCACCGCTCCAGCCAAAAGCTCCAAAAGCGCCGCCGGCCTTACCACTCAAATCGGCCTGCTCAGCCAGAAAAAGCATGGTTTTCATACTTTGCATCATTTCGCCGTGGTAGGTGGCCGAGCCGAAGACCAGAGCGTCATATCCTTCAAGATCTTCCTTTTTCTTCACTTCTACAGCCGGTACTACCTCAACCTCCACACCGGAAAATCTCATTCCCTCAGCAATGAGTTCGGCAATTTTCTGAGTCTTCCTGGTTCTGGTGGCAAAAACCACAATCGCTTTAGACATTATTCCTTAAACTCTTTTTCCGCTCGGGTTCTTTACTTTGAGACCTCTGCAAAACTTCGTCCTTTAGCTGATCTCTTTGTCAGTCTCAAAATTAAGTCCTCGAAATATTAGTAATATTCCTGCGGGTTAAATTTTCACCTTCCGCGATTTCAACAAAATTACTGGTTTTGCAGAGATCTTACTTTTCCTCTTCCTCATGTAAAACAGCCTGATGTTTTTTTCCGCACATGGGGCACTCTATTTCAATTTCTTTAGCTCCGTCACCGAATTTTTGGCGATAGATATCCGGCGCTAAATGGTTGATCAAGCCACAGCCGCATTCCGGGCATTCAGCTTTAATAAAATGTTTTTTCCTGGCCATTAGTCACTCCTCAGAGTTAATTTAGTTTGTTTCAACCCGACTTAAAGTCTCGGGTCAGACTCGGTTTCTCCGCAGTCTGGCGTGTAGCATGAAACGTCCACAAAATCACATTTTTCACTGCAGGACAGGCACTTTTCCGACGGCACATCAGCCTCCAGAGTGTACCCGCAGTTCGAACACTTCTAATGGACGAAGTTTTGCAAAGGTCTCATTGGGTATTAAGCGAAGCACAGTGGTCTGTAGCCCTTATCAGCGAAAGCTGCTCATAACCTCCTTAAGGGCCGTCCGATCAACCCCCTGCCGCGCCAAAGGCCCTTTACTCAGAAATGGTAAGAATTGACCGAAAGTCGGTTGATCAGAACTGCGGTAGATGATACCGGTCGGGATCTGATCCCCCCACTGACAGGCCGTCTTGATAGCGGCCTCCCAATCCCGGGGATCATATTCCGGCGGCAGCGGCTGACATCGTTCCTTATACCAGGCGAACGTATTGATTTTATTGAACGAAACACACGGATGCAATATATCAACAAGAGAAAACCCCGGATTCGCGACCGCTTCCTGAATTAAGAGAGCAAGCTGGTTTACATCCCCGGAAAAACCGCGGGCGGCAAAGGATGCCCCCATAGCGACCGCTACGGAAAGCGGGTTGAAAGGTTTTGAAAGCGCTCCTTCAGGCTGTGCCTTGGTTATAACCCCCCGGCTGGTGGTCGGGCTGGCCTGCCCCTTGGTCAGACCGTAGACCTGATTGTTATGAACCAGCACCGTGATATCAACATTACGCCTGATCGCTGCCAGAAAATGGTTGCCTCCTTCTCCGTAATTACATCCGTCTCCACTTTCAACAATGACGGCCAGATCGGGATTGGAGGTTTTCGCGCCCGTGGCCACGGGCAGGCTGCGTCCGTGAAGACCGTTGAACACGTTCGCCCGCAAATAGTGGGGAGCCTTGGCTGCCTGGCCGATTCCGGAAATAAACAGGACTTCATGCGGCTCTATTGAAAGCCCGGTCAGGGCCTTCTTCACAGCCTGCAGAATGGAATGGTTTCCACAACCCGGACACCAGGCTGTTTCAAATTGGCCATAATCATTGATTGTCACCATGTTTGTTACTCCTTCTGTGACCGGCTTTTATGATGACAGTTCATGGATGATAAACTCTGCCGTTAATGGCAGACCGTCGTATCGATGTACCTGTTTTTCAATCAAAAATCCGGTTTCACGGCGAATAAGCCGCGCCAGTTGGCCGGTGGCGTTTCCCTCCACACAGACCACTTCGCCAGCACCCTCGAGTGTTGAAAGAAAATGTTGAGACACCAGCGGCCATACCTGGGAAAAATGAAGAGCGCTAACGTTCATCCCCTCGGCTCCCAGCCTTCCCGCCGCTTCGATAGCCGCTCCCTTACTCGATCCCCAGGTGACAAGCAGAAGGTCCGGTTTTTCATCGCCCCAGCGCTCCGGCGGGATTACTTCACGCCGTATTAAATCCAGTTTCCGCAGCCGCTTATCAATCATCTTTTTGGCCGAGGTAAGATCTTCGGTAAGATGGCCGTCGGTGGTATGTTCGTCACTGTCAGCCACGACCAGGTTTTCTGTCAGCCCTGGAATATGGCGGGGGGAAACCCCGTTGCCAGTGTCTGCGTAACGCTCATACGGCGAAGCGGTGAGATCCGCTTCACATTCCGTGTTCACCGAAGCCAATTTCTCCACATCAAACGGCGGAACCGCGCGGTAGGAATCAGCCAGAAATTGATCGGTCAAGATAATGACCGGCCCCTGACACTCCTGGGATAGGTAAAGAGCGGCCCTGGTAAGGTGGAAACATTCTTCTACTGATCCGGGTGAGAAAACGGCGCGCGGAAATTCACCGTGGCCGGCATGGAGCACAAATTCAAGGTCGCCCTGGGCCGTGCGAGTGGGCAGCCCGGTCGCCGGACCAGGTCTTTGTGAAACCACTATAACCACCGGAGTTTCCGTCATGGCCGACAGGCTCACCCCTTCCGTCATCAGGGCGAACCCGCCCCCGGAAGTGCCAACCATGCTGAGAGCGCCGGCGAAGGACGCCCCAAGCGCCATGTTGATAACGGCGATTTCATCCTCAGCCTGTTCAACGGCCACGCCCATGCGCTGAGCGTGAGCGGCCAGGGTCAGGGCGATTGAGGTTGAGGGTGTCATGGGGTAAAAAGAATAAAATTTAAGGCCGGCCGAAAGCGCTCCCAGGGCAATGGCCTCGTTTCCATTCATCATTAATCTTTCAGCCGGATTAGAGATGCCGGGTAGATGAAAGCCGGTTATCTCCTTCGCGGCACACCATTTGAAGGAGTTAGCAAGCGCCTTCCGGTTCTCTTGAACGTTTTCGGGGTGTTTATGCCCGAAGAAGTCATCAACCGCGTGCTCAACCAGTTTTGCATCCAGTCCCAGTAAACTACCAGCGATACCAAGGGCTATGATATTTATTGATCGACTCGACCCCAATTCATTGAACGGTACCCTTAGTGATTTGTCGTTCGCGGCATTGAGGGATTCATCTATAATGATAAGGCCGCCCGGTGAAAGGTGTTTCCGGTGCAATTCCACGGTCTCTTCGTTGAGGGCGATCAGGAGGTCGACTTCCTCCTGAGAGGCGTGAATCTCCTTGGGGCTTACACGGATGGCAAAGGTATTGTGTCCGCCCCTGATACGAGATTGATAGCTCTGGGTTACCACAATCGAGTATCCTGCCCGAACCAGGCTTTTGGCCATTAGCTGACCGATGGTTACCAGACCCTGTCCGGCCTCCCCTCCAATAAGTAAATTAAGAACCCCATTATTCATTATGAACACCCCTTGATCATATTTTAACTTGATCGAAGCGGCTGATGTCAGGCGTGTCAGCCCAGGTTCCGGATTAAAGAGGTTTAAGCGTGTTTTCGATAGAAATCTGAAATGGTAAATTCAAATCATGCGGACAAGAAATGGAAAAAATAGGCGAATCACATCTTTGTCTTGGCGATTTATCCAGCGTCGCTTCCATACGGTCGGTTTTCGAAAAAAATGTCCTTTTAAGATGGTGAGGGCCGAATAGCCACTAATTTACTGATCATCAAGGCTGCGGCCCTTATTGCTTAAATTGGAATTTCTCTGGTTACGCTTTCCACAGACCATGCAGATTGCAGTACTCCCTGGCTGTGACCTGCTCCGCATCAATCATGAATTCCGCCTCAGGCGCGTCGCCGGGGTTCAGGAAGCGACGGTAAGTCTTTCCATCAGCAATGACCTGGATCCATTGTATGTAATGTTTTTCTTCCATGGGATGGGGAACGCTGCCGATTTTGACCTTGAAACCTCCCGCGATCTTTTCTATCACCGGGATGTGTTTTTCCCTGGCCGCGTCAACCGTGTTTTCGACAAAGAGCTTCATTGGTTCGTCACAGCAAGAAAGCTCACCCTGGCCCCCATAAAGCACTTCCACTATGTTTCCGCACTTCTCACACTTGTAAATCTGTAATCTCTCAGCCACGTTTATACCTCCTTTTTCAAGCCGTCTTGCGGCGCTCCAATAAAAATTTTTTATAGAGACCAAGAAATATTAGGTCTAGTAATTCTCACCCAGCAGCTCGAAGTGTGCCTGCGGATGGTCGCAGGCAGGGCACGTCTGAGGCGCCTCGTCGCCCTCATGCAGATACCCGCAGTTGAGACAGCGCCAGATCACCGGTTTATCCTTTTTAAAGACCTGCCCGGCCTCTATATTGCTGAGTAGGGCGTTATATCTTTTCTCATGTTGCTTTTCGGCCACGGCAATGCTGGTGAAAATCTCGGCGATATCATTGAAACCCTCTTCTTTGGCCTTTTGAGCGAAAGAGGGATACATCTCTGTCCATTCATAGTTTTCCCCGCCCGCGGCTTCCTTAAGATTTTCCGCTGTGGTACCGATAACACCGGCCGGGAAAGCAGCTTTAACCTCGACCTCTCCACCTTCCAGTAATTTGAAAAGCCTCTTGGCGTGTTCTTTTTCCTGGTTGGCTGTTTCTTCGAAGATATTGGATATCTGCACGTATCCATCTTTCTTGGCCTGGCTGGCAAAGTAGGTGTAACGGTTGCGAGCCTGTGATTCCCCGGTAAAAGCAGTCAGGATATTTTTTTCAGTTTCAGTGCCTTTCAAGTTACTCATCCTTTACCTCCTAATTCAGACTTAATACGGTTTTTAAGCCTCAGCTTGAGAATTCGTTCGTGATGAATGCTTGGCCTGGCAGTCCGGGCAAAGACCCTCGAATTCCACCTGACATTCGAAAATTTTATAATCGCATAACCCTTCAAGAGAATTCTCCAGGGATTCAAACGGTTCGATCGGAGCATCCTCCAATCGTCCGCAAGAAGTACATTTGATGTGGTAATGTTTCTCCAAATTACCCTCGTATCTTCTCTGACCGCCGCCCTGTTCATTTTTTTTAATCAGGCCGTTTCCAGTCAGAAATTCCAGGTTGCGATAGACGGTACCCAGGCTGATACGGGGAAGCATCTTGCGTACAGCCTGAAAAACTTCGTCCGCAGTCGGATGAAGGTTACGCTGGCCCAGGCAATTCATGATAGCAATGCGCTGGGGTGTCATTTTAAATTTTTGATAGGCATTCATCCCAACCTCTTAATGGTAACAATTATCATTTATAAAATGATTACTTGAAAAACACCCCTTGTCAACCCCTGCCCAAAAAAAGCCTTGGGAAACAGGAATCAAAGGTATAACATGTTGATATCAGAAGGTAATTTGAGGCCTCTGCAAAACCAGTAATTTTGTTGAAATCACGGAAGGTGAAAATTTAACCCGCAGGAATATTGCCAATATTTCGAGGACTTAAATTTTCGTACGACATATGCCGCTGCAGGGTGAGCGAAGCGTTGCTCAAAGGGTCAGCTAAAAAACGATGTCTTGCAGAGATCTCAATTTGGAGGAAGGCTATCCTTTGTTCCCAAATACGTTCTGACATTAAGCGATTCCAATACCTTTTTTAATTTGTTTCAGGCGCTCGTTTCCTGAACCCAGATAATAATCCTGGTGATATCGCTCGAGGTTTGACACCCCTTCTGGGCGGGTTCATGGCCAATGCGTTCGGTTATTAACCGATCTTTTGGGTCGACCTTGCCCTCTTGACCATCTCGGTATTTGTCATGTATAAATCACTAACCGCCGGCAGAGCCGGTGGTATGAGGAAGGCCCCTAAAGGGGGCCGTTAATTAGTATCGAGGCGGCAGCTGCCGAATTATTTCAAATAATGGGTAAAATATAGCGGTTGGGATGTTATTTTAACAACATTAAGCTGGTACACGCTTGACAGGTGCGGACTTAAGGGTTAATCACACTTACGGGACAAATTGACGAGAAACAGATTCCAGCCAGTATATGCATGAAGGAGAAAACGACTGATGAGCTACAAGGATATAACTTTCGAACAGGAAGGGTACACGGCCGTCGTGACCCTGAATCGGCCTCAGACTTTTAACGCTCTGTCCGCGGGGCTCAGGAGTGATCTTCACGCCGCGCTGAAAGAGGTGACCGAAAACGATGATATCAGGGCGCTGGTTATCACTGGCGCGGGCAGGGGGTTCTGTTCCGGGGCGGATCTTTCAGGCCCCAGGCCGGAGCCGCCAGACAACCAGAATTTCAAGATGGACGATCTTGAATGGATGGGGCGTCTTGCCCTCGTCCTGTACGAATTGGAAAAGCCCATCATCGGCGCTATAAACGGAATAGCAGCTGGCGCGGGCATGAGCCTGGCCCTGGCCTGCGATTTGCGCGTGGGTTCGGAAAAAAGCGGGTTCAAAACCGTCTTTATGGAGCGGGCCATATCCCCTGACACAGGCATGACCTTTTTCCTCCCCCGCATTGTAGGATATTCCCGGGCGATCGACCTTATCATATCCTGCCGGCGGATTGACTGCCATGAGGCCTACCGGTTGGGGTTGCTGGACCGGTTGGTGGACCACGAAAACCTTATGGAAGAAGCGCTCAAACTAGCCGGCGAGATCGGCTTCTGGCCTCCCTTGGCCGTGCGAAGCACGAAGAGGGTGCTTAAGAGGAACATGGAGGAACCCAGCCTGGCCAACGCCCTTAGGAACGAGGTCTCCGGGCTCTATTTTGCCCGCCGTGCGGTCAAGGATCAGGAAGAGTCAGCCAAAAGCTGGGTCGAGAAACGACCGCCCAAGTTCACCGGGAAGTAAAAAGCGGTAAGATGAGACCTCTGCAAAACATCGTCCTTTAGCTGGCCTCATGAGCTCCGCTTCGCTAACGCTGCAACGGCATATGTCAGGCTCAAATTTAAGTCTTCAAAATACTTGGTAATATTACTGCGGGTTAAATTTTCACCTTCCGCGATTTCAACAAAATTACTGGTTTTGCAGAGGAAAATTACTGGTTTTGCAGAGGTCTCGGTGTGAGAATCCAACCACGGGATGACTTCTTGCGCCTGCGGCGCACACACAACTCTGCCGAGTTGTATGCGCCACCCCAAGAAGAGATATTTGTGAAAATGTCGAGATTGTCTGGGGTACCCGGGAAACCCAACATATATATTCATGTCCTTCTCTACCATATATCAATCGCTCATCCATGTAGGAATTTTAAATTAGCGCAACTCTTTTGTAAACCCTAATCGGGGGACACCATACCTATTTATGGGTTGTTTGTTGTGAGTTGGAAAATCAAGACATTATGCATACTGCGTTAAGAATGAGGGCTGTTTGTTACAAAGTCTGTCAGGTTAT
>JAFDLS010000112.1 GCA_019306365.1 Deltaproteobacteria bacterium
CCCAGGCTGTCAAGGGCTGACCTTATTTCCAGGGCGATCAGTTCCGGGGCCAAATCGTTGTTAAGCCCTTGAACGGTTCGAAATACAGGCCCCCGCGCTTGCTCCAGCGCCAGCTTGTGGCGAAGATTCGGCACCAGGCGCGGAACATGGTCCGGGCTGGTTTGACCGCTGGTCATCATTTCTAAAATGCGGGTCTTTAAACCTGACAGGCCCTGGCCGGTTTTGGCTGAAATCGATAGAGCCACGGTTGAGCCTAAAAGTTCCTGCGCGTCTTCCAGCGCAAAGGCCGGGTCAAGGTCCGTTTTGTTCAGGGCGGCGATGGTGTTCTCAGGCCGGGTCAGCGAATGTATGCGGCGGTCTTCCTCGGTCAGAGGCTGGCTTCGGTCCAGAACGAGCAGAACCAGGTCCGCCGCGGCCAGCCGCGCCTGGGCTCTTCTTTGCCCTTCAGCCTCAGCGTCGTCCCGCGCCGGTGATTCAAGCCCGGCCGTATCCACCAGGGTCATGGGCACGCCTTCGATAAGGGCTTCCACCTCGATAACGTCCCGCGTGGTGCCGGGAGTGGGCGTGACTATGGCCCGTTCATCCTTTATCAGTTTATTTAACAGGCTGGACTTGCCGACGTTGGGCCGTCCAACGATGGCCGCCTGAAGCCCTTCCCGGTAGATACGGCCTGATTCATAGGCGTTCAGGAGCTCGTCCAGGGGATTAAGGACGTCCCGGGCTATTTTTTCCGCCGCCTCGCTCCCCTGGATAATTTCCGCTTCCTCGTCCGGGAAATCCAGGGCGACCTCGGTGTGAGCCAGGACTTCTATCAGGGGGGCCCTCAGCGTTTCAACCTGCTGTCTGAGCCCGCCGCTGAGTTGTGCCATGGCCAGATCGGCCTCAGCCTGACTGCGCGCCGCGACCAGTTCAGCCACGGCCTCGGCCTGGGAAAGATCGATACGCCCGGCCAGAAAGGCCCGCCGGGTAAATTCCCCGGGTTCAGCCATGCGGGCTCCGGCGGCGAGCGCGAGGTCCAGTATCTGACGCGACACTACCGGCCCGCCGTGGGCGTTGATTTCAGCCACGTCCTCCCGGGTGTAAGTTTTAGGACCGCGCATGTAGGAGCATAGAACCTGATCCAGCTCCCGGCTGTTTTGGGGGTCTATTATTTTCCCCAGGTATAATTTGTGTGACTCGAGCGGGTGTTTGGAATTGACCGGGTGGAAGATTTTGGAGATGATTTTCAGGCTGTCCGGGCCGGAAAGGCGTATAATGGCGATTCCTCCTGGCCCGACTGCCGTGGACATGGCTGCGATGGTGGTTGAGTTTGGGATCCGACCCATATTATTGCCATGAAGCCTTTTTGAGACCTCTGCAAAACCTCGTCCTTTAGCCGGCCTCATGAGCGCCGCTTCGCTCACGCTGCAGCGGCATATATCAGGCTCAAAATTAAGTCCTCGAAATATTGATAATATTCCTGCAGGTTAAATTTTCACCTTCCGCGATTTCAACAAAATTACTTGTTTTGCAGAAGTCTCTTTTTAGAAAAACCTGACTTCCCTGAAGTTTTTTTTCGCAAAAAAACGAGCCTTGCGTCCGGCTTGCCTATTCCTTGAAGGCGTGGGGCTCAACCCCCTCTGCCGCGTAACTGTCTCCAAGGCCGGCCTCCTGTCCTTCACCTTCAGCGGATTCCAAGTCCCGGCCGGCTGTCGAGGCTTTGTGGGAATCATTGCGGTTGTTTTTTCGGGCGTTTCGCTGGCCCTGAGAGCCACGGTTTGGAAAGATCACGATTTTCTTATAACTCCCCTCTCCCTTACTCCGTGTTACCAGGCCTGGTTCGTTTTTAAGGGCCAAATGAACAATGCGGCGATCATGAGCCGAAAGCGCGTTAATACTTACCGGCCGATTGCTGTCACGAGCCTTGTCGGCCATACGCTGAACCAGGCCCATAAGGGATTCGTGCCGGCGGGTGCGGTAATCGCCGGTATCAATAATAATATGGTTCCTGTCGGATCTTGAACGGTTAACGATCTTGTTTACAAGGAACTGAAAGGCGTCGAGGGTGGCTCCTTTTTTCCCGATCAGCAATCCGCTGCTGTCTCCCTCGATATTCAGGATTATTCGGTCATTAATGCGGGACACGGCCACATCGGCCTCAACGGGCATTCTTTTGAGAATCCCCTCAAGAACTTCCCGGGCCTGTTTCATCGCCTCACCTTCAGGTCCTGCATATAATTCTTCCCCGGGGCCGGGCTGTGTGGGGGAGTGCAGGGCAGGTTCGTCCTGCTGAGCCGCTGCTTCCGCAGGCCTTGACTTTTTAGCCGGCTCTGCGGCCTGTTTCTTTCGGTCTGTTTCTTTCCGGCCTTTAGCCCGCTGCCTGCGGGCCTCAGCCTCCTTTGGGGCCGGCGCTTTATCCGGGGAAGCTTTATAAGTTCGAGGAGAAGGTTCGGGTTTTTCGGCTTTGGCCGGGGTGGAAAGTTTTTCTTCTATGATGACTTTGATACGGGCTTTCTTGCCAGTCAGAAGCCCAAAGATACCGCTGGTACCGGTTGAAATAATTTCAAATCTTAATTCGTCCTTGGCCAGATGTAGTTGACTGCAAGCTTTTTCAATGGCTTCTTCCGTCGTTTTTCCCGCGAATTCGAGAGTGGGCATATTGGCCTCCGTATTCTATGACGAGATTTTGTTCGTGAAGACTTGTTGGCCGATAGTAAGAATGTTGTTGACCAACCAGTAGAGTACCAACCCAGAAGGAAAATTTATGAAAATAAAGGTGAAGAAAAGGGGCATAAACATCATCATCTTTGCCTGTGTGGGATCTCCAGGCATGGGCTGCATCTTTTGCTGGAGAAACATGGTCGCCCCCATCAGGACGGTAAGGATCGGGATACCGTACGGTTCCTGCATAAACGGGACTTTAAAGGCAAATTCAAACAAACGGTCCGGCGCGGAAAGGTCTTGAATCCATAGCCAGAAAGGCGCGTGCCTCAGTTCAAGTGAGTAGTCCAGGATGCGGTAGAGCGCTATAAAAACCGGAATCTGGATCGCGATAGGCAGACAGCCTCCCATGGGATTAATTTTGTAGGTACGGTAAAGCTGCATCATCTCCCGGTTCATTGCTTGTTTGTCGTTTTTATATTTCTCACGCAGTTTCGTGATCCTGGGTTGGATTTTTTGCATTTCTTTCATAGACTTATGGCTTTTGTGCGTGAGCGGCCAGAAGATTATTTTTATTATGATGGTTAGGATGATGATGGTGACCCCGTAATTCTTGACGTATTGATGCAGCCAGAGCATAGAGACAAGAATCGGTTTGGCCAGCACATCGAACCAGCCGAAGTAGATTGACCTCTCTAACTGGTTGTTGAGGGATTTGAGCAGGTTGTAATCCTTGGGGCCGTAATAAAGGGTGTAACGGTAAGTTTTTTCTGTATGAGGAGCCAGGATAACCGGGGGGTTAATCAGGTCAAGGCGAAGACCGGTTTCACCGAGCCGCGCGGCTTTAACCTTGGTTTTGTCCCGGTTCTCAGGCAAAGCCACGGCCAGAAAATACTGATCTTCATAACCCGCCCAGGTGAGTGAGTATGGGGTCTCCTGGACCTTGGCCATTCCCTTCTCGAGCTTGTCAAGCTTTATCTCGTGAAGGTTATCGCCCAGAAGCATGCCGAGCCCGGCAAAAGAATAGCGCCTTTTCCTTTTAAAAGGTCCGCTGGTCAATTCCAACACCAGGTTGTCGTCAATGGTTTGCTCGGAAAAATTTCGTAATATCACCTCCAAATCAATTAAATAAGAGTCTGGATGAAAGGTATAAACCTTGGTGACCTCCAGACCGCTCTCTTCCTTATAGGTCAGGGTCAATCGCTCCGGCCGCGCTTTGGCGGCCAGGTTAATCGCTTCCTTGTCTGTGGAAAATCGGGCGTTACCAAGACCGGGGACTGAACCGGAAAGAAAATAGGTTTGCAAAGGGTAATCGCCTGGTGAATCAACTGTAACCAGCTCTTTTGGCGGAGAATCCGGGTCGGCTTTGGTGCGATACCTGTTGAGAGTCAGGCTGGTGAGGCGTCCGCCGTTTTCAGAGATCTTAGCGGTATAAAGGTCTGTTTTAACAGTAATTTCTTTGCCTGGGCTCACGTCATGCGCCTGGGTGGCTGCTGTGGCCGTCCGCGCTTGCGGTTCCGATTTTCCCGTTCGTGTGACAGGCGCGGCCTTTTCAGAGGCAGGCGCTGTTTCTTGGGTTGTTTCGGTTAATGTGGGGGTTGTTTGTTTAGGTTGTGGCCCGAAAAGATATGACCAGATAACAAAAACAGCGATCGAAAGGGCAAACGCTATTAATACTCTTTTTTCCATAAATTGCTCCGTTGATATATCTTCGGTTCCGGCAAACTCCAAAGGTTCCTTTTGTCAAGGCACAGGGTCGTATCCGCCAGGGTGAAAGGGATGGCACTTCAGCACTCTAAAAAGGGTAAGCCGAAGTCCCTTCAAAGGTCCGTATTTTTCCAACGCCTGATGGGCATAGCAGGAACAGGACGGATGAAAGCGACAGCTTTGTGGGAACAAAGGGGAGATAAAATACTGATAAGCCTTGATTAAATAAATAAAGGCCTGCTTAAGGACAGTGCTGACCATTGTTAAAGAGTAGAGGCTTGTCTGAATAATTCCTTCTGTTCACGCTCAAATGAGTCGGCGTCGATATCAGCGGCACCCCGGCAAACGATAATTAGCAGATCAAGCCCTGAGGGCAGGAGGTGCTTGTTGGCGCGGAAGAATTCCCGCACACGCCTTTTAACTCGGTTTCGCTTCACTGCTGAACCGACCTTCTTGCTTGCCGTTATTCCGAGGCGGGTTTGAGACAGTTGGTTCGGTTTGATTAATAAGAGGAAATGGTCGGTCTTGATTCGCCGGTCTGGTTTCTTCGAAACCGCCAGAAATTCTCCTCGTTTTAGCAGCCGTTCGCTTTTCGTGAGCTTAAATTGTCTCATAGGCAATTAAGGGCCCGAAGCCATTATTTAAGAGACAATATAAGGACTTGGGTTTAAACAAGGTTCTTTTCTATACCGAAAGCCTTTTTCTGCCTTTAGCCCGTCTGCGTTTAATAACCTGCTGGCCTCCTTTAGTTCTCATACGGACGAGAAAACCATGAGTTCGCTTACGCTTGATGTTGCTGGGCTGAAATGTTCTTTTCATTCTCTTTTACGCATCTTTCTTAAAGATTTATACGGATTATATACTTATCAGGAAAAAAAATCCATGTCAACGAATTCTTGCGGACTTAAAGTCACGTCCGTACGGGCGAATTCATCTGATTCACGACTGAACCACAGGAACCTCAAACAGGTAACCCTGGTTTGGCAATGTCAGGTTTTATGTTTAAAATTTTTCGGATTGCCTTAACTGAGACCTCTGCAAAACTTCGTCCTTTAGCCGAATTCGTGAGCGCCGCTTCGCTGACGTAGCAGCGGCATATGTCAGGCGCAAATTTAAGTCCTCGAAATATTAGTAATATTCCTGCGGGTTAAATCTCGCAAGGATTATATTCCCCGCCCCTTGGGGCGTTCGATGCTTTTTTGGTGATACCCCGCTGCTTGCGGCGGGGTTGTTCATTCACCTTCCGCGATTTAGACCAAAACGCTAATTTTGAGATAGCTTCTAAATAAAGCTGCGGATTAAGAAATTAATCCGTTCAGGTTGTTCATGAATGATCCAGTGCGATCCATCTGGAATGCGTTCAATTGTCAGGTCGGGGACGTACTCCTGCAGCCCTTCAAGGTTTCCAGGCAGGAGAATCGTATCTTTCTCACCCCAGATGACAAGGGTCGGAACATTCACCTGAAACTGTTCAGGATTTATGATTCGATGTTCCGTCGGGTAGCCCTCCCCCTCTAACGCTGGAGGCTGATAAGGGGAAGCCCGGTAATGATTCAGTCCGCCGGTCAGAGCTCCAGACTGAGACCAGGCCCGGGCATACATCTTGCGATCTTCCCGGGTCATTTCAAACCTGGAGCCGTTACCAAGCATGGCGATAAACAGCCTGGCATAGCTATTCTCAGAGAGTATTTTCTCGGCTTTGGGTGAGCGGAAAACCAGCAGGTACTGGCTGACCTGCTGCTGATCCGGGTTTGTGGTTAGCTCACGCTCGTATATGCCGGGATGGGGCGCGTTAATAATAATTAACTTTTTCAGATATTCCGGGTAATGACTGGCAAATGCCCAGGCCACCGCTCCGCCCCAGTCATGACCCACCAGGATTAATTTTTTATAGCCAAGCTGGGCGATGAAGGCCCGCAGGTCTTCGACCAGAAAATCGATTTGATAATCTTCAACGTCTGCTGGCTTGGAGGAAAGGTTATAACCGCGCATGTCCAGGGCTAAAGCGGTGTAATCGTTGGCGAAGTCGACGAGCTGGTCCTTCCAGCAGTACCAGAATTCCGGGAACCCGTGCAGGAACAGGATAGGTTTCCCCTGACCCGCGCTTACATAATGAAGGCGGATACCATTCACTTCAGCGTATTCACTTTTCAAGGCCGGAACATTTTTGTTCCATTTTTGCGCAAACATGGTGAGCCCGTTTTTCGCTAAACGCTTCCCCTGCCAAAATAATTAAAAAATGGATCTATACTGTAAATATACAGGTAATATATTCTTTTTCCAGGTTTATATAAAAAGTTAATCCTATAGCGCTTCAAAGGAGGTTGTGGTAATATAATGGTTGTTCAGGAACGATTCAGGAGGATTTAAATGCCCAAATCGTTGAAAAAGAAGGTGGTCTTACCGGACAGGGTGCTCGAAAAAATCAAACCGGGCATGAGTATTTTCATTGGAACGGGAATGTCCGAGCCCCGCACCCTGACTAAACATCTTTTAACATCGACCGCCTCAAACCTCAGGGACCTGGAATTAATTCAGCTGATCAGCTTTGGGGACGCGGTTACCATGGAAGAACGCTATCCCAAAAAATACCGGCTCAAAACCTTTTATTCAGGCTGGGTGGCCAGTAAAGCCGTTACGGCTGGCAGGGTGGATTTGATTCCCTGCAATTTTTCACGAATTCCCCGTTTGATCAGTTCCGGGGCAATTAAAATAGACGTCGCTTTTGTTCAGATTACCCCACCGGATGAAGCGGGTTACGCTAGCCTGGGAGTTGCGATCGATACAGCCAGAGGGGCTATGGAACAGGCTTCACTCATCGTGGGCGAGATCAACGAGAATGTTCCCCGCACCATGGGAGACACCTATGTTCACGTGGATGATTTTGATTATTTGGTGCAGGCGACTGAACCACTGATTACCTTTGATCGCTGGCCGCTGGATCCCGTTATTGACAGGGTCGCGGCTAATGTGGCCGCCTTAATAGACGACGGAAGCTGTTTGGCTTTCGCCACCGGGCATCTGTTCGAAGCGTTGGGGAAGCATCTGCAACATAAAAGAGATCTCGGCATTCAATCGCCATTTTTTACGGATCCCCTCATGGATCTGGTTAAGTGCGGGGCCATTACTAATAGAAATAAAAACTTTTTTAAGGGGAAGTCCCTGGTGTCATACGCCCTGGGCACCCCCGAACTGATGGGTTGGCTGCATCAAAACCCCCTGGTTGAATTTCAAGGGATTGATGTCGTTGGAAACCCAAAAAATATTGGGCTCAATGATAAATTTGTTGCCGTGCTGCCAACCAGGAAGGTTGACCTGACCGGAAGAATCGCTATGCATGTCGGCCGGAGCAACGTGGCTTACGGTATGGGTGAAACCCTGGAAGTTTTCTCGGGCGTACAGCTTTCTCCCGGGGGACGCACTATCTGCGCTTTGACCAGCCGAAATTTACAGGGAGAATCAAATGTTCGAGCCTCCATCGAGGAATTCCCCAACCAGATAACCTCTCGTGAGGTCCTGGATATGGTGGTAACGGAATATGGCATGGTCTCCCTGGTCGGTCGGACCGTTCGGGAACGCGCCCTGGCTTTAATAGATATCTCACACCCGGATGACCGGGCTGAGCTCGTTCAGAAGGCGAAGGACGCTAACCTTTTATTTCCGGACCAGATATATCTTTCTGACGCGGGACGCTGTTATCCCAAAGAGTTAGCGACTTCTCACACCTTCAAGGATAATACGACCCTTCGCTTCAGAGCTATCAAGCC
>JAFDLS010000113.1 GCA_019306365.1 Deltaproteobacteria bacterium
AGGAAAATGAGGTCAAGCTCATGGCCCATAACATTATCGTCCTGGGCCATATGTGGACCTTTCGGCGCTGGTTCTTGAAACGCGCCTTCAGCCTGGATGATTTTACTCGGATTCAAACGTCTTTCCTTCTGAGTGAGCTGACTGGCGGGCATTGAGCCATCATTTTTGTTGGTTTTTTAAACTGCGGGCGGGCTGAAGAAAAACGTAAAACGAATTGAATCTCTTATTCAATTTATCTCAAAATATCAAAAATTTACCCAAAGTAACCGGTAACGCCTTATGGGTTTAAGGCCATAATAGGACAGGGAAAGCCAATGAATGAAGGTCAAGCTTACAGGCCGGAAAATCATATACGCGTAATAACGGCCACCTCTCTTTTCGACGGCCATGACGCGGCCATTAACATCATGCGCCGGATTCTTCAGGGCACCGGGGCGGAAGTTATTCATCTGGGACACAACCGCCCGGCCGTTGAGATCGTCACCGCGGCCGTACAGGAAGACGCGCAGGCCATTGCGGTCAGCTCCTATCAGGGCGGCCACGTCGAGTTTTTTAAATACATCGTGGACCTTCTTAAGGAAAGAGATTCGTCGCATATCAAGGTCTTTGGCGGGGGAGGAGGCGTGATCGTTCCGGATGAGATTCGGGAGATCGAGGCCTATGGGGTTACCAAGATTTATTCCCCTGAAGATGGCCGTCAGATGGGGCTCCAGGGTATGATCAATCACCTCATGGCATCCGCCGACCAGGCCCTGAAAACGGACCATGTAATTGAAAAGGTTTCGGAACTTGACCCCCGAAACATTAATCTGGTGGCTCGCCTGATCACCATGGTTGAAAACGCCAAGGAAAAAGATAATGGCCGGTTCCTGGATGAGCTTCTCCGGGCGCTTCATAAAAAGCAGAACCGGCGCGTCCCGGTGCTCGGGCTGACCGGCACCGGCGGCGCTGGCAAGTCCTCACTCATGGACGAAATCGTGATTCGTTTTTTAAACGATTTTGAAGATCAAAACGTGGCCATTCTTTCGGTAGATCCTTCGCGCCGGAAGACAGGCGGAGCCCTTCTCGGCGACCGCATCCGAATGAACGCATTGGGCCGAAATCGGCTTTACATGCGTTCACTCGCAACCAGGTCCGCTGAAAAAGAGGTTTCACCCGCGCTCGGGGAAAGCATTGAGGTTCTCAAGGCGGCGGGATTTGATCTGATTATAGTGGAGACCACCGGCATCGGGCAGGGGGACGCGGCGGTGGTTCCATTTGTGGATAAGTCCCTTTATGTGATGACGGCTGAATACGGCGCGCCTTCACAGCTTGAAAAGATTGATATGCTCGATTTCGCCGACTTGGTTACCATCAACAAGTTTGACCGCAAAGGCGCCAAAGATGCCCTCAGAGATGTGCGGAAGCAGTATCAGCGCAACCACAATCTTTTTGAATTGAACCTTGAAGAGATGCCGGTTTACGGGACTATCGCGGCCAAGTTCAACGATGACGGTGTAACAGCCCTTTACCAGACCATCCTCGATGGCTTGAAAGAACATACCGGTCACGCGTGGGAATCGTCCTATCCACGCCCTGAAAACAAGGTCTCCTCTTCGCAGGTCATCATTATCCCGCCGGAACGCGGCCGGTATCTTTCGGAGATCGCTGAAACCGTTCGTTCCTATCATGACTGGGTGGAAGAGCAGGCCGAGCTGGTCCAGAGGGTCTGGCAGATCGAGGGCTCGCTGGAGGTCCTGGTGGAAGAAGGTGACGCGCAGCCCGAACTGATAGAAGCTCTTGAAAGAAAGCGGTTTCTTCTTGACGATCAGCTCGATACAGGTTGCAGAAGCCTTCTGGCGGAATTCGAAATCTTGAAGGGAAAATACGCCGCCGACGAGTTTGTTTACAGCGTTCGGGATCAGGAGTTCAGGACTCCTCTTTATAGTGAAAGTCTGTCCGGTTCCAGAGTACCTCGCGTGGCTTTGCCTTCATTCAAGAACCCGGGAGATCTCCTGAAATGGCTTCTGCTGGAAAACGTGCCCGGCGGATTCCCTTACACGGCTGGTGTTTTCCCCTTCAAGCGGCTTGATGAGGAACCCACCCGGATGTTTGCCGGGGAAGGTGATCCCGCCCGAACAAACCGGCGTTTCAAGTACCTTTCGGAAGGTTCCGAAGCCAAGCGGCTTTCCACCGCTTTTGACTCGGTTACCCTGTATGGCCAGGACCCGGACGCACGTCCCGACGTATATGGCAAGGTTGGCACCTCCGGCGTCTCAATCTGCACCCTCGATGACGTCAAAGTCCTTTACCAGGGCTTTGACCTTGCCGCTCCAAACACAAGCGTTTCCATGACCATCAACGGCCCGGCTCCAATTATGCTGGCCATGTTTTTCAATGCGGCCCTGGATCAGCAGGTGGATAAGTTTAAAACTGAAACCGGCCGCCTGCCTGATCATGAAGAGAAGCAAAGGATCAGGTCTGAAACCCTCAGGGAAGTTCGAGGCACGGTCCAGGCGGATATTCTGAAAGAGGACCAGGGGCAGAACACCTGCATTTTTTCCATCGAGTTCGCCCTGAAGATGATGGGGGATATTCAGGCCTATTTCATTGAGAATGACATTCGGAACTTCTACAGCGTTTCAATCTCCGGATACCATATCGCTGAAGCCGGAGCCAACCCCATAACCCAGTGCGCCTTCACCCTGGCCAATGGGTTTTCCTATGTGGAATACTACCTTTCCCGCGGGATGAGGATTGATGATTTCGCGCCCAACCTGTCTTTCTTCTTCTCCAACGGCATGGATCCCGAGTATGCCGTTATCAACCGGGTGGCCCGCCGGATCTGGGCCATTGCCATGCGGAATAAATACGGGGCTGATGAGCGTTCCCAGAAACTCAAGGCTCACGTCCAGACCAGCGGCCGGTCGCTTCATTCCCAGGAAATTCAGTTCAATGATATTCGAACCACGCTTCAGGCCCTGACCGCTCTTTATGATAACTGCAACTCCCTGCACACCAACTCCTATGACGAGGCGGTCACTACCCCGACCGAGGAATCGGTCCGCCGGGCCCTGGCGATCCAGATGATAATCAATAAGGAATTTGGGTTATATAAAAATGAAAATCCGGCACAGGGGTCTTTTATCATCGAAGAACTGACCCGTCTGGTGGAGGAAGCGGTCTTGATGGAGTTTGATCGTCTTTCCGAGCGCGGTGGGGTCCTGGGAGCCATGGAGACCGGTTACCAGCGTTCTAAAATTCAGGAGGAATCGCTTTTTTATGAGTCCAAAAAGATGAGCGGCGAACTGCCCATCATCGGTGTCAATACATTCCTGGACCCCCAGGCAGACCTTGAATCACAAACGGGCGGGCTTGAACTGGCCCGCGCTACCGAGGAAGAGAAAGCCAGCCAGTTAAAAAGGCTGAATGACTTTAAGGCTCGCCACAAGGACGAAGCCCCGCGCGCCCTGAAATGTTTAAAACAGGCGGTCCTGTCCGAGGAAAATATTTTCGCCGAGCTGATGGAAACGGTCCGCAGTTGTTCTCTGGGGCAGATCACAAAAGCCCTCTACGACGTCGGTGGGCAGTACCGGCGTAATATGTAGAGACCTCTGCAAAACTTCGTCCTTTAGCTGACCTCATGAACCCCGCTTCGCTCATGCTGCAGCGGCATATGTCAGGTTCAAATTTAAATCCTCGAAATATTGGCAATATTCCTGCGGGTTAAATTTTCGCCTTCCGCGATTTAGACCAAAACGCTAATTTTGAGATAGCTTCTAGTGTATGTAACCCTTTAGATAAGAATACGGTTGAAAAAATTTTAAAGATGTAAGGAACAAGGAGGAATCCTGGCACTAACCCTCCCTCATCCGACAAGGTAAAACGCCGAGGCATTCCAAAGGCTCCGGCGGAGCGTCCTCGCGCCATTAATAATATGCGTATCCGTCTTAAATAATTTTTAAATCTTATTGACATATATTAATATTTAAGCCTAAATAAGTTGTTTTTACCTAAAGGCTTGAACGTTAGAGGGAATGAAAAAGCGCCTTTCATAAAAGGAGCGGGCAATTCACGGATCCAAAGTGTACCGCAGAAAGGAGGCGAAAGGGTTAATAAAAGCGTATGTGGTAAGTGTATTTAAGGTTGTCCGGCCCTAAGAACTGGCTATGAATCAATTATTTTCGTTAAAAGGAGGTTTGAGACGATGAAATTCTGGAAGTTATTAATTTACTGCGCGATTGTTTTAACCTTAGCCCTTTTTCCGATTCAAGGATTTGCCAAGTCAGACACTCTCGTATACGGAACAACCGAGAAGGTCACCGATATGGATCCGGCCCACGCCTATGATTTCCACACCTGGGAAATCTTTTATAATATTTACCAGGGTCTTCTCACTTATCCCGCGGGCAAGACTGACCTGGCGCCGGGTTTGGCTGAAAATTACTTCATCAGTGTAGACGGTAAAGAATACACCTTTGAATTAAGAAAAGGCCTTAAATTTTCCGATGGCACACCCTTTGACGCCTCGGCGGTCAAGTGGTCTGTTGATCGGGTGATAGCCCTCAAAGGCGATCCATCGTGGCTCGTTACGGAATTTGTGGACCGCGTTGACGTGGTGGACAAGTACACCGTCAAATTCGTTCTCAAAAACCCGGTGGCCTATTTCCCCTCTCTGGTCGCCTCTGTTCCTTACTATCCGGTGAACCCAAACATTTATCCCGTTGATAAAATAATCCGCGATCCCTCTGAAATGAAAGGGGGGAAGCTGGTCGGCCTGGGACCCTACGTGGTGAGGTCCTTCAAGAGAGATCAGGAGATTATTCTGGAGGCCAATCCGAACTACTTTGGCCCGAGACCGAAAACCAAACGTATCGTCATTCGCTACTTTGCTGACGCCACCACCATGCGGCTGGCCCTGGAAAAAGGTGAAATTGACCTGGCCTTTAAAACATTAAATCCGTCTGATATCAGCGATCTTGAAAAATCTAATAAGATAAATACTATAAAGGCTCAAGGGCCGTATATTCGCTACCTCTGCTTCCGCTGTGTCGGTCCTCCTTTTGATGACAAGATCCTGCGGCAGGCCGTGGCCGCCGCCATCAACCGGCCGCCTCTTATCCAGAAGGTCTATCTCGGACAAAACGCGCCCCTCTACTCCATGGTGCCCATGGGCATGTGGTCACACACCGATGCTTTTAAGACGGTTCATGGCGACGGCAACATAGCCAAGGTTAAAAAGCTTCTGGCTTCCAAGGGCTACAATGAAGGCAATAAACTGGCCTTTGATCTTTGGTATACTCCCAGCCACTATGGTGACACGGAAGTGGATCTGGCCGCCGTGCTCAAGAATCAGCTGGAAGCCACAGGGGTGATGAAGGTAAGCATCAAGTCCGCCGAATGGGCTACTTACAAGGACAACTGGAAGAATAAGCTGATGTCCGCCTTCCTTCTCGGCTGGTATCCGGATTATATCGACCCGGATAATTACACGGCTGCCTTTGGGCAAACAGCCGGTTCAAGAGGGATGGGTATCTTCTTTTCTGACCCTGTTTGGGACAAGAAGCTCACTGAAGGCCAGACCTTAGCCGACATGCAGAAGAGAACCGCCATCTATAAAGAGGTGCAGCAGATGTGGACTGTAGATGTTCCCACCGTGCCGATTTATCAGGGTATACTCTATGTCTTTACGCAGAAGAGCGTTGGCGGCGTGCTTCTTTCACCCACATTGAGGTTCAATTACGATCCTATTTACAAGGATTAGAAAGGTTATCAAAACCGGGTTTCGATAAGAAGGAATTATCTCTCTGGTCTTAAAATCAAAAGCCTTGATTATAGAAAGGTATTCCTGACAATCGCAACAAATCCTCAATTCCACGGGAGCCTGGCAACCGGCCGGGCTCCCGCCGCGCCTCCAAAACTCCCCGGCCTCACGCTAGAGGAAAATGAGGAATCTTACCAAGTACATAATCACCCGAACTCTGATGACCATCCCCATGGTCTTTATTCTGCTGAGTATCATTTTTGTGGTGCTCAGGGTTATGCCGGGCGATCCTGTATCTTCCATGCTTGGAGGCCACGCGCCGGACAGCGTTATTGAAGAAAAAAAAGAACAACTCGGGCTCAATCGCCCCCTGCCGATTCAATACGTGGAATACCTGGTCCAGATCTGCAGGCTGGACCTGGGCGATTCCATGGTTTTCAATGAACGGGTGACAAAATCTATCGCCGATAAGCTCCCGGCCACCATCGAACTGACCATTTTCGGGAGCATCATCACCCTCGTCCTGGGGGTGTTCATGGGAGCTTACGCCGCTGACAAGAGACGCCAGCCTCAGGACTACCTTATCCGTTTCTACGGCATCGTCATATACTGCATTCCCGTGTATTGGATGGGGCTGATGCTTCAGCTCATATTCGGGATCTGGCTCGATGTACTCCCCATTGCAGGCAGAACCGGCCCCAGGGTTTTCGCGTCCATGTTTGAAAAAACAGGCTTTTACATCGTGGATACCATTCTGGTCAGGGATTTTTCCGCCCTAGCGGACGTCCTGGTACATCTGATCCTCCCCTCTGTTACCCTAGGACTGGTGCTTTCAGGCGTGTTTGTGCGTCTCACCCGGGCCAACATGCTGGAAGTGCTCAAGGCTGATTACATCATCGCCGCCGAGGCCAGGGGTATTCGCCACCGTAAAATAGTCTATAAACACGCCCTCAAGAACGCCTTCATCCCGGTGCTGACGATGATGGGCCTGCAGTTTGCCCTCCTCCTGGCCGGCGCGATCTTGACGGAAACCACATTTTCGTGGCCTGGAATGGGGCGGCTCCTTCTGGAAAGGATATATCTGAGGGATTACCCGACCATTCAGGGTATCATCATCGTTTTTGTGCTGATAGTGGCCATGGTTTCTCTTCTCGTGGATATTATATACGCCATTATTGACCCGAGAATCAGGTATTAGGAGGCAGTGTGCCGTTTTCACCCGCGACAGGATTAGCTCAACTCATTTCCCGCTTCACAGGTATGGGGAAAAAGTATGGAGTTGAATGGTGGATCCTGGTGGCCGGAGCGCTGATTGTCCTCGCCATTGTGCTTATGGCCATGTTTTCAGGGGCTATCGCGCCGTTTAACCCTCACGACCAGAACGCGGGTCCACAGCTCGCGCCGCCCGGCGGGCAGCACATCATGGGAACGGACAACCTCCAGCGGGACGTCTGGTCAAGGATCATCTTCGGTTCCCAGACCATCCTGCGTATCGCGGTTTTAGCCGCCATCTTCTCCTCTATCATCGGCATCAGCCTGGGGCTTGTCTCAGGCTTTTCAGGCGGTTTCTTCGACCGGGTCCTGTCGCTGGTCATGGATTCCCTCTACTCCTTTCCGGGCCTCATACTGGCCATTGCTTTCGCCACCATGCTGGGGCCGGGGGTGATAAACATTACCCTGGCCGTGTCTGTTATCTATATTCCGACCTATTTCCGCCTGGTTCGAGGTCAAACCCTGTCCATCAAGGAAGAGCTTTACGTGGAGGCGGCCAAGGCCATCGGCGCTTCCCGGTTCACCATTTTGTGGAAGTACATTTTCCCCAATGTCATCGCCACCACGGTCGTGGTGTTTTCCCTTAATATCGCCGACGCCATCATGATCGAGGCCGCGCTGACCTACCTCGGCCTGGGGCTCCCCCCCTCTATTGTGGATTGGGGCATGGACCTTGCCATGGGCAAGAAGTTTCTGCCTTCAGGCCAATGGTGGCTGATCACCTTTCCCGGGGCCATGATTTCCATGCTTGCCATTGGTTTTACCATGCTGGGCGAGGGTCTTTCCGAGATTCTGAACCCCAGGCTTTTGGAGCGGTAAGCGGATGGAACCGATTCTCGAAATCGAAAACCTGTCGGTTCACTTTCCCATCAATATCGGGACGGTTCGCGCCGTGGAGGGTGTGAGTCTCAAGATCGAACCGGGAGAGGTGATGGGTCTGGTCGGGGAATCGGGCTGCGGCAAATCAACCCTGGGCTTTTCCATCCTGAGGCTGCTCAGGCCGCCGGGTGAGATCGTGGAGGGGAGAATA
>JAFDLS010000006.1 GCA_019306365.1 Deltaproteobacteria bacterium
GATGGACCGGCGGGTTAATGTTCCTGGGCTATGGTCTTCTTGCCGGAGTCATGGCCGAAAGTATGCTTTTATCGCTGCCTCCTGAAAAGGTGATTGGTTACCCCGCGGCAGCCCTGTTGGGAATGGGTCTCGCGGTTTTGATCATGTCAGGCCTTTTTAATAGTCAAAGTCCCTGGGCTTACGGTAGGAGTGTTATCAAAAGCCAGGTCGAGGAGTCGTTTCAAATATACCAAGAGGTTTTGAACGCCGCGCAGCGAGGCGGCGCGCCTCTGAAAAAAGACCAGGAACCGGTGTCATCCGGATTGAATGATAATATGGAAACCCGGGAAGGTGAAACTCAGCCGCCCTCAGCTCCTCTTGATGATTATATAAAACAGCTTACGCGCTTGTTTATAGTTATTTTCCCGGGGCTTACGGTTATAGGTACTATTTTGGTGACCTGGATCAACTTCATGGCCGGGAGGCTGTTTCTGGCCCGGAGTGAGACGCTTCCGTCACACCTGGCTGATCTTAAAAAATGGAAAGCGCCGGAAACCTTGGTTTGGGTGGTTATCGCTTTTGGAATTTGCGTTGTTCTGCCTTTTGATACAGTTCGAAATATTGGAATCAATGGGCTGCTGGTATTATCTTTAATTTATTTCTTTGCGGGGCTGTCTGTTGTATCATACTATTTTGATCGTAAAGCGGTGCCGCGTTTTTTTCGTATACTGACCTATTTTTTCATCGCGCTTCAGCAGTATCTGGGCCTGGTCGTAGTTGGTTTGGGTCTGTTTGATCTTTGGTTTGATTTCAGAAAATTAAAAAAAGCGCAGTCGGGTCCCTGAGCTTAAAGCTCGGGTATGATATAGAAAGGAGAATAACAATGAAGGTCATCCTTACCCAGGATGTTGATAACCTGGGTTTAACGGGTCAGATAATCGACGTTTCCAGGGGCTATGCCCGAAACAAGCTTATCCCCAGTCTGTGGGCGGTGGAGGCGACTCCAGGTAACTTAAAGTCCTACGAAAAGGCAAGGACTGAATTCGAGATTCGATCCATGAAAGAAAAAGAAAGGGCTCAAAAACACGCGCAGCAGATTGAAAGCATTGTCCTGACTATTGCCCAGAAAGCTGGCGAGAAGGATAAACTTTATGGCTCTGTTACCAGTATGGATCTGGTTGAAGCCATGAGCGAACAGGGCTTGGAAATGGATCGCCGTAAAATCAAGCTGGCTGAACCAATCAAGACCCTGGGTGATTATGAAATTCCAATAAGACTTCATTCGGAAGTTACGGCGACCATCAAGGTTTCCGTGATCAAGGCAGAGGATTAGTTCGCCTTGATGTGACGACGTTTAAGGTCAGATGGTAAAGAAAGGATGGGTGCGGCTTGGTCGAAGGAGTGAAAACATCTGAAGCCATGGATAGGAAGGGTAATTCCGTTAAGGCCAAGGTTGAAGAACTTAAACTCCCTCCGCAGAGCCTTAAGGCTGAACAGTCGGTGTTAGGCGCCATCTTACGGGATGAGTCAGCCTTGCCCCGTGTATTTGAGGTACGCCTCAGTGCGGATGATTTTTACCGTGAAGCGCATGGACTTATTTTCACGGGTATGCAGAACCTTTTTGACCGAAGCGAGCCTGTAGACCTGGTTACCCTTTCTGAAAGTTTACATAAAGCCGGTACGCTGGAAAAGATCGGCGGTCCAGCCTATCTGGCCGAACTGGCTGACGCGATCGGTACCGCGGCCAATGTGGAGCATTACGCCCGCATCGTGCGGGAAAAGGCGGTACTCAGGAGGTTGATAACCGCATCTGGTTATATTTCGGAACAATGTTATGCCACCGTGAACGAGGTGGACCAGGTTCTGGACGACGCGGAACGGGAAATCTTCTCCATTCGCGATACGCGTCTTGAGCAAACGCTTCAGGCCGTGGACAGCGGGATGCTCACCAAGACCATTCAAATCATCGAAGATCGTTATGGCAGCACCGGATCAATTATTGGCGTTCCCACGGGTTTTAAGGCTTTGGATCAACTCACCTCCGGTTTTCAGCCTTCAGACTTGATTGTAATCGCCGGCCGTCCTTCGATGGGCAAAACCGCCCTGGCCCTCAATATAGCCATGAACGCGGCTATTCCGCATGAGAGGGATGTAAGAGAGGGGAGTCCCTCGAGTGTGGCCTTTTTTTCTCTGGAAATGTCCCAGAACCAGATTTTAATGCGTCTGCTTTGTTCACTCGCCCAGATAGATCTGCACGCCGTTCGCACCGGTCGGCTGCGCGGTTCGGATTTCACTCTTTTAACCGAAGCCGCCACCAAATTGTCTGAGGCGCCGATTTACATTGATGACAGTGGATACCTGGGCATTATGGATATTCGGGCCAAGGCGCGGCGTCTGAAGTCCAGGTTATTGAATCAAGGCCAGGATCTGGGTATGATCCTTATAGATTACCTTCAGCTTGTGAGAGGCAGTAGTGGCCAGGGAAGCCGGAATCGAAGCGATTCGCGTGAACAGGAGATTTCTGAAATCAGCCGCTCTCTAAAAGCCCTGGCCAAAGAGCTGAATGTGCCGGTAGTGGCATTGTCTCAGTTGAACCGTCAGGTGGAAAATCGGCCTGATAAGAGACCCATTCTAGCTGATTTGCGTGAGTCTGGGGCCATTGAACAGGATGCCGACGTGATCGCATTTGTCTTTCGTGAGGAATTATATAAGCCTGACATTGAAGATTTGAGGGGGAAAGCCGAGCTTCGCGTCAGCAAACAACGTAACGGACCCACTGGAGTGGTTCCTCTGACTTTCCTCCATCAATGCGCCCGTTTTCGTTCCGCGGCCGTTTATGAAGCGGAATATTGATTTTTTAGGGAAATTTTCAACCAGTATTCAAGCCAGGAGCTATAACTTATCAGTAAGTTAGAAGGCCAGATCACAGGGCTTAAAGCAAACCAGCTTCACCGGCTGCGCAGATTTTACCGCCGCCGCGTCCCCCCCGCACTCCTTATCAGTCCCGAGCTGGCAAGAGATATTTCAATGCTTTCTTCCGAGATCGGCCGGCAGGTTGGCTTGCTGCTCGACCGAAGCGGTTCTGTGAGCTCGGTTGTGATCGGTAATAACCGGGGCTTGTTTCTTCCTGTCATGGGCCGTCAGAGAGGCGGTTTAACCCGTCTAAAAGGCCTGCGGCTTGTCCATACTCATCTGGCCGGTGAAAGACTCACCCAAGACGATTTCAATGACCTGGCCGCGCTCCGTCTGGATATGATCGCGGCCATACAGGTCAATTCTGAAGGGTTACCTGAAAAAATCGAGGCCGCTCATCTTCTGCCGGTCAATGACGGTGGACAAACGGTGGCTCGCTTATCAGCCGCCAACGTTACCAGTCTAAACCTCGATTTTACCGCCTTAATTCAAGCGCTCGAAGATGAACTGGCCATGACTCAGGCGGCTGCTCAGGTAACCGGGCTTAAAGATCGAGCCATTTTGGCCAGCGTGACACCCGCAAACAGAGCGGAGGCCGAGGACAGCCTTGTAGAACTGGAAGAACTTGCCAGAACAGCGGGGTTAGAGGTCCTGGACAAAATTATTCTTCGTCAGCGTAAAGGTAAATCGTCGCATTTGCTTGGCAGGGACCGGCTGAGTGAACTCACTATCAGGGCTTTTCAGCTGGGGGCGGACATATTTGTTTTTGAGCAGGATTTAAGTCCGGTTGAAATCAACCGGCTGACCGATTTAGTTGAATTGAGAATCATCGACCGCACTCAGCTCATCCTGGACATCTTCGCTCAACGCGCTCGAACTCGGGAAGGTAAGATCCAGGTTGAGATGGCCCAGCTCAAATACATGCTTCCGCGCTTGATCAAGAAGAACACGGCCATGTCACGCCTCACAGGAGGTATTGGCGGAAGAGGGCCGGGTGAAACCAAACTGGAAATCAACCGCCGCCGGGTGCGGGAAAGGATATCAAGACTCAAAAAGGAATTGGATCAGATCAAGGCTCAGCGCGGCCGGCATCGCGCCCGCCGGGCAAGAGAAGGCCTGCCTGTAGTCTCCATTATAGGCTACACAAACGCAGGCAAATCGACCCTTTTGAATAATCTGACAAATAGTAATGTACTCGCGGAAAATCGCCTTTTCGCAACACTTGATCCCACCAGCCGCCGGCTCAAGTTCCCCCGAGACCGGGCGATTCTTATCACCGATACGGTTGGTTTTATCCGAAATTTACCGCCTGATCTTATAGAAGCCTTTGCGGCGACACTGGAAGAGTTATCAAGCGCGGATCTGCTGCTTCATGTTATCGATGTTTCTAATCCACAGTTTTCTGAACAAATTCAAGCTGTTGAGGAGATTCTTGGCAAACTTGATCTTTCTCATATTCCGATCTTGCCGGTTTTGAACAAGGCTGATCTGGCTGACCCCGAAGCTATCCCGGGACTGGTTAAGCTCTACGATGCGCTGGCTCTGTCCGCCATAGATCCTGATACATTTCCCCCTTTGATCGAAGAACTTCAGCGCCGCCTGCATTGGGCAGAAAGTGTTACACCTAAAGCTAAAGGGTACAGCTTTTAGTAAATGTTCGCTCATTGCTTCCCGGAGGATGACATTTTATCAATGGATTTTATATGAAATAAACATCGGCCCGTTATACCTGGTTTAATTTTTGAAGATTATGTTTGGAATTGTATTATATGGCGTGCGGAATCAAACCCTCATATTGCCTGGGTGAAAGTTTTGGACTGTGAGCAAATTTGGTGCTATTCTTAGGCATACTTGGAGATATTAATTTTTTATCCTAAAGGATGTGAGTTGTGCGCGGCGACAGGATTGTTCGGATTATTGCTTTGGTCCTTTTGTGTGCCCTGGTATATTATTTTAGTTATGATCAGGGGAAGCGGGCTTATAAACCCCGCGTTGACAAGCTTGAACAGGCTTTGAGCGCCAAGGAAAAGGTCATCGAAGCATTAGCTCTGGAAATCCGGCTTCAGAAGAAAAAGGCGGCCAGGCTCGAGGAACAATTGACTAAAGGCGGTCAGGCAGAGGAAAAAAAGAGTACTGTCCAACCATCAACCAGAGTTACGATCCGGCTTGGATCATCACGAACCTTACTCGACCAGCGTCTTGTAGTGGCATGCCTTGAAATCAATCGTGAGGCTAAAAAGGCCAAGCTTCAATTTAACTTTGTCCAGGAAAACAGAGTTGAGCCTGTACTCGTCAAGGTGGGTCAAAGTGTAGCCTTTAACTTGGCCGATCAAAAATATATAGTAATTCTGGATCAGATATATACTGCTTCGGTGAGTCTGCAAATCATTAAACAATCCTGATGGATCAGCCATGAACACCGACCTGGATATTATCTTGAACGCCTTGAAAAAGCGGTTGGCGCGAACTCAGGATTGGATTCAATCTCCTTATCTATACCTTGATCCAGAGGGAGTCCTGTATTTATTTCAGCATTTAAGCGGCTTGAACAATCTTCCTTTGGCCAGGCTGAATCCCGGAGGAAACGAACAAGTTGAATTAAGTCATAGAGAAGGCACAGGCGGCGCCATCCCGATTCATATTGTTTACCAGGCGCTGTTCCCGCTCCTGAAGGAAAAAATACCTCAGCCAGCCAAAAAGGAAGATTTCCATGGATTACGCCAGCGTTATGCCTGGGTTAAAGGCACGCTTCAGGGAACTCATTTTCCTGACGGTAATTTCAATGTGGAAATTTTAATAGGTGATATTCGCGGTGTGCTTTTTTTTACGAAAGATTTTTTTAGCTCGACGGTAAGACCTCTTTTGGATCATGACCGGATTTTTACCTTGCAGTGTCCGGTAGAGGCTTTGGTATACGTTCATGGTGAAGTAAGGAATCAGGTATTTTATCATCAAACATTTGGCGACAACAAGGAGCATGATTGGCTGCCTTTGGTACCAGTGGCCGTGCAAAGCGTCAGCACGGCGGATTAAAGCCCATAAAACAATATCATATTATTGCGTAAGGGGAAAAATAACCCATTCCCTGTGGTTATCCGCCAGGGAAGGTAAATCAATCTTTAAAAATAGGTTAGGACTTATGATCCTTTTACTGCTTTTCTTTTTTATCGTGCTTTTCGTCTCATTCATTTGCTCTTTCTCCGAAGCGATTCTCCTGTCACTTACACACAGCCACGCCGCCTTAATGGAGAAGGAAGGCTTTAAAAGCGGACCAATACTGGTAGCCCTGAAGGAACGAATTGATCGCCCCCTGGCCGCCATTCTAACATTGAATACGATATCCCATACCGTAGGCGCTGCTGGTGTCGGCGCTCAAACACTACATCTGTATGGAAGCAAGTGGGTGGCCCTTTCATCGGGAATACTTACTTTTTTCATCTTAATTTTTTCTGAGATCGTGCCTAAAACATTGGGGGCGGTTTATTGGAAACAGTTGTCGTCGCCAGCCGCCTATTTGATCCGCTTTTTAATCGTTATTGCTTATCCTGTCGTCGTGATTATCGAAGCTATATCCAAGTTAATTGCCTCAGGAACCGTTCAAACCAAAATGACACGGGAAGAAGTGATTGTGGCGACTGAGATTAGCGAGGATGAAGGAGAATTGTTTAAACGAGAAGAGCGTGTTATTAAAAACCTCCTTCATTTAAATAAAATTCACGCCAGGGATATCATGACACCAAGAGCGGTACTTTTCGCCCAGCAGAAGGATAAAACCATTGGTGAGGTGATAAAAGAGAACACACCGCTTCAATTTTCCCGTATCCCGATTTTTGGGGAGGATTTGGATGATATCGTAGGCATGGTTTACCGGTTTGATCTCTTGAACCTATTTGCCCGGGAACAGACAACCAAGACACTGGAAACAATTGCCCATCCTGTTCATGTGGTGCCTGATTCCAAATCCGTAGCTGAAACCCTGGATGATTTTATTAAACAGCGGGAGCATCTCTTTTTAGTCGTGGACGAATATGGAGGCACCGCCGGATTAGTAACCCTGGAAGATACGATTGAAACCTTACTTGGGGTTGAGATAGTCGATGAATCTGATTCGATTGAAGATATGCAGGAATACGCCAGGAAAAAATGGGCCCGAAGAAGGAGGGATGAGGGCCTTTATGAATAATTGAATAATGAATCGATCAACGTGAAAAATCCTGCCGCCGGTGTGTTCCTTCAGGACTTGACAGATCAGCCCCATACTCTATACTTGAAAGTAGAGAGGCGGTTTTATTATGGGTTATTTGAAGAGGATAAAAGAAGAGTTTTCGTTCAGCCGGCAGATACGCCGTGAAAGAGTTGAGCGCAGGATAGGTGAACTTACGTCCCGGGAAAAAAGGTTGTATCTTTTCCGCAATACCCTTGAGTCTATTTCCAAGGTCGAATCGATCAGATCCTAATAAAATTAAGACGGAAAGAAAAAGGGGCCTGCACCTAATAAGTTTCGTGCCCCTTAAAATTTGAGACCCCTGCAAAACTTCGTCCTATAGCTGTCCTCTTTGTCAGGCTCAAATTTAAGTCCCCGAAATATTAGTAATATTCCTGCGGGTTAAATTTTCACCTTCCGCGATTTCAATAAAATTACCGGTTTTGCAGAGGTCTCAATTTATAGTTAAAAGTGACTGCCAAAACGTTCCTTGTCAGTTTACAACCTCTACTAATACATGAACACTGTCTTCTGTCAGGTCTAACTAATTTTAAATCTAATTTTATAAGTTGGTTATTTTGATAGAAATGATTTGACGTCCAGGTTGTTAATGGCCAACGAGAAGGCCTCATTCAGGACCTGTTGGCCTGTTTTTTGACCAAAAAGATTGTACTTTTCGGTCTTTCCCGTAACTCGTTCCTTATGAAAGACAGTGCCATCTCGTGAAACCCTGGCGAAATAAGTTACAGTAGCGATAAAATTACTGCCCGACATGTCCAGCAGAACACGCTCGATGTCAATTGTCATAGTGGTTCCCTCGTCAGAGATCACCGGGATGACAGTCACACCGAGGTTGTTTAACCGCAGGCTCATGGCATCTCTAAAATCACGTTTTATATCAGCCTCTCCCTGGGAGGCAGCCCCTGCCTCGGTTCGCTTCGCGGCTCGTTTGAACAGGTTTATAACAGAGCCGGTACCCGACCAGATCTTCATCTCATTGACCTTCGGGCTGAGAATTTCCTTGGTCTGGCGGACATCTTTAACTTGAATATATATTTTTTTAATGGCCAAGGGGCTCTCGCTGGCTGATTTGTAAGTAAGGCCTTTTTCCTGGGTGGCGCAGCTACCCAAAAAAAACAAAACTAAGATAGCTGGTATAATCCTTTTCATAAGGTTCCTCTCTTTCTTTAATGATTATCTAATATTATCTCAAGCTGGCCTTCAATTCAATAAAATATTGAAGGCCAGCATTTTTTACGGATTTCGCACTATTTGTAACCTTGTTGATTTTTTTTAACGTTCTCAGGTGGTTTCCTTGAGATGACAGGTTTAATTGAAAAGCGTTTCAGATAACAACCGAAGCATTCATCTCCTTTTTTGCCTAAGAGTCAAACGACGGGGGGCTTTAAAAGCAAATTGTTATTTCCCCGGGGACCTCTTACTGAGCCGTATCTTGCCTGAATTTAAATTTTGTCTTCAATTTTTTTAATTATCTATATTTCTCACGCCGTTTTTTGCGAGAAGCGCGTTTCCAGTCCTGGCCTTTCTTCTCTTTCTTCTTTTTTTCTAATTGTTGGCGTCTCGTTGGATCCGGATCCCGGAACGGATCCAGCACAAAGGTTCCAGGGGTAGTGGGTTCTGGAGCTGTTTGGGGTTTCTTTTTTTCAAGAACAGGTTTTTTCTTTGGCTGAGGAGGCGCATAGAAAAATTTGGGGCTCAATTCTTTGACCAAATAGATCAATTCCTGCGAACGATAAAAAATCGTGCCTTGTTGACTGGCCTTTGCCGCCTGGATCGTAAGTAGAATCGGTTGGATCTCCCGGCGGGAGCCCACGCGCAGGGCCATCTCCTTCGTCTGGAATAAGGGGACCCATGGCCACTGGCCAGGTTTGAGACCGTGTTGATGGATAGCTGGGTAGGCCTTGCGCCGGGCGGCGTAATACAGCAGAGCAGGGGGGGTGGCTTCTGGAAACGGTCCCAGTTCAAGGTGTGAGTCCTCCGGCGCTACTCGCACCTGTTTGCCAACTATTTCAAACGAGGTGTCTTCCGGTTCTCTTATAAGTGTTTCCAGGTGACTTTCTCTTACAAACGACCAGCCTTCTTCCTCTCGCAGGGCGATCAGGAGTTCTTTGATTGAAATAAAACCCTCTTCATCCGTAAATAAACCGAATTCATCCGGCCTGCGGCCAAGTATATAAGCCAGCATTCGGCTCAGGCTTTGTTTTTGCTGTTTGTGTTTTTGTTTTGCCATTCCTAAATTTATCCGGGCTTCCTCTCTTTGATTGGGATTTTAGCACGACAGGGAAATAAAAAAAAGGCCGGCTTGGTTAGCCGGCCCCAGACCGTTGACAAAGTCCCCACTGTGGCGCCTGTCTTCTTTTAATAATTTGAGGCCTCTGCAAAACTTCGTCCTTTAGGTGACCTCATGAGCGCCGCTTCGCTGACGCGGCGGCGGCATATATCAGACTCAAATTTAAGTCCTCGAAATACTTGGTAATATTCCTGCGGGTTAAATTTTTTCTCCGCGATTTTGACCAAAACACTAATATTAAAATAGCTTCTGTCAACTTGGGATAAAAAACAACGGGCGGCCTTGGATTAACTCAAGACCGCCCGTAATGAGCCTTTAAATCAGCTTCAATGCGAAATTATGGATGACCATCCTTGAACCATAAAGGATGTGTCCATCTGAACGCTTCTCTATGTTCCAGATACATCTTATTGTTCCAGCCCATAACGTTTTTACGCCAGGCCCTGATCTCCATGGAATACCATAACCAGGCGTCTTCATAGTTGTCATAAAGGACTTTTTCGAGTTCAAAATAATTTTTCTGTCTCTGATCCGGATCCACCAATTCACGGCCGGCTTCAATAAGCTCAATGGCCTTCTGATTGGCGGATCGGCCGTAATTGAAACCGCCCTGGGTATGATACATTCCGGTTGCAGCCAGGTCCGGATCGTGCACCCAGGGCCACATACCAAAGAGAATATCATACTCGAGGTTTTTCAGCCGGTCTGAAACAGCGACCTTATCCAATGCCTCCAGTTCCCAGTCTATGCCAACTCTCGCCAGCATAGCCTTCACAGCCACGCCAACCGATTGAGACTCCGGATTGTTGGGTACATTGCCTTTTATTTTCAGGCCTTGAGCATAACCGGCTTCAGCCAGAAGCTTTTTAGACAACTCGGGATCATAGGCCACCGGTTTCAAATTGGGGTTGTGAGCCCAGTGATCCACAGGGTACAAGCAACTGGCGATTCTGGCCAAACCAAACTGCGTTCCAGCGATCAGGGCTTTCCTGTCGATCGCATGAGAGATAGCCTTACGCACTCGAATGTCCTGACACACCCCTTTTGTATGGTTAAAAAATAAATAGTTTACGTGAGGCACGGGATTGACATGAAATGTGAGACGCGGGTCGTTCTTGACTATTTCATACTGAGATTTATTAATGTCCATCTCATCGACTTTGCCCGCTTTTAGATTGGCGAGTTGAATCGAAGGGTCAGGGATGACCGGAAATTTGATCCCATCGAAATAAGGCATGTCAGGACGCCCGACATGCTTACCGAACCACCAGTTAGGGTTCCTTTTAAGCAGGAGATAGTTGCCGGGCTTGGCGGTATCAAGCATGTAAGGGCCGCTGCCAACCGGGTGTGTATCTAAATTTTGAGCTCCTTTGGCTTTAGCAGCCGCGTCATCGGCCTTTTTTTGCGCCGAGATGGCGGCCTTACGCGCTTTTTCCGCCTTTTTTTTGGCCTTCTCCGCTTCGGCGCCACCCTTGGAAACGGCTTTCTTGGCTTCTGCTTCAGCTTTGACCGCCTTGGTTTTCGCGGCTTTGGCCTTTTTAGCTAACTTCTTCGCTTCCCCCAAAGCCACGTCCCCTTTAAGGGCCTTGGCTGATATCACCATTCCGGGAACGCTGTTTAAGATACCGAGAGCTCCAGCCCATGGTCTTTTTGTATGCAGCTTGACAGTGTATTCATCCACCACCTCGACCTTTTTAATCGGCTTGAGCCAGGCCCGGCTCCATGCTCCGTTTTTTTTGTTCTTGATCCAATCAATCTGATATTTGAAACCTTCTGCGTTAAAAAAGGAGCCATCATGAAACTGAACGCCTTTTCTCAACCGCATAATGATGGTAACCGGATCGACGTACTCCCAGGATTCAGCCATAAATGGGGTTGAGGGTTTGTATTCACCATTAATCCAAATAAGTCTGTCGTACATAAAATTTATGGGTATCCAGGAATTAACCGGCCAGTGGTTTGGGTTCATCAAACCGACGTATTTCGAGGCGGCGATGCGGTACACGCCGCCTCGTACCGGTTTGGTTGGCCAGTACCTTTCACCATATTCCATCCAGGAGGTCTCGTCTTGTGAGCTCTCCTGTCCCATCACTGGAAGCACCAACGGAGAAATCAATAAACATAAGGCCGCCAGAACGAATACGCTAAAGCTATACCATACGGGCATCCCGGCCATTGGAGCAACAAGTCCATTGGAGCTTAACGCTTTCTTTTTTTCTCCCATCCTACTGCCTTCCTTTCAAATTGTCTAAACAGGTTTCAGACGCAACCAAAATCAACTTGATATGCTTCTCCTCAATCGCGATAATCCTCCATGTTTAAGCGCTAATCAGAAATCCCGGCCAAACTCTTAGCCCACTCTTTTTTAGTTTCAAGATCGCTCTCCCGCTCGATGAGAAGTTTCTGGCCTTGCGGTGAGCCCGCTCCGTGAAGAGCTTCGCTAAGAAAGTACACAGATCCTTGACCGTAGCAAAAATACTCAATGAGCCGCATAAGTTTCATACGATTCTCAGTTGGAACCCCGTCAACGCCTTTGAGGTATTTATTTACATATTTTCCGATTATCGGATCAGTAAAATCCTTGTGAGACGGCATGGTCGCCACCAGCCCTCCGGCGATATCTTCAGCCAGCCGAGCGATTTCATAAGTCAATCGACCTACATGCAGCTTGGTGACATTGGTATACATAAGGTTCACGTTGAATATGCCCGAGGGTGTACTGTATCCTTCGACGCAACTGGTCAGGCCGCAGGCATAAATAGTTCTGGCCATATGCACCATTTCCGTGAGTTTGTCGCGAATGATTGAATTTTTCGCCGTGCCGTTATATTCAGCCATGAGAGCGGCCGCGCCGATCACGATATCCGCAATAGCGCTTTTACCCGCGCCGTAGCAATTGCGGTGATACCCGGCAAAACGATGGATCATGGGAAAGGACCATTTCCATTCCCCGCACATGAAGACTCTATCCCAAGGAACAAAGACGTCATCGAAGATCATAAGGGTTTCATTGCCGCCTTGATTAATGCCGCCCAAATCGAAGAGGTCCCCTTCAAGCCTGCGCGTATCGGAAGGCTGACGTCCCATAATGTGAAAAAGACCTTCAGCATCCGCAGGCACCGCAAAGGCTACCGCGTAATCCTGCTCTTCCTCTCTCAAGGTCGTACATGGAGCGACAATGTGTTCATGGGCGTGCACGGCTACTGACTGATGCATCTTTGCTCCCCGAACCACGATGCCATCGCTTTTCTTTTCCACGACCCTGACATACATATCAGGATCAGATTGCTGAATAGGCCGAAGACTGCGATTGCCCTTAGGATCGGTAATGGCCCCGCTGATGGTAAAATCATTGTCCTGGATATATTTAAGATACTTAAGAAACCTTGGATGATATTCCGTTCCCAGATCATCGTCCATTTCATAGCTTACACTCCCAATAGCGTTGATCGCGTCCGCCCCTACGGTTCGGGAGTTTCCTCGCCCGGTAAGCCGGGCGGTTATCTGGATCATTTTGTATTTCTTGATCAGGTCTTCAGCGTTTTTCCAAAATGTTACGCATCGGTTCACCTTCTCGCCGGATTCCAGGGTTGCCGTGAAAAGTTCCTCGTATTCCGGGTTGAAACAGAGTTCATAAGTGAGGGCCACTGAATTCAGAGCGGGCTGTGCCAGCGGATGTTCCGTGATATTGATCAGTTCCCCCATGAAATAAACTCGTTTTTTGATTTTTGTCATGCTTTCCACGTATTGTTCTGCTGTCATCAAAGCCATGGTGAATATCTCCTTAAAATCTTGATTGGTAAATTAAAATCGAACCTTGAGTTGTTTTTCAAAAAGGTTTTTTTGTTTTTAATTACTAAAAATCACCTAAATAGTTATTATTGAAACCGTTTTCATTTTTTTTGACAGGTATCACCCTTATCCATTTTTGTCAAGAATTATTTTCATTCATCAAGAGATCATTTTTTGGCTAATTGATTTAATTAATTGAAAAATAAAATTAAAAATTTCATTTTCACTTGACATCTTTATCTTTTTACATAATATTCATGATATGAAAACGGTTGCAGTAAATAGAAAGATTCACAAACAGTAATGTACTAATTCAGCCCGGTTGCCGAATTAACCGTCAGGGCGGTTCGGAGAATGTTTCTAAAATAATGACCGTTGATAGGGGTAAAAGCCATCAAATAAAAATTGAACGATCTGTCTGGATTGATTACCAGAAACATTTTCCCTTTAATCAAGACAATTGCTTGAATGTTTAAAGAATCCAAAAGCGGCGATGGTGGCGGCAACCGCTCCCATTGGCCGGGTATAATTTATAAGGAAGGGTTTCAAAAAAATAACAACCTGGTAGAAAGAGCTGCGGCGAAGGCCCTATAATCTCGACTCAGTTTTTTGTTAATAATACAAGAGAGACGCTTATGGAAAAGTTATCATCACGAGAAAGAGTATTAGCGGCGCTTAATCATGAGGAACCTGACAGAGTTCCCCTAGACCTGGGGGGAAACGCGACAACAATCGAGGCAGCGCCTTATGAAGAGCTTAAAAAGCATTTGGGGATAAAAGGCGAACCCAGGCTTTTTGTCAGGGATCATGTGGACCCGCCGGAAGAATTGCTGAAAAAGCTCCATATAGACACACGATACGTCAGGCTGAAACCGCCCCGTCATTTCAAAATCCAGATTGATTCAGACAATTCTTATCTTGATGAATGGGGCACCAGGTGGAAAAAAGCTGAATCTAGCTTATACTGGGATCCTGTTGATTATCCTTTAAAAGATGCCACTATAGATGACTTGGAATCCTATCCATGGCCGGACCCTGGCGATCCGGGAAGAATAGAGGGATTAAGAGAAGAAGCAAAAAAACTGCGAGAGAGCGCTCAGTACGCCATTGTAGCTGACGCGATAGGCCTGGGCGTCTTTGAATCATCATGGGTACTTCTCAGGGGGCCTGAGCGGTTTTTCATGGATATGGCTCTGGACAAACCTTTTGTTAACGCTCTCTTGGAAAAATTAACAGATTTGCATATTAAGTTTCATCAAAATTACCTCGACGCGGTCGGTGAGTTTATTGACGTGATTGCTGTCAGTGATGACCTGGGGGGTGAAAATGGGCCCTTGATTTCTCCGGCCTCCTATGAAGAACTGATAAAGCCTTTCCAGAAAAAACTCTGGAAATCCATAAAAAACAACACGGAAGCCTTTTTGTTCCTGCACAGCTGCGGGAGCATTCACAGGTTTATACCAGACCTGATAGAACTGGGCGTAGACATTATCAACCCGGTTCAGGTAGCGGCCAGGGATATGGATACCAGGAAACTTAAAGAAGAATTTGGTGATAAAATTACTTTTTGGGGCGCTGTTGACACCCAGAGGATTCTTCCTTTTGGTTCACCTGATGATGTTGAGCGTGAGGTCAAAAAACGAATCTCGGATCTAGCCCCTGGCGGCGGCTACGTACTTAGCGCCGTTCATAATATTCAAGCGGGAGTGAGTCCGGAAAATGTTTGCAGGATGTACGAAACGGCCCGTCAATACGGGAAATACCCTGTTGATATTTAATGGTTCGCGTGAACTGATATTTGAAAATTGGAATTAAGATGGGAAAAATAACTATCAAGGAAATAGCCAAACTCGCGGGAGTTTCTAACGCGACCGTTTCTAGAGTCATACATTCCCCTCACCTGGTCAATCAAAAAACACGGGAACGTATCCAGCAGGTCATGGAAAGCAACAACTATGTCTACGATGCCGTTGCCGGTGATCTATCCCGGAAAAAGGCTTCAGTAATTGGCCTCATCATTCCAACAATTAAAAACTCGATCTTCAGCAGTACGGTCTACGGCATTCAGGAAAAAGCTGAAGAAGGAGGATACACAACCATAATCGGTAACTCCAATTATGACACCAAATCCGAACTAAACATCATGACGCTTTTTCAGCAGCGGCGAATCGCCGGACTGATCCTGACCGGATTGTCAGAGGGAGTTTCGAAAAGGATCAGGGAATTTATGCAGCTTGGTATCCCTAGTGTGGTGACCTGGGAAAAACTGGATTCAAGCGATATATGCTATGCGGGCTTTGACAACTTCAAAGCCGCTTACTCAATGACCAACCACTTGATCGGCCTCCGACATAAACGGATCGGACTCATCATCGGGCCCTACACCAGAGTAAGAAGGGTTCGAAGCCGTCTAGACGGATACAAGACGGCCCTAAACGAGCACAGCATTCCTTTTGATTCTGATTTTATCTTTGAATCCGAGTACACCCTGGTTGACGGCAAGGAGGCCATGCAAAGGCTTCTATCATTACCTGATCCTCCCACAGCGGTATTCGCGGCCAGCGACGTGCTGGCCATGGGAGCTTTGACAGCCGTAAAAGAAAATGGCCTGAGGGTGCCTCAAGACATCTCGATCGCTGGGTTTGATGACCTTGATTTCACCGCCTACTTGGACCCTCCTCTCACCACGGTCAGAATTCCCGCCTTTGAAATGGGGCAGTTGGCCGTGAAAATGCTTTTTGAAATGATAGATGGAGAGATGAATCAAGTGCGGCAATACTGTCTGGACACGGATCTGATTATCAGACAATCCTGCGCCGAACCCGCTTTAGACAATATAAGCCTTTAATAAAATTCAAGTAATCAATTAACTGAAGTTTATAGGAAGAAAGTGAAATGAATACATCGGAACAAGGATTTCAAAATAAGACTTCTTCGGTAAAGGTGCTGGTTACCGGCGCTGGCGGTTTCATCGCGTCATATCTCATCCCTGAGCTTCTTGATCTGGGCGCGGAAGTAGTAGCCTTTGATATCGCGAAAAATCCAGCCGGCCTGGAAGGCATAAGGGACCGTATAATTTACGTTAGGGGTGATCTGGCTTCACCTGCCGATTTATATCGAACCATGATGACATATCGGCCCACCGAGGTCTTTCATCTGGGGTCCATCTTGGCGGGACCCTGTGACGACAACCCCATTCAAGGATTTAAAATCAATTTCGAATCCACCATGACCCTGCTGGACGCCTCCCGGGCGTTAAATGTGCGGCGTTTTGTGATGATCAGCTCTATTGCTGTCTTTGGTAAAGACGCGGTTGAACCGGTTCAAGACGAAGCCGTAAAAAATCCAGCCAATGTTTACGGTCAGACCAAGCTGGCCAGTGAACATATGCTTCTATGGTACGCGCGCCAACACGGCCTCGACACCCGCGCCCTGCGTTTTGCCTGGGTTTTCGGACCTGGCCGGAAAACCGGCATTACGGCTTTATACTCCTCTTTACTGCTGGACGCCATAGCTAATGATGAGTCCCTTGAAGTGACAAACCCGGATGAAACGGGGGATTGGCTTTATGTCAAAGACGCGGTCAAGGCAATCCTGACCGTCTGGCAGGCAAAGGAACCCGGCCAGAGGATTTACAACGTCGCCGGGGGAGTGCATTCGATCAGGGATGTCATTGAGATAGCGAAACAAATAAAACCAGGGGCTCGGATAACCTTGCGTGAAGGCGGTGCTGCCGCCTCTCCCTACCCATCCGCTTATGACGATCAGGTTTTTCGAAAAGAGACCGGCTTCAAACCGGATTACACCATTGAAAAGGCTGTCAGGGAGCATCTGGAAATCGTTTCAGGGAAGAAAGTTGTTTCGTAATTACCTATCAAAAGAAAGACGGTTGTGTTTTCAAGGCACAGCGGCCTGATTTGGAGATAGCAATGCAAGAAGTAAAACTGGACTATGGAGATGGTTATATGACGGTTGAGCTCCCGGACTCGGCTACCGTGGTGCGATACGGTCAAACCTATACGGATCCTCCTGGGGTTGTTGATCCTGTAGAAGCCACGAGAACGGCGCTTCGAAATCCTCTGGGCTTCCCTCCGCTTCGAGAGCTGGGGGGGGCTGATAAAAAAGTCGTGATTGGTTTTCCTGATCGTGTTAAAGGGGGGAATCAAACAAATTGCCACCGGCGGATTGCCATCCCCCTTATTGTGGAGGAACTCCTGCAAGGTGGCACGAAGATAAAAAATATCACCCTCGTATGCGCCATCGGACTCCATCGCAAAAACACCCTTGAGGAATGGTACTGGTATCTTGGTAAGGAAATAGTGGACCGTTTCTGGCCGGACCGATTGGTGAATCATGATGCTGAAGCCCCGGACCTCTGTGATTTCGGGACAGATGAAATGGGCAATGTGGTTCAATGCAACCGGCTCATGTCCGAGGCCGATCTATCGATTGTCTTGGGTCACTGCGCGGGCAATCCTTACGGCGGATACAGCGGCGGGTATAAGATGATAGTGACCGGTTTATCCGGGTGGAGATCTATTGCTTCGCATCATTGTCCGTCAACCATGCATCGTGACGATTGGCTGGGTGCTTCCGTGCACTCACACATGCGTAATCAATTTAAATCCATTGGCCAGGCCATGGAAAAAGGTATCAATAAAAAATTCTTTGCTGTGGATGCTGTAATAGGGCAAAAGTCTCAAATTTTAGACGTACAAGCCGGAGACCTTGAGGCGGTTGAAAAAGCGACTTGGCCTTTGGCGGGTAAACGAACCGATGTATTTTTGGACATGGAAGAACCCGCTGATATCTTAATCATGGGTCTGCCGCGTAATTTTCACTACGGTCCGGGTATGGGCACTAATCCTATCCTCATGAGTCTGGCTGTCGGGGGACAGCTTTCGAGAGCCTGGAACGCCTTTCGAGAAGGGGGGGTCATTATCGCCGCTTCAGTTTGCGACGGCTGGTTTAATCCGAATTGGTTCCCCTCTTACGAAGAGACCTATCGCGCCTTGCAAAAATATTGCGACCCTGCCGACTTTCTCGTGTCAGAGGACGCCCATCGCATCGCAACAGATATTGAATACTGTTTTAGATACTCAAATTGTCACACCTATCACCCTTTTCACGCCATGTCGATGATCAGCGGAGGCAGTGTCACAGCCCTTCGAACAGCCGCCGCTTTTATGCCCGGAGCTAAAGCTCCTCAATATGCGCGAGGAATGGGTTTTATCCCAACAACAACCTTTGAGGAGGCATACGAGCGCGCCCAGAAAATCGTAGGCAAGAATCCTCGTATCCTTTGCACTCCTGAAGCCTTTTCAGGAGGTGTAGGCGTTCACCTGCACGCGAAAGCCTGACATTTCAGAAAAATCTTTTTTAATAACCTGGACCGGCCATTAAAGTGGTCGGGTTTGTCTATCCAAAAAAGTAGTTAGTTTAAGGTGGATTTCCCATCCATTAACTCGGCTTCAAGGGAGCGAAAGGCATAGCCTGAAGCGGAGTTGAAGCCGTCAGCCATCCGGCCGGCGGCCAAGTATATAAGCCAGCATTCGGCTCAGGCTTTTTTTTGCTGTTTGTGTTTTTGTTTTGCCATTCCTAAATTTATCAGGGCTTCCTCTTTTTGATTGGGATTTTAACACGACGGAGAAATAAAAAAAGGCCGGCTTGGTTAGCCGGCCTTTAAACAGATAGTTAGTTGCTTAGTGAACTTTGATATCGATCTTCTTGGGCTTGGTTTCTTCCTTCTTGGGTAAAGTCACCTTGAGAACTCCATGTTTCATTTTGGCGTCAATTTTTTCATGATCAACGTTTTCTGGTAAACTAAACCTTCGAGTATATTTGCCAAATCTGCGTTCCCTCAGGTGATATTCTTCTTTCTTTTCTTCCTTTTTTTCAGAATGCTCGGCCGAAAGTCTTAATTCTCCATCGTTGATTTCAAGCTTAATTTCTTTTTCAGTAAACCCAGGCAGTTCAGCCCGTACAATGTATTCGTTCTCTCTCTCTGAAACATCAACTCTCGGTATCAAAGTACTCTCAGTTTCCTCAAGAGTTTCAAGGAAGAAAGGTTTGAAGAAATCATCGAACATTCTCCTTCTTGGAAGCAAACCCCGAAACGGCTCATAAAGCGTTAAAGATGTCATTTTTCAATCCTCCTTTCTTCAGGTTCCTTTAATTCTAAATTAAGTCGTAAAGAGCCCGTGTCAAGTCTCGATGAAATATAAAATCTCAACGATAAGAATCATGATGATTGACACAAGATGTGCATTGAGATATTTTTAGATAATGATGGAACGAAATGATAAAGAAGTTGAGGTGATTCAGGAAAACCTCAATGAAATCGAACCCCTGGCTGAGGAGAGCCTTCCGCTCATGGTAAAAGGCCAGGCTGAGGCCCCGGCTCATTACGATCCTCTGAAGCGTTACTTCTATGAAGTCGGCAAGCATCCCCTTCTTTCTCGTGAAGAAGAGATAGAGTTGGCCATCAGAGTCAGGGAACATCGAGACCAGGAAGCCGCCTACCGTTTGGTGACATCTAACTTGAGGCTTGTGATCAAGATCGCTTTGGATTTCCATCGTAACTGGACGAAGAACCTGCTGGACCTGATCCAGGAAGGCAACGTAGGCTTGATGCAGGCTGTAACCAAATTCAATCCTTACCGGGGCGTTAAATTTTCTTATTACGCCTCCTTCTGGATCAAGGCATATATTCTCAAATTCATACTGGATAACTGGCACTTGGTGCGGGTTGGCACGACCCAGGCCCAGCGAAAGCTATTTTTTAACCTGAAGAAGGAAAAGGAAAAATTGTTGGCCCAGGGGATTGTTGCGGGTCCGAAACTTCTGGCTGAAAAACTTGACGTTAGGGAAAAAGACATTATTGAAATGACTCCCCGGCTGGATGGAGCGGAGATTTCTTTGGATTCCTCGACACAGGATGAATCGAAGGATGGTCTTTTGAATTTCATACCGACTGATGAGTCCGGGATAGATGATCTTTTGGCGAAAAAAGAGCTAAAAGAGCTGCTGCGTTCGATTATGATGGATTTTCGGGAAACCCTTAAAGACCGCGATCTTGATATCCTCGATAATAGAATTTTGGCTGAAAATCCAATGACTTTGCAAGAAATGGGCGAGAAGTACGAGATTTCTCGCGAGCGAGTGAGGCAGCTTGAGGATCGTATAAAAAACAATCTGCGCCAACGTTTCATAGAAGAGCTTCCCGAGTTCACCGCTGATGACTTCCTGTCCGCGATCGGGGTGGAGGATTAATTGCGTTACCAGGGTCCGGTGTACAGGCCGCCCAGTGAAGCTGGAAGCCTGCTTATTCAGGCGACGCTGGGCTGTCCGCACAACAAATGCCGTTTTTGTTCCATGTATAAGAACAAACGGTTTAAGATCAGGCTGCTCAGAGATATTTTTGAAGACCTTGACCGCGCACTGGAGTTCTACGGTTCAAATATCCATACTTTGTTTCTGCCTGACGGCAATACCATTGTCGTGAAAACGTCAAGCTTGATCAAGATTATTGAACGCGCCCGCAGAAACTTTCCGGAACTCGAGCGAATAACAGTTTACGGCTCGGCCAGATTTCTATTATTGAAGAAGATTGAGGAACTTAAGGCTCTGCGTGAGGCAGGGCTTTCGCGGGTGCATATGGGGCTTGAATCCGGGGATGATGAAGTTTTGAAAGAGATGGAAAAAGGGGCGACAGCGGCGGAATGCGCAGAAGCCGGCCGAAAGGTCAAAGAGGCGGGTATTGAGCTTTCCGTCTATTACCTTCTTGGTCTTGGCGGGCTGGCGCGCCTTGAAGAACATGCCCGAAAAAGCGCCGAGGTTATTAATGCCATCGGGCCGGATTTCATACGCATTCGTACTTTAAGCCCTCTTGAAGGAACACCGCTCTACTCGGATTACCTGAGCGGGCATTTTACTCTGCCTTCTCCGCATGAGGCTATGCGGGAGCTCAAGTATCTGGTTGAGGGTTTAGAAGGGCCTTTTATGCTCCTGAGCGATCATATCAACAATTATTTAAATCTTACCGGAAAGCTGCCCGATGACAAGAAGGATTTCCTGGCCGAGATCGAGGCGGCCAGAGAATGTGATGATTCGTGGTTCGTTCGTCGCCTGATGGTTTTATAGTCAAGGCGCGCTTCGGTATAGCCGACAGCCGGAAAAACTTTTTAAATAACAGGCAGGAAGGAAAAAACTTTGTTTAGAATTCGGTCATTGTTTCATTGGGGTACATGTATTTTATTAATGTCAATTTATGCCTGTGCCCCTGTCGCTACTCCACCGCCTTCAGCCTCAGCCGCCGATGCCGAAAGACCAAAAGCCCGGGAGGGTTCTTCTGAAATAAAGCTGGATCGCCTGCCCCAGGCAGCGGCCTATTACTATTTTTTTATAGCTGACCAGTTGCTTGCCAGCGGCCAAAACGAGCTCGCGCTTGAACATCTGAATACAGCGAGTCAAATAGACCCTGACTCGGCTTTTATAGAAGGGGAGTTTGCTCACTATTATATTAGACGAGGTCAGTCGTCTGAAGCATTGAAACACGCCCGCCTGGCTGTAAGCAAGAATCCCGATTACAGACCCGCCCGTATGTTGCTGGCTGGGATATTGAGGGTCATGAAGCGTCCTGAAGAGGCCATCACCGAGTACAAAGCCATTTTAGATAAATCCCCAAACGATGCAAAGGCCCTGCTGCGCCTGGGGATGTCATATATGGACCTGAAGCAGTATGATCAGGCGGAGGCGGTTTTGACACGTCTGGCCGAGATTAAACCAAGGTCGCACACGGCTTTTTTCTACCTGGGTCGAATTGCCCTGACCCGGCAGGATTTCTTAACGGCGGAAAAGCATTTCAAGGAGGCTTTGAAGATCACCCCGGAATTTGAACCCGCCTTCAATAACTTGATTCTTATATATGAAAAGTTGGAAAAAACGGGTCAAATCGAAGAGATATATAAAAATTTAATTCGCCTCAAACCCCCAGCGAATCAAGCCAGGCTCCTCATGGGCCGGCTTTACCTCAAGCTCGGACGGCATAAAGAGGCGCAAAAGCTATTCGAGGAGTTGAAGGTTCACCCTCAAAGCACTGAGAATGCAACCCTTCGCATTGGCTTGATTTATTTTGAACAGAGTTCATTTGAGGAGGCAATTAAAGAGTTTCAACTCGTGCTTGACGCTGACCCGGACAACGAGCAGGCTCAGTACTATCAGAGTGTGGCTTATGAGGAATTAAAAAAGTATCAAAAGGCCGTGGATGGTTTTTTAAAAATTGAACCGGATTCCGATTTTTATTCTGAAGCACGACTGCATCTGGCTTATGTTCTTGGCGAAATGGATAATCTGGAAGCCGGAATTGCTTATTTAAAAAAGGCCATTGAGCATAAACCGGACAAGTCTGTTTTTTATCATTCCCTGGCTGCTCTTTATGAGGAAAATAATCAATTTGAATTGGCCAGGAATACAGTGGAAAAGGGGTTAAAACTGGACCCGAAAAGCCTTGGCCTCAACTTTCGGCTTGGTGTGATTCTGGATAAACTCAAAGATAAAGATGGTTCCATCAAGCAGATGAAGCGGGTTATCGAGTTGGACCCCGAGAATGCCGACGCTTTAAACTATCTGGCTTATACCTGGGCTGAGTTGCGCAGAAATTTAGACGAGGCTTTAATTATGGCGCAAAAGGCCGCGAAGATAAAGCCGAACGCCGGATATATTGTCGATACAATTGGGTGGATTTATTTCCAAAAAGGCAGTTACCCCTTGTCCCTGAAACACCTGAAACGGGCAGCTCAACTCATGCCTGACGACCCCGTTATCAACGAACATCTGGGGGACGTCCATTTTAAACTTAAACAGTTTAAAAAAGCCCTCGAGGTATACTCAAAAGTTCAAAAACTTGGTCCTGAAGATAAGGCCCGCCTTGAAAAGAAGATCAGAGAGCTTAAAGAATTCATGCACTAAGACCGCCGGATTAAAATTAATCCTGCTGGTTTTTCTTGTTTTTGGAATCACGGGGTGTGCTCCCTGGGCTCCAATAATTCCAGAGCCTCCTCTTCCTGAAGCCTCGGAACTTATAAACCAGTTTCACCTCGATGAAAACCTGATCAAGAATTTCGCGGCTCGAGGCCGTCTAAAGCTCAACAGCCCTCAGGCAAATTACCGGGTCGATATTAACCTGGCCGCTATCCGTCCCGATCGTTTCAGGTTGACAGCTATCGATTTCTTTGGACGATTTGTACTGACTTTAGTCTCCAACCAGCAGGAGATTAGATTCTTAGACCATAGACAGGCGAAAATATACAAGGGCCCGAACAATAGGAAAACCCTGGGTCGCTTTTTGCCTCTTGGTTTTGATGTATCTGAAATTATAACTCTTTTTGCGGGCGGCGTTTTACTGCCTCCCCACCGCCAGGCTAGCGTTTCAAGAATAGAGCCAGGGTTGTGGCGCTTGAGCCTTGAAGGAGTCGAAAAGGGGACCGTTGAAAGGGTGTACGTGGATCCATTAACCAGACGCGTTAAAAGAATCGAGATACAACGGGAAGGGAAGTCCATGATTCAGGTTGACTATTCTGATTATCATAATCTGGATGATCGATGGGTACCTTTTTTTATTCGTCTGACGGATAAACAGAGGGAATCGGAATTAATTTTGGAGTATAAAGAAATGAAGCTCCATCTTGAGTTTCCAGAACGGTTTTTTCACCTGTCAACGCCACCTGGCGTTGAGGTCATCGATTTATAAACGGAGAGGAACATGCAGCCCAAACTGGCCGCTGACAGCATGTTGGGAGGTTTAGCAAAATGGCTGCGGCTGCTTGGTCTTGATACGTATTATTTACGGCATGGGCCAAAGAAACCTTTACCGGATCGCATCTTGCTCACCCGTCGATCCAACCGACCGCATCAACCCAGGCTTCACGGGTGGCTGGAAATTATCAACCTTTCCTCAAATGACACAAAATCACAGTTGAGAGAATCTGTCCAGCGTCTCGGCCTTAACAAGGAGGATGCGCGTCCCCTGAGCCGATGCAACACCTGTAATCGCTTGCTTGAAAAAGTTTCCAAAGACGATGTTTTGGGCCGTGTCCCCGAGTTCGTGTTTTCTTACCATAATGAGTTTTCGCTGTGTCCGGGGTGTGGACGCGTTTATTGGCCCGGTACTCACCATGGCCGCATGTCGGCGGTCATTGATGGGTTGTGGGACGAAGCATCCTGAGAAAATCATTCGAGAACCCTGTAAAAGAAACGCGCTTTTTGAATGACTGCCAGCCGTTCAATCAGCGCGTACTGTTTGGTATATATTAATTTGGACTAAGCGCAGTCCATTGGGTCACCCTTGATTTTATCCAAAGCGTGGGGCAGGGCGGGCAGTATGGTTTCCAGCCCTTCGAGAGCCCCTTTAGGACTGCCTGGAAGATTGACAATAAGACTTTGACGGCGTATCCCGGCCAGTCCCCGGGAAAGATCGGCGTGAGGTGTTTTGGAGCGGCCCGCCGCCCGGATGGCTTCTGCAAGACCAGGGACCTCTCTTTCAATCAAGGCCCTGGTGGCTTCGGGGGTTACATCATTAGGGGTCAGGCCAGTCCCGCCTGAGGTCAGGATCAGGTCAAGCCCCTCTTCATCGATCCACCTGCGAATTTGCTCGATAATCGAGTCTACATCGTCAGATACAACACTTAAGGCACGAACTTCAAAACCAGCCTCAATGAGTCGGGCTTTAAGCTGAGGACCGCTGGTGTCGTCTCGCAATCCAGCTGCCCCTTTTGTACTGGCCATTAACAGCCCGCAAAGATACATCTTGTTTCCCTTATGCTATCCCTCAGAATCCTTAGCAGTCTCGGCCACAATTTTTTCATAGATGTGAGGCGGAACCTCTTCGTAGTGATCAAATTCGATTGTAAAAGAGCCTCGTGCGCCAGTTATGGACTTCAGGGTTGGAGCATAATCCATTACATCCGCCTGGGGTACCTGAGCGCGAATGTATTGCTTCCCGCCCTTAGTATCCACGCCCTGAACCTTCCCTCGGCGGCTGTTCAAATCTCCAATAACATCGCCCATGTATTCATCCGGCACATTGACCGTGAGAAGCATAATCGGTTCGAGCAGGGTCGGACTGCTCTCAAGAAATCCCTTTTTGAAACCCATCGATCCCGCGATTTTAAAAGCTATTTCTGACGAATCCACAGCGTGAAAGGAGCCGTCAACCAGTTTAACTCTGAGATCCACAATAGGGTTGCCGGTGATCACGCCTCCGGCCATGGCCTCGACAATGCCCTTTTCCACAGCGGGAATGAACTGCTTGGGTATTGCTCCGCCAACAATCTTATTTTGAAATTCGAACCCCATACCGCGCGGTAACGGCTCGATTTCCAGCCAGGTATCGCCGTACTGCCCGCGGCCGCCGGTTTGTTTTTTGTATTTGCCTTGAACGCGAGCCTTTCCCTTGACAGTTTCCTTGTAAGGCACCTTGGGTGTATTGAGCTGAACTTCAACCCCAAATTTACGCTTGATTCTTTCAAGTGTAACTTCAATGTGAATTTGGCCCATGCCAGAGAGGATAACTTCCTTGGTCTGGTCATCCCTGGAAAGCTTCAGTGTTACGTCCTCTTCTATTATCTTGGACAAGGAGCTAAAAACTTTTTCCTCGTCGCCTTTCGTTTTCGGGCTTACCGCGTAGGAGACAATGGGCGGCATGGGGTCGAGAGTGGGGTATATGATCGGTTCGGACTCATCACAGATGGTATTGCCGGTGGTGGTCCCTTTAAGCTTGGCCACGGCAACAATGTCTCCCGGGCCGGCTGATTCAACCGGTTTCTGACTTTTACCTTCCAGAGATAAAAGCTGGCTAAAACGTTCCACCTTCTGACTGGAGGAGTTGTAAAAGGTGGAATCGTGAGTAATTGTACCAGAAAAAACACGGAAAACAGATAGTTGGCCAGCATAAGGGTCGGTAATGGTTTTAATAACCAGGCCTGAAAAGGATTCATCCTCTTTGGGTTCCCGCGCGATTTCACTGTTGTCTTTGGGGGAAAACCCTTTAACCGAACCCCTGTCCTGAGGCGAAGGTAATGCGCTGACAACCAGGTCCAGCAGATGCGATATGCCAATAAGCGATGATCCCGCGCCGCAGCAGATCGGCGCAAGACTTCTGGACTTGACCCCGTTGACCAGACCCTGATTGATTTCTTCGTCTGTTAGTTCCCCGGCGTCAAGGTACTTTTCAAGCAGTTCATCGTCTGTCTCAGCGATATTTTCGATTAATTGTTCGCGCCAGGTCTGGACAGTTTCCGCCAGGTCCTCCGGAATATCGCCCTGTTTGAATTCGGCAGTGTTTGCTTCATATATGTAGGCTTTTTCATCCAGGAGGTTAACTAAACCCTTAAAATCGTGCTCAGCCCCAATCGGTACTTGAACAGGCACGCATTTCATGTCAAATAAATCACTCAACTCATTAACAATTTTAAAAAAATCGGCTCGTTCCCGATCCATCTTGTTAATAAAGACAATTCGAGGCAGTTCGCGGTTGTCGGCAAATCCCCAGACTCGTTCAGTACCGATTTTTATTCCGTCTACGGCGTCGATCAGCACCAGGGCGCCATCCACTCCCTGAAGGCAGGTCATGGTATCGTTAATAAAATTTTCATCCCCAGGTGTGTCGACAAAGGAGACTACCCTTTTCTTCCACGAAAAATTATGAAAAGCGGAGCTTAAGGAAGCTCTGCGTTTGATCTCTTCCGGTTCAAAATCAAGAATACTGGTGCCCTCATCCGGTCTGCCTAAACGAGTGGTTACTTTCGTAAAATATAAAAAGGCTTCGGCAAGCGTTGTTTTGCCTGCTCCGCCGTGAGAAATGAGGGCAATATTGCGTACTTGAGTGATGTCTTCCATGTCTGCTCCTTTTTGACAATCAATGAACCTAAAGTAAAGAAGTTTAAGTAAACATTAGGGAAATGTCAAGGAAAAGAAATAGGCCCAGTATGTAGTTTTAAAACATGGGTAACGCTCCGAAGGTATATTTTATGATGAGGATATGCTAATCTTCATCGTACTCAACGGAGGTTACCCATGTTTGAAATTACGACAAAGAAATAGGCCCAGCGCGATGATAGAAAAATATTGAATTTACATTTTTTACTCGTTAAGAACCTTGCCCAAAGAAAAGAAGCATTAATTTTTAGTATTAATAACAAATAGTTACATATTATAATCTATTTTTGGCATCAGTTTGTGAAAAAGACTATTTGAAAATCTATATTCCAGCCGGTCTCTATACAGCAAGGTCGATGGAGTTTGTTAGACAGGCAAAAACATCCAAAAGATGAAGCAGCTTTGTTAAGCCTTCAGAAATTTGATCTTTTGTTATGCTTTGAATTATCATAACTTGAGACCTCTGCAAAACTTCGTCCTTTAGCTGATCTCATGAGCGCCGCTTCGCTCACGCTGCAGCGGCATATGTCAGGCTCAAATTTAAGTCCTCGAAATATTAGGAATATTCCTGCGGGTTAAATTTTCACCTTCCGCGATTTCAACAAAATTACTGGTTTTGCAGAGGTCTCAACTTAACAATTATGTTCATTTTTTCGGCATGTTACAAGTAATTTTGAAATAATACTTTAGATCTCAAAAATAAGAATTTTATTTTTGGTAGGTCAGGAGTCCTGGTCGTTTTCGCCTTTGGATAGAGCCGCGTCCAGGACTCCGGAAGGTATTTATGGTTGGTTTACATTTGGTTGGTGAATAATTTCTCATTCGCCGTTCAATATACCATTTTTTTAGAAAAAAGCAAGGGGTTTGGGTTGTTTTTTTAATATGATTTTTTTACGAGCAGATTAGGTCCATTCATAAATTTTTCAGGTAATCTTATTTATATTACAGAACAATTTTAATCTTATGCAAGAGGCTAACTCCAGGGATTTCAATCAGCATCATCAAGCGATACGCATATGCGCCTGATTTCACGAAATGGTTATGTTATCAACTCGCCTCAGCGCTGAAAAATTTCGAGCGATAATCCTTAATGCGCGCACCGGTTATGTGAGATCTCGGAAAAACGACTTCCTTGAGTCGAACTCATATACGCCGCCATGCGGCTTCGCTGAAGCTGCAGCGGTATATGACAATTTTCACGATTTCAACAAATTGCTGATTTTGCAGAGTGTTCTTTTATATAGATTCGCAAAAAACATCCGGATTAAACGCTTGAAGAGCGGGTAGACAGGTGAATTCCTTCACCTTTCAAAACGCGGTGAAGGTCTGGCCGCGTATTATCTTACCAATCAAAACACGTTTATCCCCTATGATTTATCTATTGAGACCTCTGCAAAACCAGCAATTTGTTGAAATCGCGGAAGGCGAAAATTTAACCCGCAGGAATATTACTGATATTTCGAGGACTTAAATTTGAGACTGACATATGCCGCTGCAGCGTGAGCGAAGCGGCGCTCATGAGGTCAGCTAAAGGACGAAGTTTTGCAGAGGTCTCTATTAGGACTGCAGAAGTTTCTTGTGGTTTGCAGTTGTAAAGCATTATGTTAAAAGATTTTTATCAGACGTGACTAAACAAAATTGTATCCATACAAAATTTTGTTATTTGAATATGTAGGGGAATTTCTTTGACAAAAAAAGGAGGTATATAAAAAAGGGCATAATACTCCCTCTTGTCTCTTTTTGCCTTTCCCTCATCTGCTATTCTTATAAACCTAATAGAAATTTTCTGAGGAAATTTTTCAGAAGCTTTTATAAAAAGCTTCCTTAAAGAAACAATCGAATAATTTGGAACTGCTCTAAAAAATAGGGCATCTCATGGTGAAGAAATGAGATGCTTTCAAATACGATAAATCAGATAATTAATCCTTCTTGACGCCTTTGGCTTCAGGACCCCGGTCACTTTCTTCAACCTCAAAAGTAACGCGATCTCCGCCTGCGAGAGTCTTGAACCCAGGCGCGTCAATAGAGGAATAGTGAACAAATATGTCCCCCCCCTCATCTTTTTCGATAAACCCATAACCCTTCTTCTCACTAAACCATTTTACCGTTCCTCTTGACAAAGTGCTGACCTCCTTCTTTATCTGGTGCCTTTATACAGTACCACCCAACAAGGCAATCCCCCTTAATATTGAGATACTTCTTTCTTGCGCATGCGGTTATATTGGTACTGCCCAAACATAAGACTTTAGAGTATCTTAAAACATTTTTTTCCTGTAGGTCAAGTGAAAAAAGAGTGCAAAGTTAAAATAAGTATTAAATATACCACTAATTCTCACTATTACCTGTTAGTAACCTGTCAATATCCGCTTTTTCTTTCAACTCTTCAGCATATAACCTGATTTCTTTTTGAATTTTATTTTGCTTCAAGTAGGGGCTGATTTTACTTTTTGCATTTTCATAGCCGGTTATTTTTTCAGCCTTTTTATCGGTTACTTTTATGAGGTGATAACCGAATCCGGTTTCTACGATATCACTTATTTTATCTGGCTTTAAAAGAAATGCCGCTTCTTCAAATGGTTTTACCATTTGTCCCCGCTTAAAATAACCCAGGTCGCCGCCTTTGTCCGCGCTGGGACAATCGGAAAACTCTTTAGCAAGGGCCGCAAAATCCTCGCCTTTACTAAGCCTCTGTTTGATCTTTTCTATCTTTTTTCGCGCTTTTGTTTTCAGCGCCTTGTCTGCCTGGGAATCCACCTTAATCAGTATATGGCTGGCACGCACCTGTTCAGGCTGTTTAAAGGAGTCTAGGTGCTCATCATAGTATGCCTTTATTTCCTTTTCGGTAATAGTTGTCTTTTGGGCAAATTGCTTTTCGATGAAACTCTGAATTACCATCCCTTTTTCAATCTGTGTTTTCAAATCAGCCTCAGAAAGCTTTCTGCCGCTTAACGCTTTTTTAAATTCTGCTTCACTGGGGAATCTTTTTTTCAGATTCTCAAATTGTTCATTGACTTTAGATTTATCAGCCGCGGCCCCCGCTTTTTGACCTGCCTGATAGAGCAGTTCACGGGTTATGAGATTTTCAAGAATGTCTTTTTTTATTAAGGGAATTTGGGCGTCGCTAAGTGGTTTCCCCTGGCTTTTAAACCGCTGTTTAAAAAAAGCAAGTTCGTTATCGAACTCCGCTTGAAAAATGGCGGTTCCATTGACAATAGCGACCTTGCCGTTACCAGGCCTCTTTGCCTCTGCCGCGCCGGCGGCCGGAACATTCGCTGCCAGTAGCAGAGTAATTATTAGTGCTGACGCGTAATTTAGATGCTTTCGCATTAAATTTTCTCCTTTTTGATGAAAAAAACACTTATAGAATGTTTTTAATATTTTGAGATTTCTGCAAAACTTCGTCCCTTAGCTGACCTCATGAGCTCCGCCTCGCTCACGCTGCGCGGCATATGTCAGGCTCAGATTTAAGTTCTCGAAATATTAGTAATATTCCTGCGGGTTAAATTTTCACATTGCGCGATTTCAACAAAATTACTGATTTTGCAGAGGTCTCATTTATGTAATGCAGGATACTGTTTTAGACGGATACTTTTTCCTTATATTATTAAAAAAATAAATCTAATCACAGGCGCCAATACTGTGCGCCGGTGAGTTTATTCTTAGCTTTGTAAAAAGGCTTAAAAGAAAAAAAATAGGGGGAAACCTCAAGCGATCTCGATCAACTCAGTCTCGAAAATCAGTGTCTTCCCGGCCAACTGGTGATTAGCATCGAGGGTCACGGAATCCTCATTTATCGCCGTGACGGTCACGTTGATAAGGTCGTCATTCGCTTGTCGAATCCGCAGCTGCTGCCCTATGGCAGGTGTAACGTTATCAGGAAAGTTACCTTTTGGCACCTCGACTACCAGCTCATCGCGCCTGGCTCCGTATGCGTTATCAGCCGCGATGGTAATCTTTCTTTTGTCACCAACCTTCATGCCGATAATACCATTTTCGAATCCCGGGATTACCTGTCCGCTTCCAATGGTGAATTCAAGCGGTTCACTCCCCTCCGAGCTGTCAAATACTGTTTGGTCTTCCAATTTTCCAGTGTAGTGAACCTTAACAGTATCCTTAATCTGTACTTTTTTTGTGATCATTTTAACCTTCCATAAATGATAAATATTTTGCACAGTCTATAGACATCATTTAATAAATCAAGCGATTTCTTTAAAGTTTTTTGAAAAATTGCCAAGAATTGGTAAAATTATACATTATTTGTCCAAGCGAAAATTTTTTATTTGAGACCTCTGCAAAACCAGTAATTTTGTTGAAATCGCGGAAGGTGAAAATTTAACCCGCAGGAATATTACTAATATTTCGAGGACTTAAATTTGAGCCTGACAAAGAGGTTGTATATTCACGAGGTCAGTTAGTTCTACTTTGTGGTATAAAATAGGATTTATGAACACGCCCTGAGGTTTTCGACTATCCCGGTCCGCATATCCCGTCTGACGTGATTCCAAAGATCGGTGGATGATAAAAACGTTCGTTTATCATTATTTTTCTTGTATCAAAGGAGGATTTTTTGTTAAATACATTCCTTTGGAAAGATAGGATGAATATGAAATTATGAGTAAAATTCGAACACGCTTTCCCCCCAGTCCTACTGGGTATTTACACATCGGCAGCGCCAGGACAGCCCTGTTCAACTGGCTGCTGGCCAGGGCTCAAGGCGGCACTTTCATACTGCGCATTGAAGATACGGACGTTCAGCGTTCGACCAGGGAAGCAACCGAGGTTGTTCTGGAGTCAATGGCCTGGCTTGGGTTGGATTGGGATGAAGGACCGTATTTTCAAAGTGAACGAACCCCGGTTTATCTTGAATACATTCAAAAGCTGCTGGATTCCGGTCGAGCTTACTACTGTCACTGCGCACCGGAGGAATTGAACGTCCGGCGAGAAGAGGCGCTCAAGCAGGGCGGTAAACCCAAGTATGATGGGAAGTGTCGAGATAAAGATCTGGGACCTGCTCCGGGGGCGGTGGTTCGGTTCAGGGGCCCACTGACAGGAACCACCGGCTGGACAGATCTGATTAAAGGACCCATTGAGTTTGACAATACGGAAATGGATGATCTGATCATACTGAGGAGCGACGGAATCCCGACTTACAATTTAGCCGTGGTTGTCGATGATCTGACCATGGGCATAACACACGTTATTCGCGGGGACGATCACGTCAACAATACGCCTCGCCAGATTTTGCTCTATCAGGCCCTTGAAGCTTCACCGCCTGAATTCGGCCACATGCCCTTGACACTTGGCACCGACAAGACACGCCTTTCCAAACGCCATGGGGCCACTTCCGTGCTGGCGTAC
>JAFDLS010000114.1 GCA_019306365.1 Deltaproteobacteria bacterium
CCTTTTCCCAATCTCATCACAAATAAACTCCGAAAAAGGCATGGACGCGGTGAAGGCGGGAGAAACCGCGTTTAGCACGTGAAAGGATTGGTCATCGCCTTCCAAGCAGAAATCCATAACCAGCTTTTTTTCACGGATATCATACAACTGCGCCCGTATACCCGGTTCTCCCCACCGCGTGTAATCGCGCGGGCGAACGCCTTCCAGGAGGTATGACGCCTGCCGGACCAGATGACGCCGAAACATTTTACGCGCCTCTGTGAAGGCTACTTTTTTAAAATCAAATTTGGAGTTTACGAAAAGCTGCATTTCCGAAGACAGCACCTGTATGAACTCGGCCAGATTGAAGTTTTCAAACCCGGAGTAATTTTCACGCCAAAAAGCGGGGATGGCCGTCGGTCCTATTTTTATTTTACCATCTACGGTAACCGTGTAATGAACGCCCAGAAAGGGGTAATCCAGATCAGGTACCGGGTAGATGTGTGTGCGTAACGCTCCTGGAGGCAAGTTAGAGTAAAGATAAAGCCCTTTAAACGGTAAAATCTTGTAATTTTTTGAAAACCCAAAATCCCTGGCGATCTTGTCCGCGTAAAGACCGGCTGTGTTTACCACGTATTTTGCTTCAATTAATCCCTGAGAGGTTCTGACGATCTTGTTCTTATGCTTAAGGTAACGCGTGCCGCTAAGGCATTCAATGTTGGCCGCTCTGGCGTCCTTTACCAGGGAATTGACCACTTCCACGGGATCAACAACGGCCGTCTCCGGTGAGAAAAGGGCTTGCTCCACGGTTTTGACTTTCGGCTCAATTTCCCTGGCCTGCCGTATATCCAATTCGTGCAGTTCGATTCCATTCACCCTGCCCCGCCTGGCCAACTCCTTGAGCCCCTTAAGATCCTGCTCGTTTTTCGCGACTACGAGCTTTCCACATCTGTTGATTCGCAGTTTTTTATCCAAGCAGTACTGAGTTAAAATTTTGTTTCCCGCTTTGGTGAATCTGGCCTTGAAGCTGTCAGCGTCGTAATAGAACCCGGCATGAAGCACCCCGCTGTTCCTCCCGCTGGCGTGGCTGGCGAATTTCTCTTCCTTTTCAAGCAAAACGACATCTGTGTCCGGGTATCTGCGTTTCAAGGCCAGAGCGATATTAAGGCCCAGTACGCCTCCGCCGATAATTAAAAAATCGCAGGTTTTGGGGTTATTTTTCATTAATAAGCTTTCAGATCAAAAGTGACAGGGGTTACAGATCAATGCAACCCCTGTAAGATTTTCTAAATCTGCAATAACTACTCTTTCTCTTTAATGACAACGGTTATCTCATCCTTGAGAGCCTCGGCAAACTTCTTCGCGTCATCTTCTGAACCGACAATCGCTCCATAATGCATGGGCACGGCAATCCTGGGTTTGATGGCGCGAGCGGCTTCGATGCCTTGATCAGCGGTCATGACATACGTGCCTGAAACGGGAATCAGCGCGATATCCACGTTCAAATCCTTCATCTCCGGGATAAAGTCGGCGTCGCCAGCGTGGTAAATCGTCACACCATCCAGTTCAACCACAAAGCCCAGCCAGTTATTTGCCCTGGGGTGGAAATCTTTGTCAACATTGTAAGAAGGCAAAGCGGTTACCTTGACCCCAGCGACCTCAGTGCTCTCCCCGGGCTTTAAAACCTGCACGTTTCCTGAAAGCTTCTGAGCTGAATCCGCTTCAGTCACGATTACCGTATCGTCCTTGATGACTTTGGCCACGTCATCCGGTGAACAGTGATCGAAATGCTCATGAGTGATCAGAATCAAGTCCGCCTTGGGTCCGCCGCTGATTTCATAAGGATCAAAATAGACGATTTTGGAGCCTTCCGCGTAAAAGCCGTCATGCCCTAGCCAGTGGATATTTTCAATCATTTTTTCCGGCATTTTCTCCTCCTGTTTATTGTTTATCCCGATTCTGTTACGAGGTCGTGTCCGGGGATTGGAAAATCGCGAATCATCCCCAGTTTAAGGGATTGGAAAATCGCGAATCATCCCCAGTTTAACCCCCGGCCTCTTGATTTTTTGAAATACTATTCCACAATATTTTATTTTTCTACTGCCTTTTCGCTATTTACCGCGTTTAATCCGGGGAAAACCGCCTGAACTCAACGGCAAAGACATCAAAGCTTTCCTGTCCAAAAAGGCAAAAAACGACCTTCTTCAGGGTGGTTTGCCCTTCCAGATGCTTCTTGACCGCTCCCAGCATGATGCTCGATCCATGGGAAAGCCGAAGATTCCGGTGCTTATGGCCGGAAAAGCCACGCTCTTCATGCCTTGTTCATCCGCGCGCAGCAGGCTGTTCAAGGTGGCCTGTTCCAGCTTATGATCCTCGTCTCCCTCGCCCATCCGAGGTCCAACGGCGTGAATCACGTATCTGGCTTTGAGATTGCCCCCGCCGGTAACGACCGCGCCCCCAACATACGTGCCTCCAATTTGATCGCACTCTTTCTGGATGGACGGTCCGCCCTTGGTTCGGATGGCGCCGGCGACGCCGGCCCCCAGGACCAGACTCGAGTTGGCCGCGTTTACAATCGCTTCGGTGTCCATCTCCGTTATATCACCCTGCGTGAGTTCCAGTTCGGTTTTATTTATTTGTGTCTTCATGGTTTTCACCCTCTCGTGGACTTGAACCTTTATTTCGACCTTACCAGCGGACTAAAATAATGAATAATTGAATCACGAACCAGGGATTGAGCCCGGACCCCCAGCTTATCACGATTATGGACAACCACGGCGGCCAGGGCGATTTTTTCTGATCCTTCTTTGAGGGCAAAGGAAACAAACCAGTCCACCTTACGGCCCTGACTGTTGTTTATACTGCCTGATTTACCCCCGATTTCAAGTTTAGATAAAACGGGGTGAACGCGCACGTCGCGAAAAAATGGCCGGCCAGTGCCTTTGGTGATGGTGGCGCGCATCATTTTTTTCAGCTCTATAACTGTTTTGGCGGATATTACCTGTCCCATGGAAACGGGCTGATGACGATAGTAAATATTATTGTTTTGATCAAAAACCTCCGCAACCACGGTCGGCTCCATTATCAACCCGTCATTTGCGACGGCAGCGGCCAGAAGAGCTCCGTGCAGAGGTGAAAGCATGGTGGTTCGATTAAAACCTGAAGCAATCTCGGCCAAATGAAAGTAGTCTTTATCCGGTGGGCTAAAACGGCTTGTTTCAACCGGCATTTCGAAACGTATGGGCTGATTGAAATAGAACCGTTGGGCGAACTCTTCCAATGCTTTCGGCCCCAGAGTGAAGGCCCCCAGCTTCCCAAAGACGACATTGATGCTTTTTGCGAAGCTGTCCTTCAGGGTAACCTGGTGCCGGCCGCTTTGAACGTCGCGCATGAGCTGTTTACGATACAGAGTATGTTTACGGCCGTCATAAGCCAGGGTAGAACCGGAGGTCAGGTTCGCGGTTTCAACCGCGGCGGCGGCTGTTACTATCTTGAACAGACTTGCCGCCGGAAAGGAGCTGCTAAGAGTCAGGTTAACCGGCTTCTGATCAGCGGTATAACTCGCCATGGTTAAAACATCACCGCTGGCCGGATCCAAGACCACAAGGGCGGCCGAGCTCACCCGTGCCCGGCCTAGAGCCGCCATGACCCACTTCTGGAGTTCAGGGGCCAGCGTGGTGCTGACGAACAGGACCTCTCCGGCTTCATTATTAATTTGAAAGGCATGCAGTTCCTCAGAACCGAAAGGATGGGAACCGATCAACCTGGCGAGCCTTTCCTTGGTTAGAGAACTCTCTGGATTACAGCCGGAACCGCTCCGCTCAAGTACTTGAATCTTGGGGGGGATGGGTGATTTCCACAGAAAAGCTAAAGAAACATGGCCGGTCCAAACAGCTCCGGCCAAAAAAATCGTTAAACTAAGTATGATTAAAAGTGCTGACAGTCCAATAGAACCACTACAGGACCGCGCCCTATTTAGGGTCAGTAAGGGTCTGCGCTGATGTAAACGCCGACTTTGCCAGTTCATAATCTGAGGTTTCCGAACTTTTCCCCTGGCCTTGTCCCTTTCAGGCAGTTTTTTCAATCACGGTCATTCCACCCATGTACTTATGTAAAACCTCGGGGATGACCACCGAGCCGTCAGCCTGCTGGTTGTTTTCCAAAATGGCCGCCATAGTCCGGCCCACGGCCAAACCGGAGCCGTTCACGGTATGAACCAGCTCCGTCTTCGAATTGCTGTCAGGCCTGAAGCGAATATTCGCCCGCCGGGCCTGAAAATCAGTAAAATCACTGCAGGAAGAAATTTCACGATATCTGCCCTGACCGGGCAGCCAAACCTCAATATCATAGGTTTTGGCCGCGGAAAAGCCCAGGTCACCGGTACACAGGCTGACGATACGGTAATGCAAACCAAGCCCCTGCAGCACGGCTTCGGCATTGGCGAGCAGACCTTCCAGTTCGTCGTATGAATCCTCCGGGCGACAGAATTTGACCAGTTCCACCTTGTCAAATTGGTGCTGCCGAATCATGCCTCGCGTATCCTGTCCGTAAGATCCCGCTTCGGAACGAAAACAAGGCGTGTAGGCGGTGTAATAAAGCGGTAAATCGTCGCCGTCAAGAATCTCATCACGGTGGATATTTGTCACCGGCACTTCAGCCGTGGGAACCAGGTAGTAGTCCCAGCCCTCCAACTTAAACGACTCCTCGGCGAATTTGGGCAGCTGCCCGGTTCCATACATGGAATCTGAATTGACCATAAAAGGCGTAAGAACCTCGGTATATCCATGCTCCCTGGTGTGGAGGTCAAGCATGTAGTTGATCAAGGCCCGTTCCATATTTGAAGCCGGTCCCTTGAGCAGAGAAAATCGCGCTCCGGTAATTTTGGCCGCGCGTTTGAAATCAAGGATGTCCAGGGCGACTCCCACGTCCCAGTGATTCAAGGGCTCGAAATCAAACTGAGGCGCTTCGCCCCACGTCTTGACCACGGGATTGTCCTCGTCCGATTGGCCTACCGGCACTGTATCATCAGGTATATTAGGAAGCTGGAGTAAAAAATCGTTCACAGCGGTAATGGCCGCGTTCGTCAAACTGTCGAGTTCTTTAATCCTGGCTGAAACAGCCTTCATCTCAGCAATGATTTCCGCAGCGTCCTCTTTGGCCTTTTTACGTTCGGCAATTTCCCGATTTACCTGGTTACGCTGGTGTTTGAGTGATTCAACCTCTGCCAGAAGACGTCGCCGCTCCTCATCCAGACGTTCAAATTCCGACACATCCAGATCCATACCCTGCTGAGCGGTCTTTTCCTTTACCAGGTCAAGATGTTCACGCACAAATTTAAGGTCGAGCACAGCTCCTCCAATTTGATGTTAACCTTATGTAATCTATATTTAAATACCATGATAGAGCCAGCCGGTCAATGAATATATCCGCCGGTCATAAAACGTTCACACTTTTGCGGCAAGATTTTTGTAATAAAAATCGACCTTTTGGATGACAAATGTCTCTCTCATTTAAGGAAAGAGAGGGTGGGCTTGTCCTCAGGATATCGTTATGTAAGCTTGAATGGCCGGGAATGAGATTGTCTTCACCCTGGTAACAGCAATTCACATACAAAATAAAGCGTACAAAAGGATTTTACTGTGACAAATTTCAGGCAGAATCAGGGTTCAGGTTCCGGCTCAACCTTATAATCGCAATTTTTATTGGGGCATTTTAAAGCAACCCGATCTGAAGAACCGACGGACGCGCCTTTGGGGGGAGATTCGACCAGATAAGGCGAGCCGCATTGTGGACAGGTTTGTTTTACCGGCCGGTTGCGAAGAGTGAAGCGGCACTTGGGAAACTCGCTGCAGCCGAAAAAAACGCCTTTCTTGGACGGGCGTTCCACCAGTTCGCCTGTACATCCCTTTCTGGGACATTTGATACCGGTTGGAAACGGTATGATACTCTTGCATTTAGGGTAGTTTGTGCAGGCGATGAAAAGGTTTCCCATCCTGCTCCTTTTAACCTCTAAAGGCGACCCGCATTTCTCACAGTTTTTTTCAACGCCTGGAGGCAGGGGCGGAGGTTTTTCCTGGCCGTCACCGTTTACAGGACGTGTATTTTTACACTCCGGGTAACCTGAGCAGGCCAGGAAGGGGCCGTAGCGGCCCTTTTTAACTACCATAGGCTTTCCGCATTTTTCGCAGACCTCTTCAGTCTCGGCAGTCTCAGGTTTCACCGCCTCGATTCGACCGTTCTCGTCTCGTATATAATCCTTGGCGTTCCTGCATTTTGGATACCTGCTGCATGACAAAAACGGTCCGTTACGCCCCCATTTAAGGACCATGTCGGATCCGCAGAGGTCGCATTTAATCTCTGTCTTAAGCCCTTCCCTTTTAAGGGAAAGCATTTCCTTTTCGGCCCGATGAAGATCAGTTTCAAAGGACCCGTAAAATCGCTTCAGGACTTCACTCCAGTTAGTCTTTCCTTCCTCGACCTCATCAAGCTCGCTCTCCATACCAGCGGTGAATTCAACATTCATGATACCTGGGAAATTGTCCACCAGGAGATCATTGACCAGGAAACCCAATTCCGTTGGCGCCAATTGACCCTTGACCGGCTGAATGTATTCCTTATCCCTGAGGGTTGAGATAATAGCCGCGTAGGTACTGGGCCGACCAATCCCGTTGTCTTCCAATTCCTTGACCAGGGTAGCCTCTGTAAATCGAGGCGGAGGCTGAGTGAAATGCTGTTTGGGCAAAAGTTCTTTGAGGTCAAGCTTCATACCTTCCTTGAGGGGAGGCAGAACCTCACGTTCATTACTCGATGCGTTCCCAATTACTTCCAGAAACCCTTTGAACTTGATCACAGAGCCGGTGGCTCGAAAGATAAACCGGCCGACCTTGATATCCGCCGAAGTCTGATCGATCAAAGCCGCTTTCATCTGGCTGGCTACGAACCTTTTCCAGATTAGCTCATAAAGAGCATACAGGTCTGATGACAGATGTTGTTTCACCACCTCAGGCGACCGAAGAACCGACGTGGGCCGGATAGCTTCATGAGCGTCCTGAGAACCTTTCTTGTTGCGGTAAGACCTCGGTTTTGAAGGCAGATAAGACTCGCCGAAACGATCTTGAATCAACCCCCTGACCTCGTTTACGGCTTCGCCTGCCACCCGCACCGAGTCTGTTCTCATGTAGGTGATAAGTCCCACCGCCCCTTCCGTTCCAAGCTCAATGCCTTCGTATAATTTCTGAGCCAGGGACATGGTATGGCGAGTGGGAAACCTCAAACGGCTGAAGGCCTCCTGCTGGAGCTGACTGGTGGTGAAAGGCGGCAGAGGATTCCTCCTTCTTTCCTTGGAAACAACTTTATCAACGACAAAAGGAGAGTTCTTGATAAGATCAATGATCCCCTGAGTCCTTTCCCCTGTTTTTAGCTCGATCTTTTCCTGATTTTCTCTTAAAAGGCGAGCTGAAAATTCGCGGCCGTCGGTCTCAAGTTTTGCGGTTAGACTCCAGTACTCCTCAGGCGTGAAGGCAAAAATTTCCCTTTCACGCTGAACGATAATCCTTAAAGCCACGGACTGAACTCGACCCGCTGAAAGACCGCGTTTGACCTTATCCCAGAGCAAAGGTGAAATCTGATAACCGACCAACCGATCCAATATCCGTCGTGCCTGCTGAGATTCAAAGCGCTCAATGGATAATTCTTCGGGGTGATCAATGGCGTAACGTATGGCTTTTGGAGTCAGTTCGTGAAACAGAACCCGTTTGAAATTTCTTCCCTTGGCCTTGAGGGCCTCGGCGATATGCCAGGCGATAGCTTCGCCCTCACGATCCGGGTCAGGGGCGAGATAAATAACCTCCTTGCCCCTGGCCGCCTTTTTCAGCTCCGAGATAATTTTTTGTTTCCCTTTTATATCCACGTACTCAGGGATGAACCCCTTTTTGATATCCACCCCCAGGCGTTGAACCGGCAAGTCCCTGATATGACCCACTGAGGCCTTAACATCAAATTCATTGCCAAGATATTTTCTGATAGTCCGGGCTTTAGCCGGAGATTCCACCACTACTAACGATTTTTTCATATTTAGACCTTAGTGTATATCATGCCTGGCAGCTGCCGAATCAAACCGTTTAACTCCATGTCTAAAAGCAAAGGAGCCAGTTTAGACGGAGTAAGTCCAATCATGCGTCCAAGTTTATCCACGTGCAAAGGCTCCCCACTCAAGGCATCCCAAATCTTACCCGCCTTACCTTCCAGCCTTGGTTCCGAAGCCGTTTGTCTCGATTTTTTTACTTTCCCGTCGATTTGCGGGGCTATTTCATCCAATATATCCTGAGCTGTTTCCACTAATCGCGCTCCCTGTTTTAAAAGAGCGTGAGTCCCGTGGGTTTTGGGGGAGGCAACCCGGCCTGGAACGGCAAAAACCTCTCTATTTTGTTCAAGAGCCAACCGGGCAGTGATCAATGAACCGCTTCGAGCTCCCGCTTCAACAACCACCACCCCCAGGGAAAGACCGGAAATGACCCTGTTGCGAAGCGGAAAAAACCCTGGTTCCGGCCTGGTTCCCAAACGAAATTCACTGATAACCGCGCCTTGTTTTGGTACTCGCCTGTAAAGATCACCATTTGGTTTAGGATAAAGCACGTCAACTCCGCAACCCAGGATAGCCAGAGTCCGTCCGCCCGCGTCCAGAGCGCCCTGGTGAGCTGCTGAATCTATGCCCAGGGCCATACCGCTGACCACGCTCACCCCCGCCGCGGCCAAATCACCGGCCAGCCTATAGGAAATCTCTCGGCCATACTCGGTCGCGCCTCTTGAACCAACGATAGCGACCGACACATTATCAGCCTCGGAAATCTCCCCATCAACCCAAATCAGGGGTGGTGGATTGTAAATTTCTTTCAACCGCGACGGATAGAATGGATCATTAATGGTAATCAGGTTGATGCCCAGTTTCTGAATCCGCTTGAGTTCCCTCACCACATCATCAGCCCAATCAAACCTGACCAGGGCGGCTGTAATTTTCGGAGACAACCGTGGAACCTGAGCCAATTCCTCGGCAGAGGCTTTAAAAACAGCATACGGAGTCTTGAAGTATTCAAGAAGCCGGGCAAATCTGACCGCACCAACCCCTGGAGTCAGGTGGAGGGCTAACCAGTAATAAATTTCACTCTCCGAAAGCGTTGTTTGACTGCCCATACCTATCTGCGGCGATTAATCAAGCTTAAAAACTCTGAGGGAAGTGACTTTATCTACTGTCCTGGTCAGAGTCAAGTCCTTTTTAAAGTTTACTAGCAAACGTTCGCTTTGAGGATTTTTAAACCACATCCAACCGAAACCCTTCCTCAAGTCCCGCCAGAATAAGCCGTTTGGCAGACTGTTCAAACTTGAAGGAATTATCTCCACCGCGCGGTATTTCGTGTCATCCTCTGCGAAAACCGCCCGAGTCCGCTTCAGTTTTCCGCGCCTGATGAGCTGACCGCCCGGTGCAGCCCTTGTTTCATGTTTGCCAGCGTTTCTAAAACCTGTTTGAGAGATGCTTTGGTTTGTTCCGGTTCCTCACCGGCGCGCATATTTTCAATGACTGCCGCCGCGATTGATCCTTTCTTCATTGAAGATATCGCTGCTTCCAGGCCCTCCTGTTCCATTTGTTTTAATACAGCTTCCAGGTCGAGCCGGGTTTGAGCGATACGCTGGACCAGGAAGGATGCCGTGGGGCGAGGGACCTTATTCACCGCCTCGACGACCAGATTTAAAGCCTCCTTGCGAGGGGGTAAGCCGTTGACGGCCTCCTCAAAGGGGTTATGCTCAAATCCGGGTAAATAAGCGCCGGCCGCTGTTCCGTTGATAATACGGCGCCGCGATGCTTTCAAGGTGTTAGCGGCCTCTTCATACCAGAGGATATAACTGAGCATGACCGGCGAGGTCTGAGCCGTACCGCCATCTATAGCAGGCACCTCCAGCGTCTCCGGCCGTTCCTCGTCTTCACCTCCGGGTCGCCCGGCGGCATGAATCCGGCCATGCGTGTAGGCCAGGTCCTGACCGACCAGAATAATGGGGTCGCAGCCCCATAAGACGGCCAGAGAAAAGGCGGCGCTGGTAACATGGCCGCCGCTGGGCAGAGCCTTTCCCAAACCGGACAGCATGGCC
>JAFDLS010000361.1 GCA_019306365.1 Deltaproteobacteria bacterium
TAATTGCGTGGGTATTGTTTCTCTCTGAAAGCCCGATATATTGAATTATAGAAGGTTCTGATGAGAGCGGGATAAAATGACTATTTCCGTGAGCCGAGAAACGGGAAAATTGAAACTCTGTTTCCCAAAATCGTGAAGGTGACAAGACAGGGAAATGATCAAACCGAGTCAGGCTGACGGTCAAGATCAGGATTTTGAGTGTTATTATTTCTAATATATTGAAATTAATAAAAAATTATCGCAAAAGGAGGCTCAGAATGACCCGGATAAAAAGCTTGCTCCCAAGTGCGGCCGCATATTTGTTCCTAACTGTATTGGTATTTCCTCAGCGTGAAGCCCTGGCGCAGTGGGGCCAGCAATATGGCGGGGAGGCTGGGGCATGGGATGGCTCGGCATGATTATGATGCTGGCCTTCTGGGCGCTGGTTATCGCGGCCCTGGTTTTTTTAATAAGGTGGCTGATTCAATCTTCAAAGGGTGGAACACCGGTCATCGGAGGTTCCTTCAACCAGGCCCTCGAAATCCTCAAAGAGCGCTATGCCAGAGGTGAGATTGACAAGGAGGAATTCGACTCCAAGAAAAGGGATTTGACGGCGTAGCTTGATCAGGCTGTCCAGCCTCAAATGAAACAATTTTGAGATGTAAAGGCCTGTCTCGCGGCGGAGAAACGGCTTGAATTAACCTGTTAGCTTCAACTGATCGGCGCGCTGCCTGCCCACAGCACGGTCCTGCATGTCGAATTTCGATACAACGTGTTAGAATAACTTACAATTTTAGCAAATGCCTTTTGGACAGGGTTACTTATTCTTCGTGATTACAGCTTAAACGCAAAAAGCTTATAGCGGTAAATTTAGAATCCTGATGTGTCGCCAGCAGGAAGCCATTTAAAAATAACTTGTAAACCTGGCATATTTATAGATAATTGAAGTGATAGAGATGTTCGGTTCATAGGCAGCGTTTTACTATGACAGTAATTATAATGTGAGACCTCTACAAAACCAGAAATTTTGTTGAAATCGCGGAAGGTGAAAATTTAACCCGCAGGAATATTACTAATATTTAGAGGACTTAAATTTGAGCCTGACGTATGCCGCTGCAGCGTTAGCGAAGCGGGGCTCATGAGGTCAGCTAAAGGACGAAGTTTTGCAGAGGTCTCATGTCTCATGTTCATTAAACAGGATGAATCATGCTTTTAAAATCAAAATTGTCCCTGACCGCAAACCTTACGTTTTTTTTGACTTTGGCTTTTTTATGCAGCGCGGCCGCGATGGCTCAAACGGTATCGCGGGAGACGCCGGTGGTCAAGGCGGTGCGGCTGGCAGGTCCGGCAGTGGTTAATATCAATACAACTCAGATCGTGAACCAGCGCAGCAACCCATTTTCTCAATTCGGAAGGGACGACTTATTTGACAGGTTCTTCCGGGATTTTTTCGAAACTCCCGGATATCGTCAGCGAGCCAGAACTTCTCTGGGGTCAGGTGTTATCATTGACGGCAAGCGGGGTTACATCCTGACCAACGAGCACGTGGTGGCCAGAGCCTTTGAAATAAAGGTTACTGTTGGGGATGATCAGGAATTTACGGCCGAGCTTGTCGGTTCCGATCCAGATTCAGACCTGGCGGTGCTCCAGATCAAGTCAAAAAGGGAACTGCCTTATCTGAAGATGGGTGATTCTTCGGACCTGATGATAGGCGAGGAGGTCATCGCCATCGGCAATCCTTTTGGTTTGACTCATACCGTAACCAGGGGCGTTATCAGCGCGGTCAACCGTAATCTCAGGACCAATGATCGCGTTTACAGGGATTTTATTCAGACGGACGCCTCGATTAACCCGGGTAATTCAGGCGGGCCGCTTCTCAATATCAACGGTGAGTTAATCGGTATCAATACGGCTATCCACGCTCAGGCCCATGGCATCGGGTTCGCCATTCCCATCAACAAAGCCAAAAGGATTATCAAGTCCCTGATATCTTATGGAGAAGTCTTGCCGGTCTGGCTTGGCCTGTCGCTGCAGGACTTGAATCAGCGGTTGGCTGCGTATTTCAAGACACCCAACCATGACGGGGTGCTGATTACAGGAATCGACTCCGACGGACCGGTGGCTGGTTCCGGTTTAGCCAGAGGAGACGTTATCGTCAAAATTGATAAACAGAGGGTAAGGTCAATTGACGATTATGAGGATATCCTCAGATCTTACGCTGACAAGGAGACGGTAGAACTGATGGTCTATCGTGAAGGGCGTCCGCGTAAATACCCTCTTACGATTGAAACATTTCCTTTGAAAACGGCCGCCAGGATCAGCCGGGAACGATATGGATTGAGCCTGACCGGCAAGGGGCGCCTCCCGGCCGACCGGATCGGTCTGAAAAAGGGTGATATCGTCCACCAGGTTAATGAAATCAAGATTAACAAAATGGACGACTACCTCAAGGCTATAGCCAAATACCGCCTCCGTAACTCCATAGGCCTGATTGTTCAGCGAGGACGGTACGCTTACAATGTGACGCTGACTCCGTGACCGGAGCATGATAAGGATTTGAGACCTCAACAAACTTACTGGTTTTGCAGAGGTCTCGATTTAGTATTACGTCTGAAAAACCCCAGGCCAGTTGTTCGGCCATGTCGTTCAAGAACTGGCACAGCTCAGGGTTGTCTGGATTCTCATCCAATATCCTTTCCCGGGCCTTTTTTTCCGGCTCAACGTAGG
>JAFDLS010000115.1 GCA_019306365.1 Deltaproteobacteria bacterium
TTCCTCCTTTTCAAATGACGGCTGTTCTTTGGGCCGGGAATTTATCTCGTTTTGAAGGGCTTCAATCAAAGCCCCCTGAGCTTGAAATCTGATTTTAAGGTCTTCCAGCGCCTTCTCAAGAAATTCTACTTTTGCCTCCAGATCGGTGATTTTAGACGTTTCGGGCTCTTTAACAGGAGCCGGTTCCGCTTTTAATGGCGGCTCTTCCTGAGCCGGTTTGTCTTCCTGTTCCGGCGGTTGAGAAGCCTGTTCAGGGGCCTTTTCAGCCTTTGGCGGTTCCAGGATTTCTCCTGTTTTTGCCTCGGTAAAATATTCTTTGCGATCTGATTAACAGGCAGGACGACCGGTTGATCTTTTGCTTCCAGGGCGCTGAGCCCGGTCGTGGAAGCCAGGGCCAGAAATATGGCCCAGAAGATATAACCGAAATGGTTTTTATGGTGTTTTCTGACAAATGTTTTAACCTGGAGGATAATCATTAACAGTATCCCCAGAGGCAAAATGACTTCAGCCGCGAGGTAGCCGGACCGGATAAAGACGGGCCAGCTTTTCATGAAAGACGGTCCCAGGAGAACCTCTTCCAGGGTGGTTGTATTCGAGACCAAAGAAAAAACAGGGGCTAGCGCTCCATACAGGACCGGGAGGCTCAAGACAGCGGGCAGCCAGGCAATTTTCGGCCAGAACAACCAGATCGCCAGCAAAATGGAAGCCAGGGCAATTAAGAAAAAAACCGGCCAGATATAATCGGCGCTCAGAACCCAGGGGAGCGCGATACCTTCCTGAACGTGTTTTATCTGAGGCCAAGCCAGGATCAATCCGGCGGTCACGGCGGCAAGGCCTGCCTTGGCCTCCAGGGTGACGCTTTTCCACAAGAGGCCGATCAAGGCGATACATACCAGAGTTGCGGCCGTGATTTCCAGTTTGAACGAAGCGCCTTTGAAAAGGGCATCGATGGTAAGGGCAAGCAGGGCCAGTCCCAGACCGGCCAGAAGAATATACAAAAAAATCGTTGACGCCGCTTTGACTCTGAGATCGGTTTTGGCTTCCTTTTCGTAAAAGGGGTGAAAATCAGCCTTGACTTCTTCGGGCTGAGACGAAGCCCGCTCATCGACAGGGGCTTTTATTTCCGCCTGAGCTTCCTGATCATCTCCGGGTTTTTCGGCCTGGGCTTCTTGATCCACCCGATTACTTCCCTCATCCGGGGGATAATCCCTTTTTTCGTCATTCATAGCCGCTCCTTACAATAAAGGTTCTGTAGTAAGTAGGGTATCATATTTAAAGCGATACTCACAAATGTAAAATTTCGAAAATAGATTCATGTAACGTCTTATCTTTTCTTGGCATTTACGTTTTAGGGTGTTATTTTAGCGGCTAAAGGGCAAGCGGGTGGTTCCAACCTGTTCTCTGATCGAGTCACTCTTGATGAACCTGATTTCGAATTATCAGTTGATAGAAAGAGAACGAAACGCTGCCAAATTAAAATTTATTTAAGCCGGTCTGCTTTTTTTCAGGCCTTTAGAGCTTAATGCCAAGGGGAGATGCGAGATGCTTGATTCTATTAACGAGAAAGACACGTGGCCCGTGGATGACATTTCCACCGGAGATTCCTGGCGCATATTCAGGATCATGGCCGAGTTCGTCGAAGGGTTTGAAATATTAAGCCGCGTTAAACCGGCTGTGTCCATTTTCGGATCGGCCCGGGTCAAGCCGAATCAGAAGATTTACAAACAAACCGTGGCTTTGGCCAAAGGACTGGCCGAGGCCGGTTACGGTATTATTTCCGGCGGCGGTCCCGGTATAATGGAGGCGGCCAATAAAGGCGCGGCAGAGGGCGGGGGTCAGAGTGTCGGCCTCAATATTCAGCTTCCCTTTGAGCAAAAGCCCAATCCTTACGCAAACATTAAATTGGACTTTCGTTATTTCTTTGTGCGAAAAGTCATGTTCCTCAAGTACGCCATGGCCTATATCATCCTTCCCGGTGGATTTGGAACCCTGGATGAGTTCTTCGAGGCTTTGACTCTTATTCAGACCAAACGGTTAAGGCCTTTTCCCGTAATTCTAATGGATTCGAGTTACTGGCAGGGCCTGCTGGATTGGCTCAAGGATCAGGTTTTGGAGAACTGCCGCATCTCCCCGGAAGACATGGAAATTTTCCAGGTGCTGGATGATCCGGAAGAAATAATAAAAGTTATAACAAGAACGGTGATTCTTTAAGGTCTAAAAGTTTCAAATATAACCAAGGGGGTTCGTGGAGCGTGGAGATATATGGATAGGAAGGTTAACTGGCTGAATGCGTCAATAAATCGCTGGAAAGCCGACGAGTATTTTTTTGTTTCAATTATTGCGATCCTGGTGGGGATATTGGCCGGATACGGGGCTGTTCTTTTTCGATATGCCATTATTTTCTTTCAAAGCAGCTTTTATGGGAGCGGAGAAGATTTTTTACGTATAGCACAGGATATCGCCTGGTATAAGAAATTAATATTTCCAGCCGTTGGAGGAGCGATTGTTGGACCGATAATTTATTTTTGGGCCCGTGAGGCTAAAGGTCATGGCGTGCCTGAAGTAATGGAAGCCGTGGCCATACGCGGCGGACATATCCGGTCCAGGGTTACCGCTGTGAAAATCGTTGCCTCCGCTCTCTCAATCGGCTGCGGCGGGTCAGTCGGCCGGGAAGGCCCCATTGTTCAGATCGGCTCGGCCCTGGGATCGACGATCGGGCAGATCCTAAAAGTCTCGCAGGACCGCATGAGAACGCTGGTGGGCTGCGGCGCGGCAGCCGGTATCGCCGCTACTTTTAACGCTCCCATAGCCGGTGTTTTCTTTTCATTGGAGATTCTTTTAGGGGAGTTTGGCGTAAAAACTTTCAGCCCTATCGTCCTTTCCAGTGTGACGGCCACGGCTATCTCCCGTCACTATTTCGGTGATTACCCGGCCTTTAGTGTGCCCAGGTACGAGATGGTGTCGGTCTGGGAATTTTTTCTATACGCCGCTATGGGTGTTATGATCAGCCTGGTGGCCGTATTCTTCGTGACCACTCTTTACAAGGCCGAAGACCTGTTTAAGGCTGTGCCCATCCGGGATTACCTGAAACCCATTCTGGGCGGTTTAATTATGGGGGCATTTATTATTTTCCTGCCTCAAACATTTGGAGTGGGTTATGGGACCATTGACCTTTCGGTGGTCAATGGTTTGACCATGTGGATGTTGTTCCTGCTGATTTTCGCAAAAATCGCGGCAACCTCAATCACAATCGGCGGTGGAATGTCGGGCGGAATATTTGCTCCCTCCCTGTTTATAGGAGCGGTTTCCGGTGGTTTTTTCGGTTCAATCGTCCATACTTTTCTGCCCGATTTAACGGCTTCTTCCGGGGCTTACGCGCTGGTGGGTATGGGAGCCATGGTCGCGGCTGTCACGCACGCTCCTATCACGGCCATTCTCATCATCTTTGAACTGACTTCAGAATACACGATTATTCTCCCGCTCATGATTACATGTATCATCTCAACCTTACTGGCCAGGTATCTTAAAAACGGGAACATTTATACTATTAAACTGATGCGGCGCGGTATCATGCTCCGACGTGGGCGCGAGCAAAGTATTCTCAGAAATATCCTGGTTAGTGAGGTCATGCGGCCGGAGGTGTATGTAATAAAAGAAAACACCTTCTTGACAGATATTATGAAAACGTTCCAGGAGCACAATGCTTCCTATCTGCAGGTAGTAAATGAAAAAGAGGAACTTTCCGGGATCATCTCCTTTCGGGACATTCGGCAGGTCATACAGGAAAGGCAGCTGGGGCAGCTGGTTATTGCCAAGGACGTGGCCACCAGCCCCGTCGTAACCATGACGCCGGAAGAAAATATTGACGACGCTTTACGTAAGATGGGCGTTACAGGAGTCAGCCAGCTCCCTGTTGTGGATCAGGACCAGCCTGATAGGGTCATAGGTGTCATTTATCACAAGGACGTTACAGCGGCTTACAACCGGACCGCCTTGGCCATGGAAGAAAAAACTTAAGGCTTTTCAGAGACTCCGGGGTTCAATAAAGCGTAGTTCGTTTTTTTAGTGTCCGCTTATAGATTTTAAAGAAAAAATTTTGCTCGGATTAAGTTGTCCCGGTTTCTGAATGAAAGTTTCAGGCTTAATATTAGAAGTTATCTCAAAATTAGTGTTTTAGTTTAAATCGCGGAGAAAGAAAATTTAACCCGCAGGAATATGTCTAATATTTCGAGGACTTAATTTTTCGTACGACAAGGAGTTAGGGTAAAAGGACTTTTTTGAGATGGCTTCTAGCCTCAAAGGAGACGAGTTGTTTCGCTTTGTATATTTCTTTTTATTCTTAAACATCAGTCTTGTATTGGGGCTGGCCCTGCCAGCCGAAGGGGGTTGGCGGGAACAAATTCAGACCCTGGCTGGAGATGGAGCGGTTATGGCGGCTGACGCGGAAGGTCACTCCCTTTTCGCCCTGAATCAAAACAAACCCCTCGTCCCAGCCTCCATCTTCAAGATCGTCACATCCGCCGCCGCTTTAAAATTTTTTGGGCCTGCTTACCATTTTAAAACTGAATTCAGAATCAACCCGGAAGGTGATCTCTACCTGGTGGGGCGAGGCGATCCCTATCTCGTTTCAGAGGAGCTGGCCCTCATAGCCGAACGGCTCAAGGCTAAAGGTTTGAAAAATGTCAGGAACATTCTTTTAGATGATAGCTATTTCTCCCCGGGGCTTGTGCTTCATGGTACCAGCCGCAGTCTAAATCCCTACGATGCTTATAATGGCGCCATATGCGTGAACTTCAACACCCTTTTTGTCAGGGTTGACAGTTCAAATAATGTTTCATCAGCCGAACCGCAGACACCGCTGACCGATTTTGCCAGAAGGATCGCTCTAAAAAGCGGCGTCAAAGGCAAGGCGCGCATTAATCTTGCCGGCAATCCCGAGACCGTCTCGCTCTACGCTGGTCACCTGCTGAAAGCCTTTTTAATCGAGGAAGGTCTCAAGGTTCGGGGTCACATAATTCGGACCGATAAGGGCTCAGCCTCGGTCCCCCTGCTTTACCGGCATCGCTCACGGCATGATCTTGCCTGGCTGGTGAAAAGGCTCCTTAAATATTCCAGTAATTTTATGGCTAACCAGATTTTTTTAACCATGGGCGCTGAGCGATATGGATCGCCTGCCACTGTCCACAAGTCCCGCCGCGTTATGTCTGAATACCTAGCCGCCATCGGCCTGCCGAAGCTGCACATTGAGGAAGGTTCCGGGCTTTCCAGGCGAACTAGGATCACCGCGGCTCAAATGATTTCCGCCCTTCATCATTTTCAGCCTTACCGATCGCTGCTTCAGTTTGACGAAAAAGTCTGGTACAAGACCGGCACCTTGAGTGATGTCAAGTCAGTGGCCGGGTATATTGAGCAGGGAAATGGACAACCATTGGCCTTTGTCATCATGCTCAATGGAAAGGGTGTTACACCTCTGGCGCGCCAAAAGATCCTGACATTACTCAAGGAAAATCTAAATTAGTTAGTCGGGTGAACCTCGCTTGATTAATAAGGTGAACCTTGAGTCGTTTCTTAGATTTAAATATTTGATATTATTTAATAATAGAAATTTTTTTTAAAATCAGCAAAAAATATTTAAGTTTTTTCTCATTTCAGCCGATAAAAAAATAACGGGAGGTACGGCCTTGAAGGGTCATTTTTGTATATTGTCCGGGTCCGGTATCGCTCGGGCCGTCTTCTCAGATTCGATCAGGCCAGGATGTTAGATCGTAAACTGAGGCCTCTGCGAAACCAGTAATTTGGTTGAAATCGCGGAAGGAGAAAATTTAACCCACAGGAATATTGTCAATATTTCGAGGACTTAAATTTGAGCCTGACATATGCCGTTGCAGCGTCAGCGAAGCGGTGCTCATGAGCTTGGCTAAAGGACGAAGTTTTGCAGATGTCTCAAACTGTAAATCTGATCGGTTTGGCGGAAATTGAGGATGTCTTCGGTAATTAATAATATACAGGCAGCTCGCCTTGTTATTTCTTCCTGGCCGGCGAATAAAGAGCGGCAGGGCTTTAAGTTGCCAGCCGGAACTCAACTGGCTAAGGTTTATAATTACAATCAGGCTCTATTCTCGAACTCGACCATTCAAAAAAAGAGACAGGCGCAGGTTATACTTGATTTCCAGAGGCGTATTCAGGATTTCCTTGCGGAAATCAATCTCTATGATATTTCTGATCGAACCAGCCTGACTAACGCGCGGGCGGCGATATCCAGCGCCCCTGATAAGATTTTAGCAACGGCCTCTGATACCACGCCGTTTGGACTGCACCATGTCGAAATCCGAAATCTGACTTACCCTCAGACAAACGTCAGCGCCAAACTGATTACCACCGGCGCTGTCTCACTCGACGCCGGAGAATATGTCTTTGATCTCGTAGTGGGAGAAGACACAACCGCTGTGGATGTAACAGTGGTTAAAACAGGCTATGGAGCGGATACGAATTTGGATCTTTTATCCAAAATCGGACGGGAGATCATGACAGCGGATGACCGATTAAAGGCTTTTCTTACTTTAAGCACGGAGCCGGATGCGGACAACGTGCTTCAGGACCGGGTTACATTGAACATACAGGTCAAAGAAACCGGGCAGGAGGTCAAATTTTATTTGAATGACACAACCGGTGATCTTGTGGAGAATCTCAAGCTAAACCATCAGTTATCCACCGCCTGGTCAGCGGAAGTTATATATGACAACCTTGCCTACGAATCCAATTCTAATAAATTGGAGATTGAAAAAGACCGGATAGCGCTTGAACTAATCAAGCCCACAACGTCGAACGAATCGATCAGTGTTGAGAGGGAACTCGAGGCTCTGCCCAGGCAAGCCCAGAACCTGATTAAGCGATATAATGATCTTTTACAATTCTTGGAAGATAATAAAAATGATATCAAATCGACAATTACCAGCGAACTCAGGAAAAACCAGGACAACTTTCTATCCAGTTTCAGGCAAATTGGCTTGAAGACTTCAGATGATGGGCAAATCGAATTGACAGACAGGTTCTTTCAGGCGCTGGCCGCTGAACCTGAGAAGGTGCGTGCGGTCACAAACGGTTCAAGCGGGTTCTTCATCGAAGCAGGGCAAATACTGGAGGACGTTCTTAGCCGGGATATAAGGAATTATGCGCAGCCGGCCGAGACAATTTCATACACCCGTTCCGGGGTTCCCGACTCCTTTCCGGGCGGATCAGCGCTTTTTAGCGGTTTGTCTTTGTTGGTTTAAAAAACAGGGGTTGAGCTATGAAGGTGTATCCTAATTTAAATTTAATTCAAGGGAATAGGCAAACTTCGTACCAGCGAGAGGTTCGTGCCGGTATGCGGCAAAAATCCGTTCCTGCCGCAAAGGCCCGATCCACTCGCAAAGATGTGGCAAAGATCGTGTCGTTGGAAAACCGGCGAGCCGTATCTGAGATGCCGCGAAGTCAGGCAGAAGTTGAGCGGATGCTGCAGCAGGTTAAGGTTAGCCTGGAGCAGATGTCCAGGGAAGATCTTCGCAAATTGTATCGGCTGGAAGGTCTGGTTCAGGTCTTTTCCGCCTGATTAAAAGACCGTGAAGAAAGGTTGAGAGGTTAATTCTAATTTATTAAAAATAAGGAGGTAGTATAAATGACAGAAGTTTCAGCTACAGGCGCCGTTAATAACGAGTCAAAAGCCTTACAACAGGAAGAGGAAGCTCAGCGGGCGGAGTCTCGAAAAGCAGAAGAGACTCAGCAGTCTCGAAAAGCAGAGGAGGCTCAGCAGGCTCAGATTCGGGAGGAAGAAGAGGTCAGACGGCGCGAAGCCGCCCGGTCCGAATCCAAGGAGCAGGAGCAGGCAGCCCAGGAGAGGCTGGAGGAGGAAAAGCGAATCGCAAATCAAGAAGCGGCGCGAAAAGGGCAAGGAACCATCATAAACGAAATAATTTAGACATTATATGTGAAGCCTGAGGCTTGATCACGCAAGCCTCAGGCATTTTTTTTCAACCCTGATATTGACGATGAGACTGACATAATAACTAATTTTATTAGTCTTAAATTCCTTGCCTTTTAAGGGGAATAAACAATTTCGTTAATCTTTGTTTTCAGGTATTGATTCTGATTCAAGACAATTAAAGGAAGTGATACGCCACTCATGGTCTACGGTAAACACCTCGTCTAAGATGCTCCCCAAAACAATCTCGGCTACGCGAGAAGGGAT
>JAFDLS010000116.1 GCA_019306365.1 Deltaproteobacteria bacterium
AACTCAGGGATAACCTCCGGCATGAATTGGCTCAAAACCTGGAAACATTCGGGACATGAAACTACTACTTCCTCAACACCGGCGGACTTGAACTCCTCATAATTCAAGCGGCAGAGGGTTTCAAAGTTTTCCCTGTCACCGGTCCATAGAAGATCGTGACCGCAGCAGCGTTCTTCACCCAGGATTACAGGTTTGATATCTAAAAAGTTCAATAATTGAATACTGTCCCGGGCTATGGATAAGGTGTTGACATCTATACCGGCAAAAAATATATCGAAATAAGGCGCGCACCCGATGAAGAAGGCCAAGGGGCCTGATTTTGTGACCTTGAGATCAGGCGGGATCCAGTCCAAGCGGCTCTGTTTAAGCTCCGGTGAAGTCATCATTCTCATCCACGAATGAAGCGCTCCATCGTGTGCGCGGTAGCCTTTGAGGCCTTGAGTGCCTGCCAGAATGGTTCGCATTTCCAGGATAAAACGGCTGAACTCAACGCCGGATGGACAGCGCTCTTCACAGAGACCACAGGTCAAGCATTCCCAGACCGAATTTTCGATGAACGCCTCATCTTCCGGTTCGGCGATGAGCTTTTGAGCCAAAAGTCTCGGGGAATACTCCTTGCCTGTAAGCATCCTGGGACAGGACGCGGAACACTTGCCGCACTCCAGGCACATATAAAGGGATCGATCTCTGATCACCTTTTTAATCTTGGGATTATCCAGGCTCATGACGCCGCTCTCTCTTGCCTTGGTTTCGCGGGATTGGTCCCCAGCGCTTCTATCTGCCCGGCAAAATTCCATAGAGCCTTAACCAGTTCTTCCTTTTCATGAGCGGCGAAACTGCGCTCTACCAGGCGGTCCTGGCCAATGCCGAGAAGGTGAATCAACTTTCGTACCTTCTCCACGTTAGTATGGCCCACTTCCGGGCCGGGACCATAGCGGCAGTCCTCGTCCTTGCATTCCAGAAGAATCACGCCGTCCGCTCCAAACTCAAATGCCCTTAGAATCAGAGCCTGGTTGATCCGGCCGATACACATGACCCTGATCAGCCGGAAATTAGGCGGCAACTTCATGCGCGCCATCCCGGCCGCGTTATAACACGCGAAAGGACTCCAGTTACAACATATCCCTAAAAGATTCACTCGTTCCATGTTAACGCTCTCCAGCCAGGGTCCCTCTTACAATTTCTTCCAAAAGCTGATTCGAGAAATAAGGCATATCCATGGCTGTAACCGGGCAGCGGCCCACACACCCGCCGCATCCCACGCAGTTGTAATGCAATACCTCGGAGGTGTAAACGCCCTTGTCGTTAGCCACCAGTCTAACCGCGTCAAACGGACAAATCTCAACACAGCGCCCGCAGCCTCGGCAGCGTTCAGGGTCAACACGGGGGCTCAACTGATGATCCTTTAAGAAGGCTTCAGCCGCGGCGGTAGCCAATTCAGCGGCCAGTGCCGCTCCCGCCTCATAAGCGCTTACCCTGTTTAATGTTCTGGATAAAACGCGGTAAAGTCCCACCTGGGGCGTATGAAAAAAAGCGAAATTATAGCGGTAGAATTTTTTAAGGCCCATCATGTCCTCATGAATGGCCATCGGCAGGATGTTCTCATCGGTCAGACAGATTATATCAGTGTTCCAGACGCGCCGGGAACCCCCCGCCTGGGCCGAAACTCTGAAATTTCCGATGTGCCCCCGGATTTCCCTGATCTCTGCTTCCTCTATATAAGTGATGGAACGATCAAGCCCATGCTGTGCTTTTCTCTTACGAATACTTTCGGGAAGTTCGGAGCCTGAGGCCCAGCATTTGTCAACAAGTTTTACCTTGAAACCTTGCAGGGCCAGGTTTTTCGCGCAGCTTGCTCCAACTTCCGAACCGCCCAGGACCAGAATCTGTTTTCCAATTTCGGTAATGCCCTGTCTCAATGGTCCCATGAAATTCGATCGGATAAAAGCGGCTCGCAGCAGGTCCCTGGCCCTTTCGACTATTTCATCTTCTGTCTGATCACCGCTGAGTAAATGATCGCGCAGGTTAATCATCTCAAAACGGCTTCGCTCCAGATCATGCCGTTCGAAAAGATGAATCCTGGCCCGGTTGCGCTGGTCATTGCATGAGATGCACTGGAATTCCAGGGGACAGCAAACGCATGAGGCCATTATGACCCTTGATAATTTTTTTTCACGCATAACCTGGGCGATCCTGTCGGCTCCTTTGGGATGACAGGCTGAAACGATCAGCTCACTGTGATCTATGCCAGGGACCGCCTTGGCCAGATCGCGTATCCGCTCAAGCGCTCCCTGCGGGGCCATGGTGGAGTTACAGGTGCAGAGAAAAAAACCTAACCGCGTTTCGTCGGGCCAACTGCGAACATTTGATTCTACCGGAATTGATGAGGACCGAATCTGCGCCGCCTGGGCCATTATCTGACCTGCGGTAGCGCTTCCAGCCACCAGAACGTCCATAAGATCGTCAGCGTCCCCGTAATTTTCCGCCCGGTAGATATTTTCACCGAATTCCAATGCTTCTTCAGGCAGTTCCTCCTCGTTAGCCACTATTATGGCCGGGCTTTCGAGCTTAATGCTTTTTCCGGTCCGAAAGTGATCGATCGCTCCTATATCAGCGCATTCAGTTTCACATATTCGACACTCACAGCATGAGCCGCACTGGAGGCATCGTCTCGCTTCCTCCATCGCCTGTTCGGTGGTGAACCCCAGGTCCACTTCCATGAAGTCGCGGCGGCGCGCTATAGGCTGCCGCTGAGGCATTTCCTGCCGGGGCTGTTTGGGAACATCTTCAGAGATTTCTACATAATCGCCAACGCCTCGTGTGGAAGAGGAGATTTTTTTATACTGCGAAGGCTTGCCGGTCAGATAAGAGATTATCTCACTGGCCGCCCTGCGGCCAACGGCCATGGATTCGACGACCGTGGAAGGACCGGTGACCACGTCACCCGCCGCAAAGACCCCCTTGCGGGAAGTGCCTAATTTGTTATCCACCACCAATCTTCCACCGGCCCCGGTTTCGACCTGCTTGTCAAGGCCTGATTGGTCCAGATGCGGCTTCTGCCCGATGGCTATAATCACCGTATCCGCTTCAATGGTGAATGTTTCTTCCGAGTCATAGACAATTTGCGGAGGGCCGGATTTGGGAAATTCCCAGTGTGCCGGACGGCAAACAACCCGTTCTACTTTACCGTCTCCCTCAAATGCGATCGGCGCGGCGCCGAGTCTGAACCATACGCCTTCTTCGGAGGCCTCTCCTACTTCCCTGGGACTGGCAGGCATCTCATCCTCTTTTTCAATCGCCAGGACCGTGACGTTTTCCGAGCCAAGCCGCAGGGCGGTTCTGGCCGCGTCCATGCTGGAATTTCCGCCTCCGATAATCACAGTTCGAGCGCCGACTTCGCCGATTCCCTCGGTGTTAACGCCGGTTAAAAACTTGACACAGGGAAGTATTCCCTCCAGATCCTCGCCAGGTATGTTAAGGCTGAGGTCAGAGTGCGTTCCGGTTGCCAGGAGCACCGCTTTGAAACCTTTGTTAAACAGGTTGACCAGAGAGTGAATGGTGGTGTTGGTCTCGATTTTCACCCCTTGATCGATAAGGGCCTTTATTTCGGCGTCCAGAACTTTTCGGGACAGGCGAAAAGCGTTGATTCCGGCGCGCAGCATCCCCCCAGCCTCCGGAAATGATTCAAAAACCGTAACTTTATATCCGGCGCGGTGAAGGAAGTAGGCCGCGGTCAGGCCTGAAGGCCCGGATCCGATGACGGCCACTTTTTGCGAAAATTCTTTTCGCTCAGGCATCCGGAATTCGGGTGGCCCCTCTGAGGCTTCATAGTCAAATAGGAAGCGTTTTATATCCCGGATGGCCAGCGGCTGGTCAAGTTCGCTTCGGCGGCAGGACGCTTCACATGGGTGATGACAAATGCGGCCGCATACGCCGGGTAACGGGTTGTCTTCACGGATAACCGCCAGAGCTTCTTTAAACCGGCCGGCTGCGGTGAGCGCCATATAAGCTTGAACGTTTACTCCCAGCGGGCAGCTTTCCCGACAGCTGCTGATACTTCTCTTGTCCAGCTCGAGTGCCCGCGAAGGGCAGTAGGCCGGTGTGCGGGATATGGGTGGATGATCGCTCTCGTTAAGAGGGCAAACCTCCATACAGCGGCCGCAGCCGGTGCAGAGATCGTAATCAATATACATTGGAAACTGCTCTACAACCGCCTTGAAGCCATTCTCGTTTTTCTTTAACGATTTAATTCGTGACCGGGTAAGAGACGTAACCAGGGGATGGCGCGTTACTCTCAAATAGAGAGGTCTGAACTGAAAGTTCAGATCTTCCGGCCATTCCTTGAAACCTTCGATTCCGCCGGGCAGTTCGAGAAAATGCTGTGAGCGGGTTACCCAGACCACGGGAATAGCGGACTGAGCCACGTCCTCCACGATCTTCAGGGCGCCGTATCCTGAGCCCAGAACCAACACAGCTTTTCCCGGTGTTTTCTTCTTGTTAGCCAACGTTATGCCTGCCCCCGATTTTTATCCTGTTTGGACCGGCTTTTTAGTATAGCTTCCCCATACTCCCTGCCTCGGTCGAACGCTTTGGAATTATTGTCCTTGGTCCGGGGCGGCACAGAGCTGAGCACGGCCTTTTTCAAGGATTCCACGCTAACAAGTTCACTGATCGATGACAGGAAGCCAAGCATGACGATGTTCGCCATCATCTTATTACCCATTTCCTCGGCAAACCGGGTCGACGGGATATGGTAGGTAGTCCAACTGGGATCAAGCTCACTGGTTTCAACCAGATCGGTGTCCCAGACAAGAAGTCCTTTGGGAACAAGGGATTCCACGTTCTTGTCATAACCTTCCTGATTCATGCAAATCAGTACCTGCGGCTCCTCAACGCTAGGCGACAGGATCTCCTCGTCACTGATGATAACCTGCGACGAACAGGCTCCGCCTCGGGCTTCAGGGCCATAAGATTGAATCATAATGGCATGTTTGTTGTCATTGATGACCGCGGCCTTACCCAGAATATTGCCGGTGAGTATGATGCCTTGTCCGCCGAAGCCGGTAATAACGATTTCTTTTTCTTTGCTTGCCGCCATAGCAATCACCCTGAAACCTGTTTGTCCGGTATGGGTACCTTTGGTTCGAGAGCCGGCCAGTCTCCCAGTTCCCGGCGGTTAATCAGCCGGTAGCTATCGAGAAATGTAGGCCGTTCCGTGTCCACAAATTTTCCTACCACCAGGTTATTATTGAAGTCCAGGGCTGCTTCCTGGGGATCAATGTTGTTTCGAATGACCGACCGCTCATGGTAGAATTGAACCAGTTCAAGCGGGTTGCGGATTCTGTTGCGTCTTCCAAAGGAGGTTGGGCACGGCGAAAGGATTTCGACAAAAGAAAAGCCAGGCTTCTTCATCGCTTCAGTTATCGAAACCGTTAATCTTCTGATATGCAAAGCGGTCCAGCGCGCCACGTAAACGGCCCCGCAAGCGGCGGCCAAAGCGCAAAAGTTGAAGGGCTGCTCAGGACTCCCTATGGGGCTGGTGGTTGTTTTGGCTCCAAACGGCGTGGAAGGAGCCTGTTGACCGCCGGTCATACCGTAGTTGAAGTTATTCACGCAGATGACCGTGAGATCAATGTTGCGCCGGGCGGCATGAATGAAGTGGTTGCCGCCGATGGCAAGCAGGTCACCGTCGCCCGAGGTAACAATGACGGAGCCCTCGGGGTGGGCAAGTTTCAATCCCGTGGCAAAGGGAATGGCCCTGCCATGGGTGGTGTGGAACGAATCAAGTTTGATATACCCGGCCATCCTGCCCGTGCATCCGATGCCTGAAACCATGGCGATGTCATCTAGAGGAATTTCTGATTTCTTGATAGCCGTTATCACACAGCTGAAAGCAGTGCCTATACCGCAGCCAGGGCACCAGATGTGCGGAAGCCGGTCTGTCCGTAGCAGTTCATCCTGGGGATGCGGCTGGGAAGTTTTCTTTTTTCTTCTTTGCGCGCTCATGATGACTCCTTAAGCGTTGCCTGGATGGCTTCGAGGATGGACCTGGGCTTGATGATGGCCCCGCCGGCATGGGAAACCAGGCGTACAAGACACTGGCCTGCGGCGCAGCGTTCGAGTTCGAGCACCATCTGCCCCATATTGATCTCCGCCATGATCATGGCTTTTACATTGCCAGCCAATTCATTAAATAATTTTTCAGGAAAGGGCCAAACCGTGTTCAGCTTGATAAAACCGGCTTTAATGCCGTTTTCCCTAGCGTCCATAACTGCTCGCTTGGCTGACCTGGCGCTTATTCCATAAGCTACAACGACCACGTCGGCGTTTTCGATGTGATACGCGTCGTAATCAATAATCTTTTCAGCATTGTTCCGGATTTTTTTAACCAGTCTGCTGATCATCTGCTCCTGGGTGGCCGAGTCCATGACCGGGTAACCCCGTTCATCGTGAGTCAGACCGGTTACATGCATATGATAGCCGTCCCCGAAGTTGGCCATGGGCGTCACATAATCAGAATCCGGTTTATAAGGCATATATTTTTTTGGAGAAATCGACGGTTTTTTACGGTTTACAATCTTGATTCCCTTCGCCGGGGGAATCAACACACGCTCAGTCATATGGCCGACAACCTCGTCCGCCATAATCATGACTGGTACGCGATACTGTTCGGCCAGGTTAAAGGCCTTGATGGTGAAATCAAACATCTCCTGTGGGGAAGAAGGTGAAATGGCGATGATCTCATAATCCCCATGGGATCCCCAACGCGCCTGCATCATGTCCGCCTGGCCCACCAGAGTGGGCAGTCCCGTGCTGGGCCCAGCCCTCTGCACATTACAGACAACACAAGGCGTCTCGGTACAAGCCCCCAAACCTATGTTCTCCATCATCAGGGAGAACCCAGGCCCGGAAGTGCTCGTCATGGCCTTGGCGCCGCCCCAGCTTCCTCCGAGGACCGCGGCCATGGCAGCCAATTCATCCTCCATCTGGATGTAGATACCGCCAACTTCTGGCAGCCGCCGCGACATGCCTTCCGCTATCTCTGTAGCCGGCGTAATCGGATAACCGGCAAAGAAACGGCACCCTGCAGCCAAAGCGCCTTCACAGCAAGCCTCGTCTCCATTTATAAAATGGATTCCGGTCAATACCGCCTGCCCGCTCAACTTGTTCCTCCTCTAAGCAACCTTAACACTTCAAATTTCCTAAAATTATTTATCTCATTAATGTTTTTATCCTTCGCCTAAAGCGCTGCCCCTTGACGAACGCGTTAAAGATGAAGAACGGCTTTAACCGTAATACTTTCAATTTTTTTCTGGAATTGCCACCGAGAAGATTGCAAATTCCGGGCAGAGCGACTCGCAAAAGTGACAGTTAACACACATGGATTCATCCACTACTTCAGGAAAATGATATCCTTTGATATTAAAAGCCTTGGACATCTGAATTACATTGCGAGGGCAGTAGGTAACACAGAACTCACAGCCCTTACAGCGACCCTCAATTATGATCACTCTGCCTTTACTTACCTGGATGGCGCCCAGGTCAAGGGGATCTCTCCAATATTTCATTTCGGTTCCCTCTATCGACACACGGAGAAGTTGGATAAATTAGCGCCTGAAGGATAACATCCGGTGGGTTCCAATGTGCTCGTCGTGTGCTCAACCCCGTAACCAAGGTTTGAAGGTTAGATACCATCTAATCATGCAAATTGCAAATAGAAATTACAAAAATAAACTATGCCGACCCCTTTAACAACTCAATTTATTTGATTAATTTAAATTGATTCCATATAATAAACTGCCGGGCCTTTAAAAAAATTGCTATACTTTCAGAAGTTAATTAGAATTTCCCATTTGCAAAAATGAACGTTTAAGTTCCCTTGGGATAATCCCGTTTGCGTCAGTATTTTTTTGTTTTTTTGGGAAGCCTCTTTTTTATTGACTTTTTACATGCATGCCGCTAGTTATTAGCGGATTTTTCTATAATAGAGGTTAGCAAAAGGGAGATTAGAGGAAAAAATTACCGGGAACTATTGCCATTAAAGTTCAATGTTTTCACTAAGTCCAAACTCCGGCGGTATAATTTGAAAGATCGCTTTTGTGTCACCCTCGTTTTTTGGCTCAATATTTAAATAAATTCCTGAAAGAGGAGGTTGTCGTATGATTTTTACTTATTCGGTTGTCAAGCATTCAAGTAATTCCTGGGTCAATGTCATAAAATCCCTTCAAAATACACCGCTCAATGAAATTAAAAACGCCGGGGGAGGTCTTTACGGAATTTGGACGCCGCAAATCGGACTGTATTCCAATGAACTCATTGTCATGTTTATCTGGCCGGATGATCTGGCTAAAGACGCCGGTGAAATCGCGGACCGGTTTCTTTCAAACCTTGAAGGTATCGTAAAAATTAATACAACCCTATTCAAACCCACCGCCAGGCCACTTCATGACGCGCCGCCTGAACGCAAGGGAATGTATATTCACCGGTGGATGACCTTTGAAACATCCGATCTTCCGGAAGCGGTGGCGTTGTCCAAAGAGGCGTGGGTCACATTTGAAGACAAATTTGACGCCACCGTCATCGGGTTGTTCCAGGATTTAAAGGAACAAAATGGGTTGACCCGTCTGCTGTTAATAACGTGGTACAGAGATTTTAAAGCCTGGCAGGATTCCCGGAATGCGGAAAAAGAACCCAAGTCCTGGGATAACTTCATGCGCCGTCATGAAATGACTCGGGAAAATATAGGGTTAGCGACTGGTTTGTGGGTTTTGAAATAAAGCGCCAAGTCAATCAGTCAATTAAAATTCCGATATAAATCCACTGATAACTCCAGCAGGTTTATACCGGAATTTAATGATTGACAAAGAAGGGCAAAAATGCGATGTCTCTATACAATCATGGTGTATGTAAATATATCGGCGCCCGATTACAAACGATGAGCTAAGGGTGATTTGCTGGAAATCCGTAACGGTCATGGATTAAAACAGGCAGATGAAATCTATTATATAACGCATTAAAATACTTCACTTTTTCTGCCAGAACAATTACTAATCCAGGCCTCCGGTTCTATGATTTCGGATTTTCATTTTGACCAAATCCCCTCCAACCAGGGCGTTAATCAAGATCAATTTTAGGAGGAATGAGCGCGGTAAATGGAACCATCGATAAAACAACTTGACTACCTTTTTTCACCCCGGTCCGTGGCTGTTATTGGAGCTTCCGGAGGCTTTGGCAAATGGGGTTTTGGCGTTTTCAATAGTATACTCAAATATAAAAGCGACTTTGAGGTTTATCCTGTTAATCCCGGTGCAAAGGAGATCCTTGGGGTTAAAGCGTATAAAGGCGTCATGGACATACCCGGGAAAGTTGATTTCGCGGTTATTGTGATCCCGCCTGAATATGTTCCTTCTGCCATGCGGGACTGCGCTTCCAAGGGGGTTAAGGTCGTACTGGTAATCACGGCCGGCTTCAGGGAGATTGGTGAAGATGGGGCCAGGCTCGAAACTGAATTTACCCAGATAGCGAAGCAGGCCGGAATAAGGGTCGCGGGACCGAACTGTAACGGTCACTTCAATACGGGTTCCAGCCTTTTCACTTTAGGTTTTGGGGAAGTAAAACCCGGGCCGTTGAGTTTGATTTCTCAGAGTGGGAATTTTGGCGGGTTCATCATCGGTCAGGGTATGGACAGGGGTGTTGGATTTAGCAAGTACGTCAGCAGCGGCAATGAAGCGGATCTGACGATTGAGGATTATATTGAGTACTTGGGCGAGGACCCGGAGACAAAGATTATCTGCGCCTACGTCGAAGGATTCAAGGATGGACGACGCTTTTTAAACCTGGCTCGTGAGATAACGAAAAAGAAACCGATCATCATAATGAAGGTTGGCCGATCCCGGGAAGGGGCTAATGCGGCCATGTCACACACCGGCTCATTGAGCGGCTCCGCTGTAATTCATGACGCGGCCCTTAAGCAAACCGGGGTGATTCAGGTTCGCAAGGTAGATGAAATGCTGGACGTGGCTTCGGCCTTGATCCGCCAGCCGCTGCCTCGCGGCAGAAGAGTCGGGATCGTCACCGGCGGCGGTGGGTTTGGCGTTGTGGCCACGGACGCCTGCCGGAACTTCGATCTTGAAATACCGCCTTTGTCTGAAGAGACGATCAATGGTCTGAACCGGTGGATGCCTGCACGGTGGTCGCATGCCAACCCGGTGGATATGGCCGGTGATCCTTATGGTTCGATTCCAACTCTGGGCGGCATGTTGAAATCGGATGATGTGGACGCTGTGCTGGCGGTAAGCTGCCTGGGATTTACCTCCCAATCACTCGAAGATTTTCCGCCTGAAATCAGGGAAGGGTTCGAGAAGTATCAAAAGCAGATGACCGAAGGGGAGTTAACCATGATGGACGGGTTGATCGAACGCGTGGACAGGTACCGGAAACCCCTGATCATCGCTTCTGTTAGCGGCCGTGAGAGATCCAAGGCGATTGCCAAATTGGCGGATAACGACATTTATACATACCGTTCCCCGGAAGACGGGGCGAGGGTGATGGCTTACCTGGCCGATTACAGCGATTACCTGAGCAAATTTTGAACGGTGGTGAAAAAAGATTTTAACGCCTGTTTTCTTGTGGGTGATTTTTTAGGAAGGAAAAGTATTATCAATAGAGACCTCTGCAAAACCAGTAATTTTGTTGAAATCGCGGAAGGTGAAAATTTAACCCGCAGGAATATTACTAATATTTCAAGGACTTGAATTTGAGCCTGACATATGCCGCTGCAGCGTCAGCGAAGCGGGGATCATGAGGTCAGCTAAAGGACGAAGTTTTGCAGAGGTCTCAAACTATCAGGTCGGGAGGTGTCATAATGAATAAAACAGGTAAAGTTTTCGAATCGATCGAGATCAATGGGATGAAATTGAAAAACAGGATAGGCTTTGCGCCTTTGCTGAACATGCCAAGAGCTGAGGATTGGAGTCCGAACGAGCTTACCGCGAAATGGTTTGAAGAAAGGGCAAAAGGCGGTACCGCGTTAATAATGACCGGCGCTTTTTTGCCTATTCATCCTCTGATGCCTGAGGGCCCGGAGCGTTTTGCAATGGTGGCTGAGGCGGTTCATGCGCATGGCGCAAAACTTGGAGTTCAAATTGTGGCTGGAGGACCCATGGGCGGGACAGGACCTTCTTTAATGCCTTATCCAGATGAGCTTCATCCCAAAGACTCCATTCTCCAGGTTACAATCGGAGCTATATCCCCAAATCCCGAAGTAACGACAGTGACTGAATTCACGTTGGAGGAGATAGAACAGCTTCAAGAAGCTTTCGCCGCCGCTGCCTTGGCGCTTAAAAATGCCGGGGTGGACTGTGTGGAACTTCACTGCGCTCATGGCGGGGCCACCCTTTGCTGTTCATTCATCTCGCCGTTTTATAACCGGCGTGAGGATGATTACGGCGGTAGTTGGGAAAACAGGCTGCGTTTTCCCACGGAAACGATTAAAAAAATGCGGGAGGCGGTTGGAAAGGATTATCCTCTTATAGCCAGAATAAGCGCCGACGAACTGCTGGGTAAAAGAGGTATCACCCTGGATGATACTACTAGTATTATTGTCCCGGCCATGGAAGAGGCTGGCGTGGACTGCCTTGATGTTTCGCAGGGCTCCATTTTGCACTCGCCTGAAGGTATTACCATTCCAATGTATTATACTCGCGGATGCTTTATCGAGCATGCCGAAGCGGTAAAAAAGGCCGCCAAGGTACCGGTGATCGGCGTGGGCCGGATTGTTGATCTGGATATGGCCGAAAAGTTCCTGCAGGAAGAAAAAGCTGACATCATTTACATGGGCAGACAGCTGACCTCGGACCCTGAAACCCCGAAGAAATATTTTGAAGGCCGGCCGGAAGATATCAGGAAATGCATTGGATGTCTGGAAGGCTGCGGTACGCCTTGTCCGATTAATTATGATATCGCCCCAATGTCTGTTCCCCTGACACCTGCGGAAGAATCAAAGAAAATTTTGATCATAGGCGGCGGCGTTGCCGGTATGGAGGCTGCGAGGGTCTGTGCCTTGCGAGGCCACAAGGTGACGCTGATGGAAAAAAGTTCAAAGGTCGGGGGGACTGTGGCTTCATTGGCGCTTGATCCTCTGGCGGCTGAGTTTGGAAATTTTGTGGAGTATCTTGGCACTCAAATGAGAAAGCTAAACGTTGATGTCAGGGTTTGTAAGGAAGCCGGTCCGGGTGATGTTGAGGAGTTGAAGCCTGACGTGGTGCTCATGGCTACCGGCGCTTCCTTGAGAATGCCGGAACTGGCTCAAGATAAGCCGGGTGTAATTGATCATATTGAAGCCTTGAAGCATAGAAGTGAAATTGGACAAAGGGTTGTTATCTGGGGCCTGATGTATGGCGCTGAGTTTGCCATCTCCCTGGCTGAAGAACGTAAGGAGGTTGTCCTGATAGGTGAAGCGGGTGAAACCACATTGGCCAGTCACGCCTCAAACAACCGCAGGTGGTGGATTTTGAGAAAACTCACTGATATCAACGTGGTTCGAGAAAGACCTGAAGCGGTCAGACTCAGCAATCCCAAGGTTTTGTTTCATGTGAACGTTGAAGATATAACCGTTGATGGAATTCATATTAAAAGTAAACATGGGAAAAAGGATGTTCTGCCTTATGACACGCTTATAATTTCCAGAGGCAGGAAAAAGAATGATGATCTTTTTGAGGCGTTCGAGGCCGAGGGTGTGGAGGTGCATAAAATCGGAGATTGTTCAGCGGCCGGAAACATACTGAAAGCTGTATGGAGCGCTAACGAAATTTCGAGAAAGATATGAAAGAGAGGGAAGGAGATTTCATGAGCGCAGAACCACGCTTTTTTAAGGTAGAAAAAGACGGACCGGTGGTTATCTGGAAATTTAAAAATCCACCTAGAAATCTTTTGACCATAGAAACTCATATGGAGTTGATTGGGCTGGTAGAGGCTTTCGAGGCGGACCCTGAGTTAAGGGCGGCCATTTTGACCAGTGGGGTTCCGGGGGTGTTTATTCAGCATTTTGACGTTTCGTCAATTTTGGATTGGGCCGAAGAGCCGAAGCAGATTACGGAAAGGTTGGCCAAAGCGGATGATGAACCCCAGGAGCCTGTCGGTATAGCAGCGCATGGCCCCAAACCCATCATCTGCGCTATAAATGGACTAACCGGCGGAGGCGGCTGTGAGCTTGCGCTCACCTGTGACATTCGTATTATGTCTCGTGAGGCTGTTATCGGTCAGCCCGAAGTTCGCGCGGGTTTTCCGCCCGGAGGCGGCGGCACCCAGCGTCTGGCTCGTTTCGTGGGCGTTCCCAAGGCGCTGGAGCTTTGTTTGTCAGGGAGGATGATTGAGGCTGACGAGGCCGAGCGTATCGGTTTGGTTAACAGAGCCTGCGACCCTGATGAATTAATGCCCATCGCGATCGAGCTTGCCAAGGAAATAGCCGCCAATCCGCCTTTAGGCGTTGCCATTGTCAAACAGTGCATTTACGAAGGTTCCGATATGTCTTTAAAAGATGGGCTCGCGCTTGAGAAAAAACTGTTTTTCGAAGCGATTCAAAGTGAGGCGGCCATGGAGATCATGCGTAATTATGTGGCCATTGGGCAAAACCCTGAAAACGCGCCTTCAGAAGATTGATTGAAAAGGTTGTCGGTTCAGGGCCGTATGGCAGTGATTTTCCTGTCATGAAGTCAATCCAGTCTGATCGATGGGGCTTGAATTTAACAGGTCAGACGCATTTAAATTAGTTAAAAAATGGAGAGAGTTTATGAGTGAGAAAAAGCGAGTACCCTTGAAGCCGGGGATATTCAGGATACCTGACGATCCTGGTGAAAAGCCTTATTTAACCGCGTCCAAGTGTAAGGAGTGCGGTACGTACTTTTATCCCATGCGGGCCATCTGCCTCAACTGCGGCCAGGAGACTCTTGAGGAGGCTCGTTTGAGCGGC